>JAAYKF010000056.1 GCA_012522535.1 Bacteroidales bacterium
AATGAATGTTTTTAACACTGCATCAAATAGTATAAAATATCACTTGGAAACAATTTTAAATTTCTTTGATGAAAATAGGTTTACAAATGCAAATGCTGAATCTTTTAATTCTAAAATAAAACTATTCAGTGCTAATTTAAGAGGAGTAATAGATACTAAATTCTTTCTATTCAGAATGGAGAAACTTTTTGCTTAGTCCCCAAAAAATTAAGGTGAGCCTTTGTATTGCTAAGGAGCTTAATTCAAATGGTGGATTTATTAGCGAAGAGTTTGACCTAAGTGGCTACAAAGCAGGTTTCTACTTTGTGAAGCTTAGCACCAACGAAAACTTTAATGTGAAAAAACTTATCTTAAAATAATTTTTAATTTTCATAATTTTTGTGTTTAGTTAAAAAGGGAGTTTAAGTTTTACTCCCTTTTTTTATTCCTCTTTTTTAGATAATTGGGCCGCAACATAAGCCGTTGACCATGCATTTTGCAAATTATATCCGCCTGTAAAACCATCAACATCAAGCACTTCTCCTGCAAAATATAATCCTTTGTGGACCTTGCTCTCCATGGTCAAAAAATCTACCTCAGCAATGGAAACTCCACCAGCACAAACATACTCTTGGGTAGTTCGCGAACGTGCCAAAACATCAATCTTATCATCACAAACATTACTGACTAAAAGATTTAGTTGACGCTTGCTAAGGGACATCCACTTAGCATTGGGGTCGATATTAGATTTTTTCAAAAGATAAATCCACAATCTTTCGGGCAAATTTTCCAAGGGCGTATTTCCTATGTTTTTCAATCTCTCATTTTCAGAAATCTGAACTATCTTTTCCATAATAAGATTTTCATTCACCTGCCCAATCCACGCCATGGATAGTTCAAACTTGTACAACTGCTCATTCAAATAATTGGCGGCAAGGGAAGATAATTTCAAAATGGCTGGTCCGCTGAGTCCCCAATGGGTAACAAGAACAATTCCTTGTGCGGAAAATTTTGTTTGCTTAATTCTGCACAAAACATTTTCAACGGATACACCCATCAAAGACTTCAAATTCGCATCAGCAATTTCGAAGCTAAAAAGTGCAGGAACAGCCCTTACGATGGTGTGATTTAGGTTCTGCAAAAAACTATAAAACTTAGCATCAGCTTTTCCACCCACAGTAACAATTACATAATCGAATAATCTTTTCTCATCTTCCAAAATCAGCTCAAAGCCGTCTTCAAGGGCATTTACAGCCAATACCGGTGTGGAACTCAAAAGCTCTACCCCACTCTGCTTTGTCTTTTTCAAAAATAGATCAATAATTGTTTGTGAATTTTGGCTTGCCGGAAAAACACAATCTTCTTCATCTATCACATAATCAACGCCATTATTTTCAAACCACTTTAGGGCATCTATATGCGAAAATTGTGAAAACACCTTTTTCAATCTACTTCCATCACGGGGATAGTTTTTACAGAGTTCAGAAATTGAAGCAGAATTATGGGTGAAATTACATCTGCCACCTCCCGAAACTTTTACTTTTGTCAAAAATTTCGATTTTTTCTCAAAAATAGTAATCTCAGCATCGTGATAGTTTTTTTTCAACTCTATGGCTGCAAAAAAGCCTGCTGCACCTCCACCAATTATTGCAATCTTCATTTTATTTATTTAAAGTTCAAAATTAAGACAAATAATTTAAAAATAATTTAAGTGAAAGTGAATGTAGATTAAAAACATATTTGTATCTTTGAACAATATTTAAGAATTATAGTTTCTAATAGAAAACAACATTTAAAATGAAAAAATTTATATCATTATTTATAATTTTGAGCCTGATGGCTTATAATATTAGTGGTCAGAACATTAGTCCAAACCTTGAAAATGCACAAGTTAACGTTAGTGTTACCAACGAAAACGGCAAAGCTCTAAGTGGTGAAACTGTTAGCTTTGTGGCACACAAAGACAATAAAACATACAAAGCTGTTACCGATAAAAACGGGCAATTTTCCATACTAATTCCCTCTGGCGATACCTACGAAATAAACTACAAATACTTCACCGAAGAGATTAATTACAATAATATTAGCATTCCTGCCGATGAAAAAGTTTATGCATGGGATGTTAAAATAGTTTTTGAACCTGGTAAAAAAATCATTCTTGAAAATGTCGAATTTGAGTTTGACAAACACAATATTTTACCCTCTTCGCACAAAACATTGGACGATTTGGTAGAAGCCATGAAGATTAAAGATAAACTTGAAATTGAAATTGGCGGACACACCGATGGCAAAGGCACTCATGAGTACAATTTGAGGCTATCGCAAAATCGTGCCAACGAAGTTCGTAAATATTTAATCTCAAAAGGAATTGACGGAAAACGCATTACAGCCGTAGGCTATGCCTCTACTCAGCCCATAGCCACAAACAAACACAGCGACGGCAGCGACAATCCACAAGGAAGACAAACCAACCGCAGAACTGAAGTTAAAATTACCAAGGAGCAACCATAGTTTGTTTAAAAACATAAATATTAAAAGCTACCCAAAAAAGGTGGCTTTTTTTGTAAAAAAACTTAGACATATTGCTGTGGCTCTAATAATTATAAGTAATTTTGCAGCTTGATTTTTGCAAACAGCAAAATCGAATAACTCCATAAAATATAATTATGACAAAAATTAAAAACATCGCCATTATCGCCCACGTAGATCATGGCAAAACTACACTTGTTGATAGACTTCTACATCAAGGTAAACTTTTTCGCGAAAGCCAAGTACAGGAAGGACTTACATTAGATAATAACGACTTAGAGAGAGAACGTGGAATTACAATCTTAGCAAAAAATGTTTCCATAAGATATAAAGATTACAAAATCAATATAATTGACACCCCCGGGCACTCCGATTTTGGAGGTGAAGTGGAGAGAGTTTTAAATATGGCAGAGGGCTGTCTGCTAGTAGTTGATGCCTTTGAAGGACCTATGCCACAAACTCGATTTGTTTTGCAAAAGGCTTTAGAATTGAATCTTAAACCCATAGTTGTAGTAAACAAAGTTGACAAGCCCAATTGCCGTCCCGACGAAGTTGTAGATCTTGTTTTTGAACTGATGATGAGTTTGGATGCCAACGACGACCAGCTGGACTTTCCGGTGGTTTATGGCTCGGCAAAACAGGGCTGGATGAGTAGCGATTGGAAAAATCCAAGCTCCGATGTTATTCAACTTTTAGACACAATTTTGGAACATATACCCGATGCAAAAGTTGTAGAAGGTACACCGCAGATGATGATAACCTCTTTGGACTACTCTTCATATGTTGGAAGAATTGCCATTGGTAAAATATCGCGTGGCGAACTGCAAGCAGGGATGAATATTTCGTTGGTTAAACACAATGGCGACATTGTAAAATCTAAAATAAAAGAGCTATATACCTTCGAGGGTTTGGGCAAAGAACGCATTAAAACCCCTTTAAAATCGGGTGATATTTGTGCCTTGTTGGGACCAGAATCTTTTGATATTGGCGACACCATTGCTGATTACGAAAACCCAGAAGCCTTAGAGCCCATCAAGGTTGATGAACCCACCATGAGCATGCTTTTTTCCATTAACAATTCTCCATTTTTTGGAAAAGATGGAAAATATCTCACCTCTCGACACATTCGTGATAGACTGATGAAAGAGACAGAAAAAAACTTGGCTCTAAGGGTTGAAGAGACCGACTCGGCAGATAAATTCATGGTGTTTGGAAGGGGTATTCTGCATCTTTCTGTACTTATTGAAACCATGAGACGCGAGGGCTACGAACTACAAGTGGGTCAACCTCAGGTGATTATAAAAGAGATTGATGGAGCTAAGTGTGAGCCATTTGAATATTTAACTGTTCATGTTCCTGAAGAATTTTCTGGTAAAGTTATAGAAGCTGTTACGCAACGAAAAGGTGATATAGTGAACATTATAAACAAAGACGAAAGAGTTCATTTGGAATTTGAAATCCCATCGAGAGGATTGATAGGACTTAGAAATATTCTTTTAACCTCCACCGAGGGCGAAGCCGTGATGGCACACAGACTTAAAGGCTTTGAGCCTTGGAAAGGCGATATTGGAGGAAGACATTTGGGCTCATTAATAGCCTTGGAAACAGGCATTGTTACAGCATATTCTCTTGATGCACTGCAAGATAGAGGTAAGTTTTTTGCCGAACCTTTAGATAACGTTTATGCTGGTCAGGTTGTGGGCGAAAATGTTCGTGCCGACGATTTGACAGTCAATGTTACAAGGGCCAAAAAGATGAGTAATATGCGTGCTGCTGGTGCCGATGATAAAATTGATATTGCACCAGCCATAAAATTCTCATTGGAGGAGTATATGGAATATATAGCCAAAGATGAATATCTGGAAGTTACACCCAATCATTTGAGGATTAGAAAAATACTCTTAAATGAGGTGGATCGCAAACGCCAAAAGAAATCGGCACAATAGATAGCATATAAAAAAAGGAGCAAAAGCTCCTTTTTTTATATGTTTGTTTTCACAACTATCGTTTGATAAATTTGGAGCTAATTCTACCTGAATTATTACTCAAAACTATAAAATAAACACCGCTATTTAGTTTACTAATATCTACATTTTTCTGAAACTCTTCCGAAATAAAGATATTCTCATCATAAACTACTCTACCAGTCATATCCATAATTTGTATCATAGCATCACCTGCTTCTCCACTTATTTGAAGATTCAGCATATCTGTGGCTGGATTGGGATAAAATGCCATAGCATAAACTCCATCAATCTCCGAAATTCCCAATTCGCCAGAGGTCCAGTTGGCTTTAAAACCTTGTGCTACACTTTTGTTATCTGTTACAAACTCCACTCCCATCTTTCCAGAATTTATGACCACTTGTGGAGGAATATTTGTACCTGAATATTTTGCAACTAACGCTGGAGGATTTGATCCTCTATCAAATATCAACACCTCATCTTCTACTGAAACATCAAACTCGGTGAAAGTAAACGTTATTTTGCTTGCTCCTGTTGGCTGAATATACCAACGACAGAACGTATTATTATTATAATCTAAATCACCACTTCCATCTTCAATAACTCCCGATGCCTCCTTAATTAGATTTGTCGCACTGCAATATTTTGTAGGAATTGTTGCTTTGTAGCTTAGCAAAAACCCATCTTTAGTTACTGATGAATTTGTTTGAAAACGCACCAAAGCTTTTGGACCATCAACGGTGAAGCTACTGGGTATCTCATTACCCGAAAAAACACCTACTACTTCATCATCGGTGGATTCACCAGCATAAACTGTAATTATATCATTTTCGTTTTCAGTGTCTAACATTGAGAATGTAAATGTGATTGAAGTAGCATTGAAAGGAGCCACAAGCCACATACAGTCTTTATTATTTTCATAGTTTTCCGACTGGCTACCGTCAGAAATTGTTCCAGATGAAGCTACTAAAGTTTTCATTTCTGGACAATTGTTCACCATCACATTGGGTTTAATATTTATTACTGCCTGCTGGTAGTTTGTGAAATCGCTACCTGCCGGAGAAATTCCAGTAATTGGGAAAAAACCATTACCAGTTCCACCCCAACCAAAATTAAAATGGAAAAAATCTTCATCGTCGTATCCATCGCAGTTAAAGGCATGACCACCAGACCCTTGTCCGAAGCCTGAATAAATCATCGGCTGGCGTGCATCTATATTTTGCTTTAGCATGGCAATCCACTGTGCGTTTGTGGTGCCATAACTTTTAGTTTTTGTGGTAATTGCACTGGAATATTTATAATAATTCTTCATTGCAGAAGCTGCATATTCGGTATGAGAGCCAGAACCTTCAGCTGCATATCCCATTTCAACTGCCACTCCCAAGTAATATATCAACTTAGCTACATTGCTGTTGTAAGTGGACAATACATCAGTCATTGCATCCCAATCGAAATGGCTATCGGCAAAATTTGCTGATAAAACTCCATATTGACCAGCATTGTACGAGTGCGATCCAACACCATTATCGGGGTAGCGATGATAATACATCACCATTGCAGTAGCCAATGCCACACAGCCATTGGGCACTCTTCCATCATATCCCGATGGTGCCTCTTCGTCCATAGGACACATGCGATTATAATATCTATCTTGATTCCAAATAGCGGTTAAAAGAGGTTCTACTATGACGTTTCTTTTGGGCATGGGTGGCTCAAAATTTTCTACTAAAAGTCTGTCCCATTGACTTGTATATTCCTCTTCATAAGCTACATCTTCTTTCAAAACTTTCAAGACCTCTTGCTCATATAAGCCTATCCACCAACGGTTTGAAGGTGCCATGTTTTCTAAATCAGCACCGTACTGCAAAGAATATCCCAAAACTGGGGTCATTCTATCATCACCACTCACCATGGCAAAACCAGTGGGGGAAACATTTACCACATATATCAATTCCCTATCATACTCTTCGTTATATATTGATTCAATGGAGATTACGCTAAGGTCGTGAGGGATTTCTATACCTCGAACCACATACTTCTCTTTAATAAAATTTAGTGCGACCGTACGTGCCTGATCTTTATTCACTTCAGCACCATTTGCATTGAACACAAGAAAGGACGCCAATAATATTAATACCGATAATTTTAGTTTCATAATTATATTAGTTTTTTTAATGGACAACAAATATAAATTTCTCTCTATTAAAAAGAACCACAAGAGGTTTTTTTAACAATAGTCTAACATTAATTATTAATCTAATATCAATTTTGACGAAAAATCTTTTTAGGTTTGTAGAAAAAAACAATAAGAATGAATATTATTATTAAGAACATCAAGAAACTTATTCAAGTGGAAGACAACCCTCCTTTGTATAAGGCTGGAAAAGAGATGTCGCAACTCAACACAATTGACGATGCTTGGCTTTTTATTAAAGAAGACAAAATAGCCTCATACGGCACTATGACAGAGAAAGAGAGACTTGAAGAGATTGAAAAAAATGGTTTATCCACTGTTATCGATGCAAGCAACAAAATGGTAATGCCTGCTTTTTGCGATTCGCACACACACATTGTATATGACGGCAGCCGCGAAATTGAATATATCGACAAAATAAAAGGCTTGAGCTATGAAGAGATTGCCAAACGAGGTGGTGGTATTTTAAATTCTGCAAAAAGACTTCACAATGCCTCCGAAGATTCGCTTTTTGAACAGGCTTGGCAAAGATTGGAAGAGGTTATGTCGTACGGAACAGGAGCTGTTGAAATAAAAAGTGGCTACGGACTTAGCACCGAAGATGAGCTAAAAATGCTTAGAGTTATTAAAAGATTGAAAGAAAAATCGCCACTTAGAATAAAATCCACCTTCCTAGGAGCTCACGCTGTTCCATTGGAATATAAAGGACGACAATCGGAATATGTTGATTTGATTATCGACGAAATGCTACCACTTGTAGCCGAGCAAGAACTTGCCGATTATGTTGATGTATTCTGCGATAAAGGTTTTTTCACCGTTGAAGAGACCGACAGAATTTTAGTAGCCGCTGAGAAGTATGGACTTATACCCAAAATACACGCCAACGAGCTTGATTACAGCGGCGGTGTGCAGGTGGGTGTGAAACATAATGCCCTTTCGGTTGACCACCTTGAATATGTTGGCGACAACGAAATTGAAGCACTTAGAAACAGCAAAACAATGCCCACAATTCTCCCCGGAGCATCTTTTTTCTTAGGACTTATTTATGCTCCTGCACGTAAAATTATCGATGCTGGACTACCATTGGCACTTGCCAGCGACTACAACCCGGGTTCATCACCCTCGGGCAATATGCAATTGGTGCTTTCTATGGGCTCCATAAAATACAAAATGCTACCCGAAGAGGCTATTAATGCCGTTACCCTAAATAGTGCCTATGCCATGGGACTAAGCCAAGAACTTGGAAGTATTACACCCGGAAAAACAGCTAACTTAATAATTACCAAAGAGATACCAAGCATTGAATTTTTGCCATACTCCTTTGGAAGTAATAAAGTAGAAAGCTTAATTCTTAATGGAAAAATTAAATTCTAATAAAAATTATAGCAATTTATTTGACTTTGTAAAAAAAACACTATATTTGAAAAAAAATTAATATGGGATTATTTAGAAAACTTAAAGGAGAATTAATTGACATCATTGAATGGGTCGATTCCAGCAACGACACCATTATTTGGAAATTTCCTCGTTATGAAAACGAAATTAAAAATGGTGCCAAACTCACCGTGAGAGAATCGCAGGTGGCTATATTTGTCAATAAAGGGCAAATTGCTGACGTATTCCAACCCGGACTACATACCCTCAGCACAGACAATATGCCCATTCTAACCACATTGCAAGGTTGGAAATATGGCTTTAATAGTCCATTTAAAGTTGATATTTATTTTGTTAGCACACGCCAATTTACCAACCGAAAATGGGGTACAAAAAACCCAATAATGCTTCGCGATGCTGAATTTGGACCTATCCGTTTAAGAGCATTTGGATCATATTGTTTCAAAATACAAGACGACGCTTCAATTTTCTTTAAAACCATAGCTGGTACCAATCCAGAGTTTAGAACCGAAGATATAGAAGACCAACTAAGAAACTTAATCTTAACAAGATTTACAGATTTCTTGGCTGAGTCTAAAATACCTGCTTTGGATTTAGCTGCCAACTACAACGAACTTTCGCAAGATATTAGCGATATTATAGCCAACGACTTTTCTGAATATGGAATTGATATAACCAAATTTCTTGTGGAAAACATTTCACTTCCAGAAGAGGTTGAAAAAGCATTGGACAAACGCACAAGCATGGGCGTTGTTGGCGATTTGAACAAATATACCCAATTCCAATTTGCCGACTCTTTGAAGGCTTCGGCAGAAGGAGGAGGACACAGCATGGCTTCTGACGCAATGGGACTTGCCATGGGAATGGGAATGGCTAATCAAATGATACAACAACAACAACAAAATGTACAACAGCAAAATGTGCAACAACAGGGAGCTGCCGCTGCACCACCTCCAATCCCCGGAGAGATACAGTTCCATATTGCTGTAAATGGTCAACAACAAGGACCATTTAATATGGCTAGCCTACAACAAATGATGTCTAATGGACAGTTTGACAGAAATACTTTGGTGTGGAAACAAGGAATGGCCGGATGGGAACAAGCCGGAAATGTGCCAGAATTGGCTAATATCTTCGCCAGTACCCCACCTCCTCCACCACCAATTCCAAATCCATAAATAAAAAAATGAGAAATTTAATCATAAGACTACTAATAACAACTACATTTATTTTATTCTCTTTTTCTCTGTTTTCACAAAAAACCATCAATTATAGCGGTGGTATGTTTTATGGATACGGATTATATAAGGTAGATAATCAATTTACAAATACAAATGCTCACTCCAATACCATTGGCGGACGAATGGGCATTTATTTACATAAAAACTTTTTCACTACTATAATGGGTAACAGGCTCACACTCAACTACTCCAACAATAGTAATATTCGCAAAACCTATTTTGGAGTATCTGGAGAATATGTTTACGACATTAAACATTTTCAATTGGGCATTGGAATATGGAGTGGTGCTGGAGTTATTAAAGGTATGCACATAAGTCAAATAGAAAACAATCATATTAGTGATGCCGATTTCTTCTCCGAAAGATTTTTATATGCATTTCCATACTGCCAACTTACCTATAAAATGTCCGACAAATTTCATCTAATTTCTCTTATAGATTACGCCCCCGCCTTTAGCAACACCAGCAAATCCAAATTGGAGGGAATTAATTTTAGAATTGGATTGATGTTCAACAGAAGACATTAAAAAAACCTTGAAAGTTTTAAAACTTTCAAGGTTTTTTTAATATTCAAATTTAGTGATAGACCGATATTTAATGAATTGCACCCTTAAATTTAGTTATAAAAGCATCTTCATAGCCCAAGCCTTTAAGTTCATTTAGCTTGTTTTGAGCATCACTATTGTTGGCAAATTTACCCACTAAATAACGTGGATATTTTGAATTTTGACCTCTAAACACTCTAAAGTCGCCTGCTTTTTCAAAATACTCTTCATTCATAAAACCTTCACCAATTTGCACTGTGTAGTAGTATCCACTCACAGAGTGCTCAATTCTGTCGTAACCAGCACCTTTATTAGTGCTTCCATCTTTTACCCTGTCCTTAATTTCAGGAAAAACAATGCTAAAATCACGTTTTACTTTTATAACCAACTCCTTTTTTATAACATTGTCATCCGCCATTTCGTTGGCCAACTGATCGTCTGTTAAGAAACTGCGACTATAAGCCAATTTCTCATCAAAATCGTTTTTGAAAGGAGTATATTTTTCCGGATAAACTTTTTCAAAATTCTCAAAATGCTTAACAGCCTCTTCGTGATTTCCATTCATTTGATGTGCAACGGCTGTGTAGTACTCGTTTAAGGATGGACAAGCCATTCCGCTATTTCTGTCTGCACTATTTATAAACTTATCCGAGTTTTCAAAATACTCAATAGATTGTCTTTTGTGCGGAGCATGATTTAGCATGGCAATACCCATAAAATAGTTTACATTGGGGTCGTTGGGATACTCTTTTGCCATCTCTTTAAA
>JAAYKF010000057.1 GCA_012522535.1 Bacteroidales bacterium
ATTTATGACTTAAGGGGCAAAACTTATTTTTCAAAAAATATTACAGAAAAAGAGGGCGAAATTTTAATCGAAACCAATAATTTTGTGTCGGGTAGCTATTTTGTAAAACTACAATCTGAAGGGAAAGTAATTAAAACTGAAAAAATTAATATAGTTAAATAAACTTCAGATTGAATTTGCAAGACTTTTCCAAAGTTTGGAACTTTGGAAAAGTCTTGCAAATTCGCTCTATTTTACAAAATCTGAAATTCGGGTGGAAATTGAAATATGGTTTGGCGAGCCTGCCGGATTGTATATGGAACGAGAATAGTTGAAATGAAATTTCGAAATTCTAATTCCAAATCCCCACGAAAAGCCACTCAAAGCTGGACGTGTGGGCAGTTTCAGCTCTTGCCTTCTTTGATAATTATAAGCCATTCTAAGGGAGAAAGCCTTTAAGGGCTGAAACTCCACTCCCACTACCAAATGTCGGAGAGTTTTATCCACAAACTTTCCAGCATTGGTTTTTTCAATTATTTCTCCAGTGATGGCATCACGCTGAATTGTAGGGTCGTTGGGGTCTTTAAAGGTCAAATCCCAATTGGTAAGATTTTGCCAAACAATTGAATATGTAAAAGGTGCATGCTTAAGTTTTTGCGAAAAAGCAGCATTAATCGAAAAAGGAAGTTTTTCTCTACTCCCAGCATATGTAATTATTTGTCGTCCAACATTTTGAGCCAATAACGACATGGATATTCTTTTATACGGAATAACATAAGTTGTTGCCACATCAGCCGCCACACCAAAAGAGCTGTAATTGTAATATTTTGAATTTATCAATTTCAAACTGGCACCTATATAAAGGTTTGTGTCCAATTCACGTCCCCACGAAATTTGTGTAAAAAAATCTTGAGCTGAAAAACTTCCATACTCATTACCCATTTCATCAACTTCAAGAAACTTGCCATAATTGAGATAATTTATTGAGGCAGAGAGCATTCCAATCTTTTCAAAATTATGGGCATAGGCAGCACTTATGGCACTTATATCGCTGGGATAGTCAATAAAACTTAGCAAAATTTGCTTACCCATTTCCTCTTGTAAAAGCGAAGGATTGTGCAAGCTTAAAGAAAAATCCTCATCATATTTATTGTACATAACACCACCCATTGCTGCAAGTCGAGGCGAATTGGGCATTAGCAGAAACCTATAAGTAGATGAACCAGCTTGCTGAGCCAAAAGCGATTGACTTAAAACAAAAAGCATTGTGAGAAGTGTATATATCTTTTTATTCATTCCAATATTTTATTTTACAAAAGTATGAATTGTATTAGAATATTAAAAACTATGAACGTTTTATAAATTAAATTATTACTCATACTTCTATTTTATAGACACATATTTCAACAAATTATTTGCAATTTCGACTTAGTTTTAATGGAATAAATATTGAAATTATTTTCTGATTATAAAATATCACCACTTATAAACATCTAAGAATCTGTAATTTACATTTCACAAAAACAGACTTGGCTGAGAGGTGATTATTTGAAAAACGATCAAAAAAACCTTAACACATTCTTAATTTGCCGAAAAAAATAAGGTTTTATTTAATTTTAGGAGCTAAAAAACATAAAAATCAACTTATTTTATCTATTATTAGTTTTTGTTCAAAAAAAGCTTATATCTTTGCAAACCTTAAAGTTATGAACGAAAAAAGCAAATAAAAAATTTAATTTAAAATATTATTACCATGACAAAAGCAGAACTTGTTTCCGAAATTTCAAACAAAACTGGAATTGAGAAAATAGCAGTACAGACAACAATTGAAGCATTTATGAGCTCAGTTAAATCTTCTTTAGCTCGTAATGAGCCTGTATATTTAAGAGGTTTTGGAAGTTTCATTGTTAAAAAAAGAGCAGAAAAAACTGGCCGTGATATTTCAAAAAACACGACTATTACAATACCAGAACATCACATACCAGCTTTTAAACCTTCGAAATCATTCGTAAATAAGGTAAAAAATACAGTAAAATAAGACATTAACCCAAGTAAAATTTATATACTATGCCAAGCGGAAAAAAAAGAAAAAGACACAAAATGGCTACTCACAAAAGAAAAAAACGCCTTAGAAAAAACAGACATAAAAAGAAAAAATAGTATATTTTCTTTCTAAAAACAAAATACATGGCATTATTCAAGGCTGTGTATTTTGTTTTTTCATTTTAAACTAACCTTTCCAAAATACACAACAGCACAAATTCTTTGGCTAAACTTGTATTATTAAACTAATCATATGACTACCACAGTTGAACGTGAACTTATAATTAACTCAGAGCAATCAGATATTGAAATTGCATTGCTCGAAGATAAGGTATTGGTTGAGTTGCATCAAGACAAATCCAATACCCAGCACATGGTTGGCGATGTCTATTTGGGGAGGGTAAAACGTATTATGACTGGTCTTAATGCTGCTTTTGTAGATGTTGGCTACGAAAAGGATGCATTTTTACATTTTTTGGACTTAGGTTCCAATGTTAACACCATAAATAAATACGTTAGAAGATTTATTTCTGAAGGGAGCGATCACATTTCCATGAACGAAATTCAGTATGAAGCTGAAATTGAAAAGAGTGGGAAAATTTCTCAAATTGTAAGCACTGGTCAGCATATACTTGTTCAGGTGGCAAAAGAGCCCATTTCGGCCAAAGGACCACGAATATCCACCGAAATTTCTTTTGCTGGAAGATACTTAGTTTTAGTACCCTTTTCTGACAAAGTATCCATTTCGCAAAAAATTAAAAATCGCGAAGAGCGTTCCAGACTCAGAAGACTTGTGCAAAGCATAAAACCAAAAAACTATGGCGTTATTATTCGTACTGTTGCCGAAAACAAAAAGGTTGCCGAACTAGATAACGACCTAAAACAATTGGTTGCAAAGTGGGAAACAGCCATAAAGCGACTGCATAATGCTGTGCCACCCACAAAAATCATAAGCGAAATAGATAGAACATCAGCTATTATTCGCGATTTATTAAACGAATCTTTCAATGCTATTCACGTTGATAGCGACACCTTAGCCGATGAAACAAGATCATACTTACTAAATAATGCCCCCGAAAAAGCCGAAATCCTAAAGCATTATAAAGGCAAACTCCCAATATTTGAACATTTTGGTGTTTCCAAACAAATAAAAAACTCTTTTGGCAAAATTGTTACCATCCGAAGCGGAATTTATCTGATTATTGAACACACTGAAGCACTTCACGTCATCGACGTAAACAGCGGACACAGAGCCAATTCTGCCAACACCCAAGAGGAAAATGCCTTAGAGGTAAATATGGAATCGGCAAAAGAAATTGCCCGACAAATTAGGCTTAGAGATATGGGTGGAATTATTGTAATCGACTTTATCGACCTACATTTGGGGCAAAATAGAAGAGCTTTGTATCAAGCCATGAAAACTTTTATGGCAAAAGATAGAGCCAAGCACACAATTCTACCCCCCAGCAAATTTGGACTTGTACAAATAACACGTCAAAGGGTTAGACCCGAGAAAAATGTTAGTGTATTAGAAAAATGTCCATGCTGCGATGGCACCGGCGAAGTGAAGCCAAGTGTGCTGCTTGCCGACGATATTGAAAATGATTTGTCATACCTATTTAGAGAACAAAACGAAGATAAATTAACCCTAAGGGTGAGCCAAGTAGTACACTCCTACCTAACAAAAGGCATCTATTCCATCAGGGTAAAATGGTTCTTTAAATATGGAAAATGGATTAAAATTGTACCCCAAAATTCATACACAGTTTTACAATATCACTTTTTCAACAAAAATGATGATATGATAAAAATGTAGTGATTATGCGTTCGAGAAAAGAGAACATTATCACTCCTTTAAATGCACTGGAAAAAGCCAGAAAATACTGTGCCTATAGCGAAAGATGTCAATATGATGTGAGACTGAAAATTCGTGAATGG
This sequence comes from Bacteroidales bacterium, assembly GCA_012522535.1. Taxonomy (GTDB): domain Bacteria; phylum Bacteroidota; class Bacteroidia; order Bacteroidales; family WCHB1-69; genus JAAYKF01. The sequence goes on from JAAYKF010000057.1 coordinate 3,961, forward strand.
AAACAAGAAAGCGAAGTTGCCGAATGGATTATTGCACAGCTTATTCAAGAAAATTTCTTAAATGAAGAGAGGTTCGTATTGGCATACACAAGGGGAAAATTGAGGCAAAATCGTTGGGGCAGAATCAAAATAAAACATGCTTTAAAACAAAAACAAATCTCCAACTATCTTATCAACAAAGCCATGCAAAGCATTGAAGATGAGGAGTATATCGAAATTTTGAAAATTGAGATAGATAAAAGGATTCAAAAACTAAAAACTCTTAACTTTGCCGAAGAGCAAAAAATAGCATCATATTTTCAACAAAGGGGATTTGAATTAAATTTAGTTTTCGACATTATTAAGGAAATAAAAAACCAAGACAATGATAGATAAAAACGATATAAACGAGCTTGGCACACGCATTGAGAGCCTGAGGGGGTATCTTTGACATTGACAAAAAATTAGAGACCATTTCAGCCAAAGAGGCAATTACACATAGTGCCGATTTTTGGGACGATCCCAAGGAGGCACAAAAATTATTAAAGCAAATAAGCTCCATTAAAGTTTGGACAGAATCGTATAAGGATTTACAAAATTCTTATGATGATTTATTGGTATTTCAAGAGTTTTTTGAGATGGGTGAAGTTGAAGAATCGGACTTAGAAAAATCGTATGAAAAAAGCTTAAAACTCCTTGAAGACTTAGAGTTCCGTAATATGTTGGGGGGCGAAGAGGACAAGCTTTCGGCTATTATGAATATCACTCCGGGGGCTGGTGGTACTGAGGGTCAGGATTGGGCAGAGATGCTAATGCGAATGTTTTTGCGCTGGGGTGAAAGAAGTAATTTTACCACAAAACTGATAGACCGCCAAGAGGGCGATGGTGCTGGAATAAAATCGGCAACAATAGAGTTTGAAGGCGATTTTGCTTTCGGATTTTTGAAAAGCGAAATTGGCGTTCACAGGTTGGTTAGATTGTCGCCCTTCGATTCGGCAAACAAAAGACACACATCCTTTGCCTCTGTTTTTGTCTATCCCGTTGTTGATGAAAATATTGAAATAGAAATCAATCCTGCCGATATAAGTTGGGATACATACAGGTCGAGTGGTCCGGGCGGACAGAATGTGAACAAAGTTGAAACAGCAGTGCGACTGCATCACCAGCCAACAGGAATTATTATTGAGTGCCAAGAAACCCGCTCTCAAATTCAAAATCGTGAAAAAGCAATGCTGATGCTTAAATCTATGCTCTACGAAATTGAACTCCGAAAAAAACAGGAGAAAAAAGATGAATTAGAGAGTAGCAAAACAAAAATTGAGTGGGGAACACAAATTCGGAGCTATGTTATGCACCCCTACAAAATGGTGAAAGACCTAAGAACAAACATAGAAACATCTAATGTTCAGGCAGTTATGGATGGAGAAATAGATGATTTTATAAAAGCTTATTTGATGAAATTTGGAAAGAATGACTAATACTAGTAGAATGTCATCTCTTTGAAAGTCCAAATTGTAAATAAAAATTTCAGGCTGATATAATGTGGTCCTACACCTAAATTGTCGCGTCTTTCGAACAATTTAAAATTATAACCATAGTTCAACAGAATAGTAAGTCTTTTCTCTTCTGCTGCTCTAGAACGATACTTGAATGGATATGCCAATCCCACTTCAGGTCGTAAGAACAATTGACCATATTCATCTTCGTTTACAAACATTAAGCTACCACCCCAAACCATAGGAGAAATATCTAATCCGCCAAAATAATTGTTGTGCAAAGAGACTTCAATACTATGTTTTATAGTATTGTCTAAAAAGCTAATTTGGTAGGCTAACGATTGTTGCATAAAAACATTACTAACACCAAAATATTGGCTAGCCCCGTATCCTAATCCTACAAAAGCACTGTTTCCAACATCGGAACCAACACCAAACATTATTCCTTGTCGAATGCGGTTCCACTTATTGCCCGTTGACGAAAATGAAACAGATTTTTTACCTAATTTATTTACTTGAGCATCAGCTGAGTACAGAAATAGAGCAAAAATTAGGCTAAGTGCTATATGTAATATTCTTTTGTTCATATCCAATTTTTTGCAAAATTACAAAATAAATTCGAAGTGGCAAATTGTTGATATTTAGTATTTTATAACAATAGAAACGTAGATATAAAAAAATTGTTTTATGATTTATGCCAATGGATCGATAATATTTTCAACCCATTTATACAATTTATCGCCACGGCGAACCAATTCGCTAATAGCAATAGAAGCTACATCGCCTTTTTCGGTTTTTTCTACAGGTTTTAAATCTACTCTAATTTCTTCAACTTTTTGTTCTATAACACCAGTAGAAGGTCCCATAATAAGAATATCGTCGCCAACATTTAGCTCGCCAGTTTCCATTTTAATTTCAGCAACTTGAATTTTTGAAAAATAGTTATTCACTTTTCCCAAATACTCTTTTTTGCGTGTTGCTTGCGAGCCATATCTTTCTGTCCACTCTCCTATTTTGCGACCTTGATAATATCCATCCCAAAAACCTCTATTATAAACGCTTTCGAGACGTTTCATCCATCCGTCAATTTTTTCTTGACTATATGTTCCGTCTAATACAGCATCGGCTGCTTCTCTATAGCATTGTGTTACAGTTTTTACATATTCAGCCGAACGTCCACGACCTTCAATTTTGAAAACCTTAACACCCGAAGCCATAATTTTATCCACAAAAGCTATGGTGTTCAAATCCTTTGGCGACATAATGTATTTATTGTCAACCAGATACTCGACTTCATCGTCGTAGTCCTTAACATGATATGCCCTTCGGCAAGGTTGCAAACAGGCACCTCTATTGGCGGAATATCCCAGCTGATCGAGGCTCATATAGCACTTGCCCGAAACCGCCATACACAAGGCTCCATGGACAAAAATTTCTATTTGAACAAGCTCCCCAGATGGACCTGTGATATTTTCTCTTTCGATGGCTTCTACAATTTCCCGAACCTGAATTAGGGAGAGTTCGCGAGCAGTAACTATAACATCTGCAAACGCCGACCAAAATCGCACTGCATCAATATTACTAACATTATTTTGGGTTGAAAGATGTATCTCTAATCCTATACTTTTCAGGAAGCCCAAAACCGAAGTATCGGAGGCTATTACAGCTGTTATGCCTGCTTCTTTGGCTGCAAGGGCAGTTTTTTTCATATTTTCCAGCTCATCATCATAAATTATGGTATTTAGAGTTAGGTAGGAGCGAATATTATTCTCTTGGCAAATTCTAACAATTTCGTGCAAATCTTCTATTGTAAAATTCGCACTGGAACGGGAACGCATATTGAGCTTGCCCACACCAAAATATACAGAGTTGGCACCTCCTTGTATGGCTGCATGTAGCGATTCATACGAACCCACAGGAGACATTATTTCAATTTTATTTGGCTTAATCATTCCAAAAAGTTTTAACAGTTTCAACAATGGAATCTACATCTATTCCGCACTCTTTGTGCAAAGATGCCAAAGAGCCGTGCTCCACAAAATCATCGTCAATTCCAAGTAGTTTTATTTTATTGGTATATCCATTTTCGCTCATAAACTCCACAATTGCACTTCCCACACCTCCCTTTTTCACCCCATCTTCAATGCTGATAATATGGGAGTAGTTTTTACAAACTGTATGAAGTAAATCTTCATCTAATGGTTTTACAAATCTTAGGTCATAATGCGAAGGATTTATACTCTCTTTGGCAAGCTTATCCGTTGCTTTTACAACATCACAACCAATTGGACCATAGGAAATTATGGCTATTTTTTCACCTTTTTTTATTTCTCTTGCTTTACCAATTTCTATCTCTTTCATTTCATTTTTCCAGTCGCAGGAGTTAACCCTCCATCTTGGATAGCGTATTGCCATGGGCAAATCTTTAATATTTTGTGCTGTGAACATAATATTTCTGAGTTCGTGTGCATCCATTGGCGAAGCAATAATAAGGTTTGGAATTGGTCTTAAAAATGAAATATCAAAAACTCCATGATGTGTTGAGCCATCTTCGCCCACAAGTCCACTACGGTCTATACAGAAAATTACAGGAATTTTTTGCAATGCCACATCATGAATAACTTGATCGTAGGCTCTTTGCAAAAACGAAGAATAGACATTGCAATACACTGATAATCCGTCGCTTGCCATACCAGCAGAGAAAGTAACAGCATGCTGTTCGGCTATGCCTACATCGAAAACTCGTTCGGGAATTTCCGCCATCATTATGTCCATGGAGCTACCACTTGCCATTGCTGGAGTTACCCCCACAATATTTTTATTTTCTCTTGCCAATTCTAACAATGTATTTCCAAACACCTCTTGGTATTTTGGTGGAATATTATCGCTGCAGCTGTCGTTTTCTAACCTTCCAGTAGCTGGGTCAAATTTCCCTGGTGCGTGGAAAGTGGTTTGGTCGGCTTCGGCAAAGTGCAAACCCTTTCCTTTTTTAGTATGTAAATGAAGAAGTTTTGGACCTTTAATATTTTTCAAATCAGTAAAAATCTTCACCAATGCAGTTACATTATGTCCATCTGCTGGACCAAAATATCTGAAGTTGAAAGATTCAAAAAGATTACTTCCTGTGAGTAATGATCCCTTGATTCCACTGTCAATTTGCTGAATTAAATTTCGGGTAGCCTTTCCATATCTATTACTTCTAGAGAGGAAATTCCAAACTCTGTCTTTAAGCTTATTATATTTTTTTGATGTGGAAATTTGCATTAAATATCTCTCCAAGGCACCAACACTTTTGTCGATGGAGATGCCATTGTCATTGAGAATTACCAACAGATTGGCATCGGTGTCTCCGGCGTGGTTTAGTGCTTCAAAGGCCATTCCTGCTGTCATAGAGCCATCGCCGATAACGGCTACATGTTGTCTATTTTCGTCGCCACTTATTTGGGCTGCTATTGCCATTCCGAGGGCTGCCGAAATTGATGTTGATGAGTGTCCTGTTCCAAAGGCATCATATTCGCTTTCGCTCATTTTGGGGAAGCCACTCAAGCCTTTATATTTGCGTATGGTGTCGAATTTTTCTTTTCTGTTTGTAAGAATTTTATGACCATAGGCTTGGTGTCCCACGTCCCAAATCAGCTTATCATTTGGAGTGTCAAAAACATAGTGAAGAGCAACAGTTAGTTCCACAGTTCCAAGGCTTGCACCTAAATGTCCGGGATTGCTACTTATAACCTCAACAATATATTCCCGAAGTTCGTTACACAATTGCGGAAGTTTTTTTAGTGGAAGTTTTTTTAAATCGGCAGGAGTGTTAATTCCAACAAGTAACTCATATTTTGATTCTAACATATCTAATTGAAAATGAATACAAAATTAATAAAAATAAACTTAGAACGCTTGCCCTAAGTTCAGATATGAAGTTTTAAGATTTTTATAGAAGTCCTAAGTCTAATTTCGCTTCATCAGAAATCAGATCGCTATCCCATGGTGGCTCAAAGGTTACATCTACCTCAATTTTGTTGAGCTCCCTCATAAATTGCAACTCACTAACTACTTGTTGGGGCAATAATTCACCCACTGGGCAGTTTGGAGAGGTTAGGGTCATGGTGATTTTAACGTCGTTATTGTCGTTCACTTCAATATTATATATCAATCCCAAATCGAAGATGTTTACAGGCATTTCGGGGTCGTAAATATATTTTAATCGTTTTATAATCTCCTTTTCAATGGGAGTTGGATTATCGTTTTTGTACATAGCTACTTATTTTTTAATTGGAATGCATATGCATACATTTTCATCTGTTTAATCATCGAGAGCAGACCATTGGAGCGTGTTGGCGATAAGTGTTCCTTTATTCCAACTTTATCCAAATATTCAAGTTTCGACTCTATAATATCGCTTGGAGTTTGTTCGGTCAACACTCTAATTAGGAGGTTTGCAATACCTTTGGTGATAATGGCATCGCTGTCGGCACTATAAAAAACTTTGCCATCTTTATATTCGGCAAACAACCAAACCCTTGACTGACAGCCACTTATCAAATATTGATCTGTTTTATATTTGTCATCAATTTCTGGCAATGACTTCCCCAATTCGATGATATAGTTGTATTTATCCATCCAATCATCAAACATTTCAAACTCTTCAACAATTTTCTTTTCAGCTTCAAAAATATTCATAATATATTTAATGTAGATTTGATTCAATTAATTTTAAAAACTCTTGTCTTGTATTATTTTGGCGCAAAAATGCTCCTGTAAAGTCGGAAGTTGTAGTTACAGAGTTTTGTTTTTGCACCCCTCGCATTGCCATGCAAAGATGTCGAGCTTCGATAACTACTGCTACTCCCAGAGGATTTAGGGTGTCTTGAATGCAGTCTTTTATCTCTTTTGTGAGTCGCTCTTGAACTTGCAAACGGCGTGCAAAAGCATCGGCAACACGGGCTATTTTGCTTAAGCCAACTATCTGACCATTAGGGATATAAGCAATGTGTGCTTTGCCAAAAAATGGCACCATATGATGTTCGCAAAGCGAATAAATTTCAATATCTTTAACTACTACCATCTGGCGATAATCTTCTTTGAACATTGCCGAAAGTAGTATTTCTTTGGGGTCGATACTATATCCATGAGTGAAGAACTGCATTGCTTTTGCCACTCTTTTTGGGGTATCTAAAAGTCCTTCTCTTTGGGGATCTTCGCCCAAGTGCTGAAGAATTTCTTTGTAGAGCGGCACCATTTTGTCAATTTTATCCCAATTGTAATTATCAATGCGTTCGTAGCCGTCCAAGTTGTTCTCTTCAATAATATCAGACTCAATATCTTGCAATGTTTTAATATTTTTTTCTTTCATATGACTATTTTATCCAAAGTATTCAACGTAATGATTTTCGGTTTCGTATAATTTCACACAATGTAATTGTGCATTATGTTTCTCTATTTGAGGTTTTAGGATTTCGAAAAATGTTTGTGCCAATACTTCGGTGGAAGCAATTTTATCCTTCATAAAATCTACTTCTAAGTTTATATTTTTATGGTCGATTTTACTTATAATGAATTCATTTACTATCTCCGAAAGAGTTTTCAGATTCATAACAAAGCCTGTTTGTGGGTCTATTTCGCCTTTCACGGTAACAAAAAGCTCATAGTTGTGTCCATGCCACATGGGATTGGAACACTTACCAAAAACTTTTAGATTCTCCTCATTAGAAAAATCTTCTCTAAAGAGCCTGTGGGCGGCATTAAATCTCTCTCTTCGGGTAATGTACATCATTTAAAAAAATGGATTTGTTTCACGTTCTTCTTTTATTGTTGTATTTCCACCGTGTCCGGGAAAAACCACAGTTTCGTCGGGAAGTGTTAAAAGTTTTTCACTAATTCCATCTATCAAAAGTGTGTAGTTTCCAGTAGGTAAATCTGTACGCCCTATGCTACCTTGAAACAGCACATCTCCTGTGATTAGCTGCTTGTCCTCTTCATCATAAAGACAAATACTTCCATCGGCATGACCGGGAACATAAATTATTTTCAGCTTCGAATTTCCAAATTCGATTTCTTGACCCTCCGAAAGTAAAAAATCGGGCTCAAAACTTTCAAAGGAACTCATTCCATAAGAAGCTGCATAGGCACCTCCTTGCGAGATAATTTCCAAGCTCTTTTCGTGGGAATAGACTTTCAAATTATAGTGTTCTGCCACTGCCACTACTCCCAAAATATGGTCGATATGTGGATGGGTGAGAACTATCTTTTGAGGTTTTAAAGCGTTTTCAGCGATAAAGCTTGTAAGCACCTCAAGTTCAGCCTTCGACGAGCATCCGGGGTCAACAATTATGCACTCTTTGGTGGAATCGTAAACTACATAGGTGTTTACCTGAAAAGGGTTGAAAGTTAATTTTTTAATTTCTATCATAGTACATTATTATATATTGAAAACAGAAAAACATCATAAATTGTTTGCTAAGATACAGAATCTATTTCTTTTACAAATTCTTTATTGGTGGTAAACATAAGAATTTTCTTCTGTTTTGCCTTTTTGTTTTCTATAAAAACCAAATAATTAGGCTTGACACGCAACTCCAAAACAAAGTCTTTGATTTTGTATTTTTTATAATTTTCTTCTATATGTTTTTTCATATCTTTTGGAATATCTTTCACGCTCATTTTCCACTGTGTGGCAATCCAAGCCCCGCCACCGGTGAGCATCACCATACCTTTTACCCCTTTGCTATCCAGATGAGCCTCGTAGTTTCCATCATCTTTTAATATCCATTTTTGCACTTCGGTATCGGGGTTTAGGTCGGAAAAAGTTTTTTTCACAAAAAATGGCAACTGCTCCTCTTCCACTACTTTTTGAGCCAAAAGAGCAAAATTGAGGCTCAAAACAAATATTAAAACAGAAGTTTTTTTAATTAATAAGTCCATATAACAAGCTTTTTAAATCAATAATTCCCAGCAATTGCGATGAAAAAATCACAATTATCACAATTAGCATCCACCTAATAAATTGTGTACCCCACTGCACTGCCCATCTGGAGGAGATATATGCTCCTATCATATTTCCCACTGCGTGGGTGAGTCCATAATCCCATCTAATTTGGTCGTTGGCAATAAAAAATATCAAAGAAAAAGGAACATAAAGAAGTACTATTAAATTTTTTAGTGCATTGGCACGAATAAGGTCATAGCCGCTTCCCAAAACTAAAGCCATCAGGTAAAAATACCCCACTCCAACATGTATAAAACCTCCATAAATGCCCACAAAAAAGAAAAGGATAATAAGCCATATGGATACTTTTTTCTCCATTAAACCTTCGGTTCCTTTTAGCCAAATGGAGGGTTTGAATATTAGAAAAAAGAGCATCAATATCATCAAAAAACCAAAACATATTTCCACCGTTCTTTCGCTAATTTGCACCACAATAAATGAGCCTAAAAGAGCTCCTATAACCGATGGAATGGTATAATAAATACCCTTTTTCCAATCTACATATCCTTTTCGGTGAAAATTTCCCACTGCAACAATATTTTGCATTATTACGGGGATTCTGTTTGTTCCGTTGGCAACACTCATGGGCAAACCTAGCATCAAAAGAACTGTTAGCGAAACTATTGTGGCTCCTCCAGCCAAAGTGTTCACAAAGCCAACAAAAATGCCCGACGACACAAGTGATACTACTTCGGTGGTTGTCATTAATAAAGTTGAGGAGAGGTTTAACATTAGATATTTAGTTTAATTCAGTAAAACAATTTTTATTAAAATGAGCATGTACTGAAAGTTTTGGCAAAATTACAAATTTATTATAATACCGATTGGACTATTACAGATATATAATCGTTATTGTTCTATATTTTCAAATATCATATTTGCAAAACTTTTGGACTATTTTGTAAAACAATTCGTATATTATCGGCATTTACCACTGTAAAATAATAAAATAGTTTGGACTATTATAATTGGTGTTATTCCTGAAAATTGTTTTCTTAAATTTGTTTTAGCTATTTGCAAAAATAAATGTAAATAAGTTTGGAATAATGTAAAATATATTATATATTTGTGATAATTATAATAATGAAGATGATTAATCCACTTGTGGTAGTGCATAGCAAGTGATTGTTATACTGGATTAGGCTCTTGTAAATATAAAAAAAGAAGACCGCAGGGCTTGCGACCCCCACGATCCTCAAAATAAACAGTTTTGCAAAGATAGTATAAATTTAAAAACAACAATCGCATAAAAGAAATTTGAACATTTTTTATTTTATTTGAGAACTGCCACAGGCACTCTCAGCCCAATTAACCACGATTTTTTATTAATTAACGAGATTGAAAATTTAAAATTACTTTGTTCTGTGTCATTTTTTTATTAAATTGCTTAGTAATAAACATTATCTTATAGAAACCAAAAAACATTAATCAACCAAAACCCATGAATCATGAAAAAATTTACATTTTTATTAACAATCATATCAAGTATGATTTTAAGTGAGAATTTATATTCTCAAGATTACCACAGTTTATATCAATCAGCAACAAGTGGGCTTTTTCAGAGCTTCGTAAACATGTCTAATCCTACAACAGCAGAGACGTGGTTTGTTGCAAGCGATGACGACGGCAAAATTATTGTAATGCAAATGGATTTCAGCTATCCAAACCCACAGCCCCAAAATATTTGGGCGTTTTCTTTAACTATGCCTGCTACGCCTCCTACTCCTGCTATTGGACAAATTTATTTAAAAGATGGTTTTTTCGATCCGGAAGGAAATATTTTTGTATATGGTTTTGAAGAAGCGTCTAACAGAGGTGTTTATGCAAAAATATTTTTTACAAATAATCTGCCAACAACTTTGATTTGGGCATTTATTAACCAAAGCAATACTCAAATTACAGATGCATGTTGGGCTGATGGATATAGCGGAGCATCAACAATGAACTACGGAATTATTTATGGAGATGCTTTTGGAAGAGTTAATGGAAGTATAATGGGTAATTTTGGCTTTCTAGGAACAAGGAAATCTGTTTTAAATTTAACATCTGTAAGTTACGACCAAAGCGAAAATAAGTTTGTTCTTAGCGGTAATTCAGGTATTAATGAGCCAAGACAATTTATTGGA
>JAAYKF010000058.1 GCA_012522535.1 Bacteroidales bacterium
AACTTATCCTCGATTTAGATCCTATGACAAACGTATTCGACTTTCCAACTTTTTCGAAAATGTCGATTTCGAAGGTGGTGTTGAAATGCGTGGAGCAAGGTTTGCAGGGGCAGGCGATGACGAAAATCCAGCTTATCTCATTTTCAGAAAAGAAGACAAAGACTTCGTCAAAGTCTCTGCCGAAAATATTACCCTCCGAAAAACTGGCGTAACTTCTTCAGAATGTAGAGCTTATATCTTTTTAGATAAGGATACAATCTATCATTCCTCGGTGGAAATGAAATATAGCGAAGAGAAAAAAGAGCTTATTCTCTATCGTACAAAAGAGGGACTTTCGGCAGCACCTTTCTACGATACATATCACAAACTGGATATATATGTGGAGTCCATACAATGGAATACTGACGAGGAGTTAATGGAATTTAAAATGCTTCAAGGTCCCGGAGAATCAAGGATGGCAGTTTTTGAATCCTACGATTTTTTTGACGAAAATAGGCTAAATCAGGTGAAAAGATTTCACGACGAAAACCCCTTGATAAAGTTATATCAGCTATTTGTAATCCGAAAAACAAACGCCTTACCCTTTGAGGCAGTGGTAAATCATATGGGCTATGCTCCAGTTGACGTGAGAACCTTTTTGATGGAGATGGCAATTTTAGGATTTATAGATTATGACATCAATAAAGATATTGTAAATATGCGTCCCAAAATGAGAAATTTCCTTTTGGCAAACTCCAAAAAACAAGATTATGACATTATTCAATTCTTCTCAAATACGCAATCGCGAAACAATGCGAAACTAAATTTGATGAATTTTGATATGCACGTTTATGGGGTAAAAGAGGTCTATTTGAGTGATTCTCAATATGTTTCAGTCTATCCTCGTGGAGAGGAAATTATTGTAAAGAAAAATAGAGACTTTGAATTTAATGGTTTAGTACAAGCCGGACTATTTGATTTTAATGCTTCTCAATGTAAGTTTATTTACGATAACTTTAAAATCGAAATGAATATTATCGACTCATTGATGTTCTACGTTGAGGACAAAAGTCAAAGACCAAATTATATGGGTGAGTATCCTTTAGTTTTGGTCAAAAACTCCATTCAAGGCGTAAAAGGATATATAGATATTGATGAACCCAACAATAAATCAAGCACAAAATATGTGCCCGAATATCCCATTTACACCTCCGTAACCCCCGGAAGTGTCTTCTTCGATAAAGCCGAAATTCATGGTGGTGTTTACAACAGAGATAAATTTTATTATAGAGTTCTTCCATTCAAAATTGAAAACTTGGACGACTTCGAAACCGACTCCATCGAGTTTAATGGCTATCTGGTTTCGGGAGGAATTTTCGAAAATATTGATAAATCGCTAAAAGTTAGAGACGATTTTTCATTGGGTTTTGTTCACGAAACAGGAGAGGGAGGAATGTCAATTTATGGCGGTAAAGGAAAGTTTACAAATACTATTGATTTGAGTAATCGCGGCTTGCGAGGCTTTGGAGAAGTTGATTATTTGACTTCCAAAAGCGTCAGCAATCAGATGTACTTTTTTATCGACTCCACAAATGCACTTTTGGACACCTATGAGGTTAAAGAACAAAAATCGGGAATTGAGTATCCTTCTGTTGTAGCCAACGATGTCTTTATGCATTGGGAACCATACAGCGACAAAATGTTGATTCATAGTTTCAAAACGCCCATCGGCATTTTTGGCGAAACTCAACTAACAGGAAATACCGAAATGACCCCCGACGGAATGAAAGGAGCAGGTGAGCTGAATTTTGAAAAAGCACAAATGTTCTCAGATTATTACCAATTTAAGCACCATGAAATTTTATCTGATACCTTAGATTTTAATCTTAAATCTGTGGAGTTCGACGATTTAGCTTTCAAAACTTACAATCAAAAATCACATATAGATTTGGAAAAACGCTTGGGTAATTTCACATCTAATGGTGAAGCATCTTTGGTGGAATTTCCCATAAATCTATACAAAACCAATTGTATAGCCTTCGACTGGCTGATGGACAAAGAAGAAATTTCCATTAAATATGACGACCCACATAGCGGAGTGCCAATAAATATTACCCCATCAAGAGAATTGGTGCAGCTTGTTTCCACTGGTAATGAACTTATTTCAACACATCCTGCACAAGAAGAATTGAGTTTTTGTGCCACAAAGGCAAATTATAGCTTAAAAACCAATGTGATTGAAACAGAGGGGGTTAGGTTTATTGAGGTTGCCGATTCATATGTAATCCCTTTTGCAGGAAAAGTAAATATCTATAAAAATGCAGAGATGCAATCCTTCAATAATTCACGAATATTGACCAATAAAGAGAGCCAATATCACGAAATTTATGATGCCGATATTTTTGTGGGTTCTAAAAATTGGTACACCGGAAAAGGAAAAATCAATTACGTCGATGAATTGGATATAACGCAACTTATAAATGTAGATACTGTTTATGTTACAAAAGATATTAAAAGCATTGGCCATGGTAGCATAGCCCAAGAGAGCTCCTTCACTTTGAGTCCACATTTTGGGTTTTATGGCGATGTGAAAATAATTGCAGAAAATGAATTCTTTGAGTTTGATGGAGCAGTTTCCATAAGTCATGGTTGCGACACCATTGAGCGTGCTCCAATGTTGGTAAAAACAGAGGTAAATCCCAAGGAAATTATGATTCCTGTTAGCCAGCAAAGCAAAGATATTAACGGCAGAAGAATTGCCAATGCAGTTGTTTCAGCCCCCGATGGTCGCTTGTATTCGGCCTTTGCAAGTTCCAAAGAGAGGGTTAACGACCCCGAATTGGTGGATGCATTCGGATATATGACATATATGCACGACATAGAATCTTACGCCATCTCAAATATGGAAAAGCTTGCCGATACTACGCTGCCTGGAAATATCCTATATTTGGATAAGAAAAACTGCGTTATACGTGGCGAAGGAAAAATAAATATTGGAGCCAGATTGGGAAGAATGGAGATGCTCACATTTGGACATATTGAAAGTTTTATGCTCAACGATTCGGCTGTAATAAGCACTTCTGCTACTCTGGACTTTCTATTTGATGATGACTTGTTAAAACTCATTAGCGACTATATTCAAGGCTCATTTAGCTTAGAATCAACAGATATTTATGATGATGAAAACTATCAACGTTCAATTATAGAAATTATGGGTGCCGAAGAGGGCGAAAAAGCATTAGACGAGCTCTTTTCAAAAGGACAGTGGAAAAGAATCCCAGCACCATTATTGAACACTTTTTACTTCTCGGATATTAAGTTGAAATGGTCGCCCACAGATAACTCATTTATTTCCGAAGGCGATATTGGAATAGCAATGATGGGTAAAGAGCAAATAAATAAATATGTACCCGGAATTTTAGAAATTCAGAAAAAACGAAATAATGATGAATTAAATCTATACCTTGATATTGATGGAACTTGGTTCCATTTCTGGTTCAGAAACAACTCCATGCAGGTATTCTCTTGCGACTTAGATTTCAACAAAAAACTTATGTCCATCGACTCCAAAAAACGCTTTGTAAATGCTAAAGATGGAAAACCAAAGTTTGAATATAGAGTAGGACGCGAAAGAAGTAAAAAGAATCTTTTCAAACGCTTGGGCATTGAAGAGGAGGAAGAGGATGATGAATAAAATTAGTGGCTAAGCGCTTTTTTTTGGCTTGAAAATTCTAACAAACTGCCAAAATTTGCGTTGCAAAAACCAAATTGTTTGTTTGGGATTAAGTGCAGGAATAATAATTCTATAAAGATTTTTTATCACTTGCCAAAAGCCATTATGGCTGTCTAAATTATATTTTTTTAGTTTTTTCCCCACAAATGAAAATGGCGGAATTGCTTCCTTATTAATCCTGTTTTTTCGCCACTCTTCGTTCAATAAGTGCATCACAAACCACTTGTTGTTTGGCTTTTTATTTCTCAATAAATATTTGCGAACTACCAACCAGCTGTCTTCGTTGCTTATATCTTGTATATATTTTTGTAGTCGGAAATAAGCAATATTGTCATTCAAAATCTTTATGGGCAAATCCCAGTCCACATTATCGCCATCAACACTGTTTTTTGCATCTTCAAAACATTTTTTCATCAAAGGGCTATTCTTTGGACATTTCATAATATTACCCACAACTGCAAAACTGTGATGTGTGCGAAAAACGTACTCTTGCTCAAAATCCAATTCCTTCAAACAAATTACATCCATATCGCTCCACCAACCGCCGTACATATGCAAAAGCTTATATCTGAAAATATCTGAAAATCCAGCAAAACTCCCCTTGCCATGACCATATTGGTTACTGTTTTTATAGTAAAAAACCTCCTCTTTTGGAATTATTTTCGAAGCATCTTCCAAAACTAATCCTTCGGGTAAAATATTCTCCAAACTCTCATAAACCCACAAATGAAATTTATGCCCTTTGGCGATAAAAGAGTTGATACACAGCAGTTCTATGGAGCTAAGTTTGCTGCCAATCCATAAACCATGTATGCTTTTATTACACCTCATAAATATATTTTGTGGAAGCTTTATTGAAGATGTTTTTTATTTTTCGAGAAATTTCAGCTTCGTCAGATTTATTAATTACGTCAATAATGGTACTAATGTCAACGCTTATAAGTTCCAAATAAACAATATCTACTGGAAGTGAAAATGTTTGTGGTTGAAATTTTTGTATTAGTTTTTCAAACTCATTTTTGTTGAGATTTTTAGCATTTTTGAAAAATTTCTCCTTTGCTTCAGCAATATTTTTGCCATTTACTTTCAAAACACTTTCATCATCAATTTGTATCTGTTGGTCTGAAATATATCCTAAAAATTCTTCATTAAAATTTTCGTTTTTTAGCTTGCTTTCGTACCAATTTTCAATTGTGCTAATAAGCTCTAAAAAAGAATTTTTGTTTTTTCGTTGAGCATTGTTTTTCTGGGGAAGTTCAATGGATTTGTATAAGTCAAGGATTTTTTTCAACGAGCCTGTGTCCCATGTCCAAAAGGCCAAATTTGTTGGATAATAAACTGTGCTAAAGTTCAAATGATATTCATGCTCATTACAAAATCTTATAATATCTGGAATATCTTTCCAGTTTTCTCTGAAAGGAGTAGCGATTACTCCCAAATCTTTCTGCCTTTTCCCAAACCAATGAATATTTTCGATGGTTTTCTCGAAATTGGCATTTTTTCTTATTCTTTCGTAATTCTCCTTGTTTACAGAGTCTAAGGAAACACTCAGGACAAAATTTCCTTTTTGAATTAGCTTTTTGATTTTATCGTTAAGAAATGTGGCATTGGTCTGAACCACAATTTTTGTGCGAGGTTTTCTCTCTATTATTTTATCCCAAATTTTATAGTAAATATCTATTAAAAATGGTTCGCCTCCAAAAAATTTGGCTTCCCACAAATGGGGGATAAACTCATCTAGTTGATTTACAAACTCTTCGTCATAAATTTCTTGATGTTTATAGCTTTCGTCTTTCTGTTTTGCAATAGAAGATGAAACTCTTTCGGAACACATTATACACGCCAAATTACATCTGTTGCTAAGCTCAAATTCCAAAACTCTAGGATAATTAGTTTGGGGCAAAAGACCATATTTGTCGTAAAAAATCGATGTCATGGAGCTAATGCTATTTTGCTTTATAGCGTCGTAACATTTAAAACAGCCTTTGCTTAAATCATTATTATTGATGGCATTTTGCAAAAGCTCCTTTTTTTGACTAAACCAAATTTCGTGAATTGAGTTTTGCGGATATTTCCCCAATACAACTTTTGTGTTTTTGCAGCACATAATGCCTTCGCCATTGGTGTTGAAAAATAAATTTTGCCAGGGTGCATAACATATTTTTGGCATTGGTCCCAAAGGACGTTGAGAATTGAATTTTTTAAGTAAAGTTCTGTCCGCAGATTGTGGTGAAATATTTCGATTGCGATAAAAATATTTTCTCAAATGATTAGCGGATCTTATACTTTTAGAAATTATAAATCTCATTGTTCAAAGATAATTATAAAAATTCATTTTCAATTACATTCCAAATACTCCAATTTTTGTCGCCAAAACGATGAAAAACATGAATCATCAGTGGTTTATGATAATTGATACCACTATCTATGCTAAACCCTTTGTTTGCATCATACATAATTTCACCTTTGTAAGTGTCTAAGATGAAATTATATTTTTTGTCGAGAAATGTGCTTTCATCAATTCCAAATTTTCTAAAACATGCAGCTAAAGTCCCTTGATCGCGGGTTTTCCAAAAATCATTATTGAAAATTTCTAATGTTTGGCTGTGCCACGATTCAAAAAAGTCAATGGATTTTCTGTTAAACAAAAAAAGACCGCCATTGGCGTGTTGCCAATTTGCCTTTTCAATTTCATATCCAAAATCTTTTTTTATAGCTTGATGCAGATGGGTGCAACGTGCAACTGTAACATCGTGATTGTCGTTTTGTAGTGTCCAGAAATTGTTTTTTGTTGAAAAAATAAATCCAGTTTTTCGAGAAACAAAATCTTCAAATTTCTCCATTGGATAGAGTAGGAGAGTGCCATCTTTTGAATACCATCCCTTGGTTTTTCTCTCCTGAAAATATTTGTCAAAATATATTTTCTCTCCTTTTCCAATCTGTTTTTTGATAAAATATGGAATTAAAATAGATAAATGTTCCCAAGGCTTTTTTCTGCAATCATCTAATAATTTCTTCAATTTTCTACTCTCTTCATTTTTACAGAAATCACTCCAATTGTCCAAAATTGTTTTATATTCATTTTGTGCTTCGGAAAGTTTATCTCTTCTGTTTTTGGCTTCTTCCACACAATTGCATTTTACTGCGTATGGACTGAAATAATCCAATCTAACATTGTCGGTACAGAATGCAATTGTCTGAAAATCTTCATCGAAAATGGAGTCAACCTCGTTAGAAATGGCTAAAATATCACTGTCGATATAACAAAATTTGCCTTTCTCTATGTCCACATATCTGTGCAATGAAGTTTTTAAGAAAATAGATGCTTGATGGTTGTTTAAACTTTTGTCAACTTCAATATTTATAACTTTATCGTATTCAATTTTCTTTTTGTTTCTGCTCAAATCGCTAACAACCAGAATGTTAGCTTTGGAACGTTTAGCAAAAGTTTTCAACGAAATATTTAGGCTGTCGATATATTCATCGTCTCCACAAACAGCATAAATAAATGTTTTTTCTTTGTTCATCTATTTGTTGTTTAAATATTTTTCGTTATCGGAAAACTTCTTATGATAGAAATAGTGAGAATAGCACTCTTGGTGATAATTTTTTAGTTTTTCAATAAGTTCGCTTTCCGAAAAATTGCTAAATCCACTCATCAATTCTTCTTTAGTTTTATTGGCTAAGCTGAGGTAAATAAGTTCTGGAAGTTCCTTAATATCAGTTTTTTGTATTAAATATTTTGCTTTTTCGATTAAAGTTTTATCGCCAATTGTGAGAGTGAACTTCTCTTTTGCTTTTTCAATTTCTAAATTTATTTTTTCAATTTCGTTTCCCTCTTTTTCTCTCAAAATAGCTTTTTTGTACCACGATTCTATCAGATTTATCAGCGAATTATAACTGTTTAAAACTATTGTAGAATTGAAATCGTATGCCTTGAAATTATGTCTTTCGAGATTTTTCAATATTTTCTCAATTTCTTCTGATGGCAACGTCCAAAGGGCTAAATGTGCAGGTTTGAAAACTACATGATAACTCAAACTTGCATTGTATTTGTTGGCAAAATCTACAAAATTTGGAAGCTCAAAAGCGTTTATTTGTAGTGGACAAACCAAAAACCCCAAAGATGTTTTCTTTTGCTGTGTATATTTGTGAAACGTTTCAATGTTTTCTAAGGCTGTTTCCAAAGATGCATTTTTACGAATTTGTGAATAAATTTCACCATCTAATGAGTCGATGCTTACATTGAAACTCAACTTTAAATCTTTTTTCAAAAGCTCTTCTGTCTTTTTGGTGAAAGTATTGGCGTTGGTGGTTATTAGAATATCAAGCTTGGGATTTATCTTTTCAGCAATTTCAAGAATTTTGTAATATTCGTCAATTAGCAGTGGGTCGCCACCGGTGAGTTCTATGGATTTAAGAGATGTGAGAATTTTAGAAAATTGTTCAGAAAAGTTTTCAGGAATTTTGTTCTCAACAGGTGGAAGATTTTCTCTGTTTTTTCTTATTGCAGACGAAAGAGTGCCACTGCACATAATGCATTCCAAATTGCAAGTGTTTGCCAATTCCAATTCAGCAATTACTGGCATTTTTGATTTTTGCATTAAATAGTGGTCATATTTGTTGGCTAAAATGCTCCCGTAGTTTTCGCTTTCAAGATGTGTTTTACAGAAAATACAGGCTTCGGGAATTTCACCTTTTCGGAATTGTGAACGCAAACTTTCAAAAATTTCGCCATGCCAAATATCCTCTAAACATTTGTCCAGTAGCGAATCTTTTGTTTTGCAAGCATAACACGGCGACACCGAGCCATCGTAGCTGATGAAAAGACTGCCAAAAGGTGCATAACAAAAATATTTCTGTGGTCCGTAAAATCTGTTTTTATTATATTGTAAGTATTTGTCTTGTAGCTGTTTATCTTTAATTATAAGTTGTTTGCCCAAGGTGTTGTTGGCAAAACGCAAAATTCGCAAAAGATAGCTTTTTATATGTTTTTGATAAAAACTCATATCGCAATATCAATAATTCTGTTGTATGATTTACTATCTAAAAGAAATTTTAAATCATCGGTTTTTTGGTCTATAAAGTTAATCAAACTTTCCTCTTCAAACTGAAGTAAATGATTAATTATTACTTCAATTCCGAAATTTGCAAAATAAGCGTAAATAAAAAGTGGATTGCTAAATTTATTCGAAAACAATTCTAACGATTTATGGAGGATTTTCTCAAGTTTCGATTCTATATCTACCCTTTGTTGTGGGGCTTTTATGTGATTACTAATAGAGTTTTTATACTCCTCTTTAAAAATTTTACCTTTTTGCAAAATTTCGTTTTCAATATTATTATTGTTTTTTTCGAAGAAAAGTTTATTCTTGTGATATGTTTTTATTAGCTCTTTCAGTTGATGGAAATTTTCCTCATTTCTCTTTATAACCTCACTTCTATTTGCCTGGAATTTATATTTGTCTAAGTTTTGGATAATTTCATCTATTTCCGTAGAACTCATAGCCCAAATGGCAAGCTTAGGCGGAAATTCTAAAATGCTGTATGATAAGTAAATCTCTTTTTTATTGCAAAATTTGAGTACATCTGTAATTCCTAATGCATTGATTTTCATCGGAGTTAGCATTATTGAAAGCGTACTATTAATCTTTTTTGAATGATTTATGAAAAATTCTAAGTTGGAAAATGTTTCTTCGTAATTGGCGTTTTTTCTGATTATTTCATAAATATCTTTGTCAATCGAATCTATAGAAACACCAATTTGCATCTTGTGTTTTTTAATTGTTGATTTTACTTTATCATTTATAATTGTAGCATTGGTTTGGATGTAAATATTTGATTTTGAATTGACTTCATGAAGCCTATCCCAAATTTTATAGTAAATAGGTATGGCAAATGGTTCGCCTCCAGAAAAAATAGAGATTTTTGATTTTTTAAAAATTTCTTCCATATTTTGGATAAAATCGTCGTCAAAATCAATACTCTGATTGCCGATAATAGAGTGCGGATTTGTGGACGAATTGGAAATGTTTTCGCTGCACATAATGCAATTCAGATTGCAAATGTTGGAAAGCATATACTCCACTCGCATAGGGAAGTTTTTAAAGCCATTTTTGATTTTGTTTTCCAAAAAATATTTTTTGTTTTCACTGTAACGTAGGTGTTTTTGCTCGTTTATACACGATTTGCAAGAATCGGAAATTTCGCCTAATTCAAAAGTCTTTATAATCTCTTTACGCTTTTTGCTAAACCAAATTTCTAAAGGTTTTTCATTAGGATATGTTCCAAGTATATAAGAATTGTTATGACAGCATATTTTAAATTGACCTTGCTGGTCGATGAGCAAATTGTTATACGGAGCATAACAAATAATATCTGCTTTTTTTCTTCTTTTAAAAATGCTTTTAAATATCATTCTATTTCGTATAAGTTTCTAGCCTCATATATTTTTTTGGAAATTATTTTTTTTAAATTTTCTATGTCATTTTTTCT
>JAAYKF010000059.1 GCA_012522535.1 Bacteroidales bacterium
TGGGTGAAATGACTCGCTCCGACTTGCTGTTTGATGAGTTGAAGTATAAGTTTGATGGTGCTAAAAACAAAAAAGCACTTTTGCTATACAATATGGCTTATGCCGATTTTATGATAAAAACGGAAGACTATCAAACAGCTATCACAACAATTCAAGATGCACTTAGATTGAAACCCAAAAAGAAAGAAAAGACGCGATTACTATTTATCTTAGGTCAGCTATATCAAGAGACAGGTTCCATGGAGGCGGCTTTCGATAATTTTAAAAAAGTGATAAAATTAAACCCTCCCTACGAAATGGCCTTCAATGCCAGAATTAATATGGCAAAATGCGTATCACTGGGTAGTGGCGACAAAGAGTACGTAAACAGAGAGCTGGGTAAAATGATTGCCGATAAAAAGAATGAAGAGTACTTAGACATTATTTATTACACTTTGGCAGAAATAGCTTTGATGGACCCCGATGAAGAATTGGCGGTGGAAAATTTAACCCTTTCGGTGGAAAAAAGTGTTAGCAACGATTATCAAAAATCGGTATCAGCACTAAAATTGGCAGATATTCACTACAAGAATTTAGAGTACAAAAAAGCTCAACAATACTACGACACCACGATGGCTTTCTTGCCGGAAGATTTTCCAAACTTTGAAGAGATAAAAGTCAAAAATGAGATTCTTACAAATCTTGTGAAGAATTTACTTGTAATTGAAACACAAGACAGTTTGCAGCGAATAGCCAAAATGCCCGAATCGCAGCGAAATCAGTTTATAGACAAACTCATTGCCGAATATATTGAGCAAGAAAGAATTAGACAAGAAGAGGAGCGTCAAAGACAAATAGCCATAGCTCAGGCAAATATGAACAGACCCATGGATTTTGGTTCATCGGGGGCATGGTATTTCTACAATCCGCAATCGGTAGCCTACGGAAAAAATGAGTTTTCGCAAAAGTGGGGAAATAGAAAATTGGAAGACAATTGGCGACTGAGCAACAAACGGGCCTTCGATGTCGATTTTGGAGAAGATGATGACGAAATATATTATGACGAAGATGGTGAAGAGTTGGCACAACGACCCACCGACCCCAAAAACAGAGAGACTTATCTTGTTGACCTGCCACTCACCGAAGAGAAAATGCAGAGATCAACGGAAATGATAATAAAAGCATATTATAATGTAGGTTTTATTTATAGAGATGGTTTGAAGGATATTCAAAAGTTTAATGAAACATTTGAAATTTTTGTGGAGAGGTTCCCCGACCATCAGTTGGCACTACAAGCCGCCTACACGCTATATATGAACTATACCGAAGATGGTAATGTTGCCAAGGCAAATCACTATAAAAACTTTGTGCTAAACAAAGCACCAGATAGCGATTATGCCGAGCTGATAAGAGACCCAAACTTTTATAAAAAGATTGAAGAGAGAGCCAAAGAGGGCGAAAACTTCTATGCCAATCTGTATGAAGATTTCCAAAATGGAGACTATCAAAATGTTATAAACAATGTAAAGGCTGTAGAAGATAAATATAGAAGAAATAAAGATTTGCAAGCAAGAATAGACTATCTCGAAAGCTTGTCCAACGAATTTGTTTATGGTCGCGATAGCCTTGTTTCTAAATTGGAAAACTTCATCGAAAAGCACGACAAACACATTCTAAAAGAGAGAGCCCAAGTTTTGCTAAACAGCGTTAAAACTGGTGCCGATATTGCCTCGCAAGATGCAGCAGGAGCAGTGAATGAGTTTACGGCAGATGAGTCGGCTTTCTATTTCTATGTGCTTGTGGCAGATATTAGAGTGGTGGACTTTTATGAGACCAAAATACTTTTTTCAGACTTCAACAGGAAATATTATAGAAGTTTGGACTTAAAGGTTGACAATATGTATCTGGACAATACAACCCAAATGATTACAGTTTCCAGATTTAATGGCAAGAAAAAAGCCATGGAGTACTACAATTTCATCAAAGACCACAAAGAGGTGATGGACAAAGTTGACACCAAACAGATAAAGCAATATGTTCTCACCGATGCCAGTTATGTAATTTATCAGAAACAGAAAGATCGCCGTCAGGAATATGATAATTTTTTCAAGCAGAACTATTTAAAAAGATAAATTTTGGCTTTATTAAAAAATTATTTTCTCATTTTTTTGGTTCATATAATTAAAAAATGTAATTTGGCATTTTAAAATCTTATAGAAATGGCAAAAACGTATGAACAAGAGGTAGCAACTATCAATTTGATAGGAGGTGGAACAATAATAAAGGGTGAAGTTGTAACCAACGGAGACTTCCGCATCGACGGACATCTGTTTGGCTCCATAGAGTCGCAATCCAAAATTGTTGTAGGTCCATCTGGTGTTGTAGATGGTGAAGTAAAATGTCAGAATGCAGAATTTTCTGGCGAAGTTAGAGCAAACGTAAAAGTGAGCGAACTTTTAACATTAAAATCCACAAGTCGTCTCACGGGCGATATAGTGGTGGGCAAGTTGGCAATAGAGCCAGGTGCAATACTCACAGGGCATTGCTCTATGGATGATGGTTTAAAACCAATGGAGTCGGCTCAAAATGACACAGAAAAATAATAGGTTAAAAGATTATGCCAAATATTCATCGCTAGCCTTTCAGATGATGATAATTATTTTTGGAGGCACATTTGGTGGTTTGAAATTGGATCAATATCTTGAAAATAAATTCCCTATATTCACATTAAGTTTGTCGCTTATAGCCGTTTTCACAGCACTATATATTGCATTGAAAGATTTTATAAAAAGAAAGTAATTAGAAACAATATGTTTAAAAAACTATATCAGAAATTTACAGTCCATTTGCTAA
Organism: Bacteroidales bacterium; assembly: GCA_012522535.1. GTDB lineage: Bacteria > Bacteroidota > Bacteroidia > Bacteroidales > WCHB1-69 > JAAYKF01. Next base: position 2,833 of record JAAYKF010000059.1, read on the forward strand.
TCATTTCTATTATACTGATGGCAACAAAATATCTCCTAACGCACCTTAAGTTAGATATTGTAACACCATATTTTGCCTACATTATACTATTGTTTGTAATTGTGGCAGCCACTTTTCAATATGTTCTATTGAGGTCGGTTATTTCCAATCCACGAAAATTTATTTTATTCTTTTTGGGAGGTACAATTTCTAAACTATTTCTCTATTTTGGATTCTTGGTGTATTTCCTTTTAGTGGTTTCTGTCTCGCCCAAAATTTTCATATTTAATTTTGCTATTATATATATTATTTACACTATGTTTGAAATTGTGAGTACACTATATCAATTAAAGAAAATTGGCGATATCAATCAGAAAGACAAACAGATAGAATAAAGAAACAATGAAAAAAAGCCAAAAAGAGAGAAATATTTTTAATGTGAATTAAATAACTAACGTAAATTTTTTCTATATTGGCACTTTGAAATGAATAAAACACTTCTTGTATGAGAAAAACAACATATAACTATCGACTATTATTTGCATTTATTTTGATGTTTTCATTTACATCTTTCACTGTTCATGCTTCCGAAGAGAGAGAAAAATTAGATGCAGGAGCATTGATGATAGATCATATTATCGACAGCCACGATTGGCATATTTACAGCATTGGCGATAAACATGTTTCTATTCCATTGCCAATAATTATTTTGGAAAATGGTAAGTTGAGCTGTTTTATGTCATCCAAATTTGAGCATGGTCATGCAACGTACAAAGGCTATGCATTGCCCAGCGAAGGACCCAATAAAGGGAAAATTATAAAAGTAGATGAAGAAGGAAATAAAGACGAAAGTGCCATTATTTATGATTTTTCCATCACCAAAAACGCACTGTCAATTATGATGACATCAGTTTTGATATTTTTCTTGTTTTATAGTGTGGCAAAAACCTACAAAAGAAACCCCAATAAAGCACCAAAAGGATTACAATCGGTTATTGAAATTGCAATAATTTTCGTTCGAGACGATATAGCTAAGGCTTCAATAGGTCCAAAATATACTAAATATTTGCCCTATTTGCTCACACTGTTTTTCTTTATAATTATAAACAACTTAGTGGGTCTAATTCCCATATTCCCTGGTGGAGCCAACGTTACTGGGAATATCACAGTCTGTGCTGTCTTAGCTCTGTTCACGTTTTTTATTATCATTTTCACAGGTAATAGAAATTATTGGCAGCACATGTTCAACACGCCAGGCGTTCCATGGTGGCTAAAAATACCCCTTCCATTGATGCCTATTATTGAAATATTAGGAGCTTTAACCAAGCCATTTGTGTTGATGGTTCGTTTGTTTGCAAACATCACCGCTGGACATATTATTGGATTGGGATTTATTACATTAATATTAGTATTTGGTGAAATGTCAACGGCGGCAGCACTCACAATTTCGCCACTATCAGTAATACTATATATGTTTATCGGACTATTGGAACTTTTAGTTGCTTTTTTACAAGCTTATGTGTTTACTTTGCTAACAGCAATATTCTTTGGTATGGCTGTGGAAGAACATCACAAAGAAGTTGATAAGCAAGCAGCACTAATAGATGAAAATTAAAACCTTGTTTAACCTAAAATAAATTAATTATGTCAATTTTATCAGTAATTTTAGAAGCAGCCGACAAATCGTTGGCATTAGTTGGAGCCGGAATTGGTTCAGCTATTACAGCCATTGCAGCAGCATACGGTATTGGAAATATCGGAAAAACTGCATTGGAATCAATTGCACGCCAACCAGAAGCAGCTGGCGACATTCGTTCAAGTATGATTGTTGCTGCGGCTCTTATTGAAGGTGTTGCTTTCTTTGCTGTTGTGGTTTGTTTGCTTATTTTATTTGTGTAACAAGCCCCTGTCATGTTTTCGCATGGTTGATGCGAAAACATGATTTTTATTGAAAATTTGTTTTTAGAAAAAGCATAAAAATAATAATATGGAATTAATACAACCTGGGATTGGTCTTGGATTTTGGATGCTACTGTCGTTCAGTCTCCTTATTTTCCTCTTAGCAAAATTTGCTTGGAAACCAATAGTTAAAATGCTTAAAGACCGCGAAGATGCCATTGATGAAGCTCTAAACGCAGCCGAAAAAGCCCGCGAAGAGATAAAAGATTTACATGGCAAAAACGAAGAGTTGCTAAGACAAGCTCGAGAAGAGAGAGACGATATTTTGATGGAAGCTCGCAAGATGAAAGACAAAATTATTGAAGAGGCTACTCAAAAAGCTAGTGAAGAGGGACAAAGAATGTTGGAAAATGCAAAGCAAAGTATTCATTTTGAAAAAATGCAAGCCATTACAGAACTCAAAAATGAAGTTGCATCACTATCAACAGAAATTGCTGAGCAAATTCTAAAACATGAGCTCTCCGATAAAAAAAGAAGTCAAGACATCATTGCCGAAATGGTGGATAAAATAAAGTTAAACTAAGCAGATGAGACAAAACAAGGTAAGACGTAGGTATGCTAAAGCACTTTTCGACCTTTCATTGGAAATGAAGCGTGTGGAAGAGGTGTATAAAGACATGCAATATATAATGGACTTGAGCCTTGAAGTGCCAGAATTTAGAATTCTGATGAAAAGTCCCATTATTCGTCCCGATAAAAAGATAAA
>JAAYKF010000060.1 GCA_012522535.1 Bacteroidales bacterium
GGCAAATACACAAAAAAGCATGCTAATTAAATGATCCTTAGCCATAAAGCGTTTTGTATAATGGTTAGCTTTATGTTTTTGTGCGTTTTGGTAAATTATATTGTTATCTATTAAAGAAATTAGCTGTTCGAAAACAGATTGTCCAAAAAAATGTGTATTTTTGATCATTGTAGATTGTTGTTTTGAGAGATACAAAGCGACAATAAAAAGTAATGGGAGTCGATTAAAAATCACTCCCTTACTTTTAAAATATTTTTATCGGACAATAGTGATTTTTTGTTAGGGTTTGGGATTAAAGTTGTATATCTTTTGTTCCTCGCTCACCTTTGAATAAATTCAATCCAACAGTTAGTCCTATTCGCATATTATTCTGAGTGCTTGTTGATGTTTGATTGTAAGTGTAGCCCATATAATCGTAGTAAGATTTATCTTTCATTACCCAAGGCGATAATAAATTTTGAAGTGTTAAATGCATAAATAATTTTTCTTTGAAAAAATTTGTTTGAAATACTAAACTTGGCGAAAAATACGGCTCATTGTAACCTGTAACAGTAATTTCTTTCAAATTTCCCTGACACCATAAAAATATGCAAGGATTAGTTCCAATTTTTGCTTTCATGAAATATGCTAATGTAAAATTGATATAACCACCAAAATTTCGTTGCGTAATATCTTCTACATCAACACTGTATAAATTAGCAATTTTCTCAATGTCGCTACTTATATTGGCATAATACAACTGAGAACTTGCATTCAAACGCCAACGTTCTGCAAATTTCCACCAAAGCGATAAATCTGTACCAATTTTTGTTCTTTTGCCAACATTTTCATAAATATTCAGAAGAATTTCTTGCGATATTGGAATAGAAACTCTTTGAATTTCATTGTCTGTATGACTGTAAAATACTTCTGTCGTGAAATTTAATTTCTCCCTATTAAATCTATATTGAAAATAAAGTTTGTGATAATTTTCCATTTTCAAACTATCGTTGCCCGAATACCAATATAATGGGTCGCTTTTGTCAATATACGGAACATAAAATTGAATAGGCTTACTCCAATCGTTAGATTCCATATCGCTTGTTTCATAACTATAACCAAGATATAAGTCGTTGGATTTGTTTATATTATATTTTAAGCGGATAGATGGTTCAAAATTATGATAGGGCAATTTTAGTATGAGAGTACTGTCGCCGTTGCCGAAATTTCGTTGAAAATGTCCGTTAAATTGTTGAAATTTATAATTTGCCGTTAAATCTATCGAAAATCTGCCGAAACGCTGTATAAAACCAATTCCCAAAGGCAAAGCATGAAGTTGAAAGTCGGAAAGTTCGTGAAAATTAGGGTTTTCTATATCATTTTCAAAATAATTATTTTCAGATTTCGGAATATTTCCGAAAAGATAATTCGCATGAAAATTGAGTTGAGAATTTTGTGTTATTCGCCATAAATGTTTGTATTCTGCCTGATAAATATTTGTTTTTTGTAAAGATTTAATTGTAAAATTTTGAGTTGCAGAACTATCATTTTGATGTTCAAAAATATTACTAATTGTCTGATTATCAGTTGTCATTGGATGATCAAGAAATGAATTATAAACTGCTACGTTAAATTCAATATCTTGACTTTTATAATCTTGAACAGAAATTTTTGCGACTACTTTGTTGAAAAAGTAATAATTGGAATATCCGTGATTTTGTGTAATTTCATTTCTATAAGCAGTATCCAGATAAGTTATTCTATTTGTATAATTTTTACTCCAAAATGTAGAGTAATTAATTTGGTCGGCAATTAAAATGTTTATTTTGTCAAAATTCATCAAAACTCCAAAGCAATCAGTAATATATGTTTGAGAATAAGATGGTTTCCTAATTTCGTTTCTGTTAAAAATATCGTTGCCGTATTGTAGCGTTCCATTGCTTTCGTTTTCGCTTTTTGATTTATATGTTCCTGCCCAAAAGTTGTTAAAAATCATAATCTTACCAAGATTTATATTGATATTCAGCATTTCTTGTTGTGGTTGATAATAATTGTCAGACGGATTATACGCTTGACTTGCACCAAGATACATTCCAAAAGTGTTTGTTTTTTTGTCTTTTTTGAACTTAATGTTTATAATTCCGCCTTCGCCACTACCTCCATAAATTGAAGATCTGTCTATAAGTTCAATTTTTTCAATATCATCAACATTTATTTGTTTTAAATCGGGATAAATATATTCGGCAGGCATATTATTTACCAATACATCGGGACTTCCACCTTTGAAACGGATTGTTTTTGTGGCTTCATCTACCACTACGCCGGGCAATGTTTTAAAAATGTCGTAAATGGTGCTTGATTCTTTTGCTTGCTTTGCAGAAATTATATGCACATCACGGTCGAGTTTGTGATATGATTTTGTAGTTGAGTCGCTAATTGTTACGCCTGCAAGCGTATTTACTTCCGGAACGAGTTTTATATCAATGGGAATATTATAACCGCCCTGAATATCGTAAAAATCAATATTGCCCGAACATTTTTGTTTGTAACCAAGCATACTGACACAAATTTTTCCATTATGAACTCCTTTATACGACAACGTAAAACTTCCATTGTCGTTTGTATAGGTGTAATACACAGTAGAATCTTTTTCATTTTGAACCATAACCGCAGCAAAATAAATCGGCTCGTTCGTTATAGAATCTTTTACAGTTCCAATGAAATTGTATTCTTGCGAAAATAAATTTTGTGCAAATAGCACTAATAAACAAAAAGATGTATAACTAATTATTTTTTTCATGTTTTTTGATTCTTAGTGAATAATATTCTTCAAAGTAATCTTATAAATTTGCTTTTGCAAAACAACAATAACTATCGTTACATTATATGACAAAATTCTAACTTGTTAATAATCAATGAATTAACATTTGTAAATGTTTCAAAATAATTATCTATGAAAAAGAACACCGGTCAAGAGGATAAAATTAAACAATTATTTGATGTGTTAAAAGAAAATTTTAAAAAAAATCAACATAGCACGTTTACAGCTAATGCCATTTGATTTTAAACCCCTTCTAACTACACTATTTTTTAAAATTTTTTCAAAGTGATGACTTTTTTAGTAGCTTTGTACGCTGAAATTTAATATCATAAGATTGAAAAATAATTTATCTATATTTTTCACCTTTATTTACCTCTTTTCTTTTCTCATTTCTTGTAATGAGAGTAAACAAAAAGATAGAGACGAACATGCAAAACTGCCTGTTAATCCTGTGTTTCAGCCAATAAATAATTTGAATTTCGACCTCAGTTTTCAAACAAAAAACAATTTCGACAGCGGAACTTATGAGAGTAATTTTCAATCTTTTTCCAAATATTACTCTCGCGACACAGCAAGTATTTTCTGTTTTCGTGGCAATGCACAAAGAAATAGTCCTACAAGGGGTTTAATTTCGGGTCGTCCAACAGATATTGAGGAAATTTGGACTTTTGCTACAGGCTATGATACTACAACAACCGAATATGGGACATGGGGTGGAGGTTCTGGATGGACAGGGCAGCCGTTGGCTTATCTGTTAGAGCCATTGGAGCAGGAAAAAAGGTCTTTTTTGCTCAGTTTGTAAAGGGACAAAAATATTCCGAAGTGAAAACCATTACTCAATTTTTGCCCAATATCACTATTGCCCAATATGGTTTAGATTGTTTTATTTACCAAAAACCCAAGCAGGAAGATATCGATGCTGCTCGGAAAGGTTTGCAGGAGGTATCGAAAATATTATCATCTAATGAGTACGATCTAGTAGTGTTAGATGAAGCCAATATAGCCCTTTATTATCAGCTCTATAGTGAGGAAGAGTTGTTAGATATATTGAAAAAAAAGCAGAAAATATCGAAGTAATAATAACAGGCAGATATGCTCCTGAAAAGTTGATTGAGTTTGCTGATTTGGTAACTGAAATGAAGGAGATTAAACACTATTATACTCGCGGAGTAAGTGCCAGAGAGGGGATTGAGCATTAGAACATCAGCTTGATTTTTTTGTTGATATGAAAAATCAAGCCTAATAAGCCTACTTTTTCTATAAAAAAATCATTTAATAAATAAATTTTTTCTACATTTTCATTTCCAAAATCCACAATCTGTGGTTTTTCAATTGTCTTCGTAGCTCAGCTGGTAGAGCAATTGACTCTTAATCAATGGGTCGGGGGTTCGAATCCCCCCGAGGACACTTCGTAAATCAAGTAGTTATAAAATTGCTCGTTTTTATATTTTTATCTTTTTATATTTTTATCATTGTGAAACGATTGTGAAAAAGATTGCCAAAACTTACGTTGTTTTATACTTTTTTGGACTGTTTTCTTGCATAAAAATTGCAGAACTTAATCACTAATAAAAGGAAGTGATTTAAAACAATTTGTTCGTATATTATCATATATTTGTATTTCTATTTATCTTCAACTAAAACTCATAAAATCAAGCAATGGAAATAATAAAACTAAATCAGAGAGATGAAAACCATGCGCCATAGCTAATACCAGCACAAGCCAAGATGGATTTATTAATTATGGAGCTCAACAGTAGAGACCTCCCCGTCTTATATTAATGAGATAATAAAGGAGCTAAATAATTCCACACTTGCTGATAAGGCATATATAAGGTTACTAAACAAGAGCATAAGGCAAATAGTGGTTTATATAGAGAAAAAACATAAAATATTTCCACAGAAATATTATCAAAACCTTTGGCTTGCCAATGATATGACCATTATTGGACTTCCGCTGGGGCTTATATTTGGAATGCTTATCGACAATATTGCTTTTTTAGCCGTTGGTATTCCATTGGGAATGAGTATTGGAATTGCCATAGGAATAAATTTGGATAATAAGGCTCAAAAAGAAGGCAGACAAATGGATTTTTAGCTATAGGCTTTGCCCCAACAGTTCTTTTGCGGCTATAATTGAGGCATCGCTGAGTGTTTCGCCGCTTATCATTTTGGCTATTTCTACAACCCTGTCTTCGTAGTTTAGGGTTTTTAGTTTGGAAACGGTTTTCTCATCCTCTTCCTCTTTATAGACCCAAAAATGATGCTGAGCACGGGCGGCAATTTGAGGCAAATGGCTAATGGAAATCACTTGTATGTCTTGTGCCATTTTGTGTATAATATTGGCAACTTTCATGGCTATATCGCCAGAAACACCTGTGTCAATTTCATCAAAAATGATAATGGGGGTCAATTTGCGTTCCGAAATTATGGACTTCAAAGCCAACATAATTCTTGACATTTCGCCACCCGATGCAACTTTGTCTAATGGACGCACAGGAACACCTTTGTTTGCCGAAAAAAGTGATACAATATAGTCTTTGCCGTAGGGCGTATATTCTTCTAAAACATTGTGTTCAAACTCAAATTTGGCATCGGGCATCCCCAATTCAGCAGCCACATTTACAATTGACTTAGAAAGTGATTTAAAAGATTTTTTTCTGGAAATACTCAAGGCTTCAGCAGCTTTGCTTATCTCTTCACTTACAAGTTTAAACTCCCTTTCCAAAGCTTCAATTTTATCGCCAACACTGCTAAATTCTTGTAATTTATAGTCGATATTTTGAAAAACTTGCATCAAATCCTTGCTGTCCTGTACTTTATGTTTGGCACACAGATGATTTATAGTATTTATCCTTTCGTGGATATAGTTTAGTCGCTCGGGGTTGTCGTTTATATCTCCTAAAAGTCGCTCTACTTCGGAAGTGATATCGTCAATTTCTATTAAAACAGAATTTATTCTCTTTTCTAAATCTTGGGCAAGTTTATGATAGTCAGATACTTGTGAAAAGCTATTGCGGACTTCTAAAAGCATCTCCCGAATATTGATTTCGGAACTGTTTAGCAGATTTTCAGATTTGGAAAAAGATAATTTTATGGATTCTACATTTTGCAATACTTGTAACTCCTTTTCCAATTCCGAAAGTTCATCTTGACCAATATTTGCTTCTTCCAACTCTTTGAACAAAAATTCTAAATAATCCTTTTCTGCAAGCATTTTTTCCTCTTTGGCTCTATGCTCGTTTAAATCTTTTAGAATCTCATTATATCTCTTATAAACAGTTTGATATTTACTCAATAAATCTTCGTTTCCCACAAATTTGTCCACCAAAGAGAGTTGAAATTGATGATCGGACATCAATAAATTTTCGTGTTGTGAATGAATATCAAAAAGGGTGGAGCCAATTTCGTTCATCACGCTTAAGTTGACCGGAGTATCGTTGACAAACGCTCTCGATTTTCCTTGCGGTGTAATCTCTCTTCTAAGGCTTAACTGAGGTTCAATATCGAGTTCGTGTTTTTCTAAAATTTCTTCAATATTTATGCCTTCAGTTTCGAAAACACCTTCTACAATACATTTTTTCGTTTTATCGAAAACAGTGTCGCTATCGGCTCTTTTACCCAAGAGTAGCGAAATAGCACCGATAAGCATCGATTTTCCAGCACCAGTTTCACCTGTTATCACGTGAAATCCTTTGCCAAAAGATATATCTATATTCTGAATTAGGGTGAAATTTTCAACCGTAAGACGACTTATCATGATACTCTATTTGTTATTCATGATTTGTTGATACTTGGAGGCATTTGCGGGGTCAATTTCTCGCATAATATTCACCACACGCTGTTTGTCTGATGGATTTGCTTCGGAATAAATATTTATTATTTCGTCAGATTTTGCACTTACAATTACAGATATAATAAACAAGCCGGGTCGCTCTCTGTTTGCCATTTGCAGAAGCTCCAAACTTTCGGTAATTTTTTGACGAGCCTGTTCTACGTTCTCCGACATAGCATCTAAGCCCAAGCGGTGATATACGTACAAAAACTCGCGAACTTTTGCATAGCTTGAGTTTAGTAAATTTTCCACCATCCAATATCTATTCCGCTGATTTTCAAAGCTTTTCCAACCTGGTTCAGCACGGTTTTGACAGGTGTTTACAATGGTATTAGCTTTTTGATAAAACTCAGATCCACCATTTTGGCTATAACTATCAAAATCTAATCCTAAGAACATATTCAAATAGAAGGCAATTAGAGATGTAAGATTGTTTGTAAAAGTGTTTTCCACATAATCCAAAGGCTCATTTTCTATAAATCTAAATTCCACATCTTTGTCAACATAATTTAGAAGAACTGTGTTGTAAGAAGAGCCATATACTGGGCGACGCAATTGCACATTCATACTACCTTTCATGTCGTTGCTGGCACCGGGGTCATCGAGGGTAATCATAATGCTACACTCAATTCTCTCTTCGTTTCTAAACTGAAAGTTTGACCAAGTTCTACTATTTACAAATTCGTATAAGTCGCGTTGCAAGTTGTCGTATTTTGTTCTATCCGAGGTTTGAACTTTGGCGGTATTTACCATCACTTGTGCCAAAAATTCTTGTGCCGAAAGCTTTGCAAGACTTGTGAAAATTATTAAACTCAGAAATATAATTTTGATTTTTCTCATATTACAACTTCATTTTTTCTACGATATGAAGAACTATATCTTGTGCCACTTCATTTTTCGACTTTAGTTCAAATTCTTTTATTTTTTCATCGCTATCTATAATGGAAATTTTGTTTGTGTCGTGGGCAAATCCAGCACCTTGGTCGTTCAACGAATTTAAAACGATAATATCTAGGTTTTTATTATGTAGCTTTTTTGTTGCATTGGCAATTTCGTTTTCTGTTTCCAAGGCAAAGCCACATAAAATTTGTTTTTCACTCTTCATGGTTCCCAAGTGGGAGAGGATGTCCACAGTTTTCACCAAGGGTAAATCCATTTGTGGGTCTGTTTTTTTAATCTTTTGTTCGGCACTGCTTTTAGGTCTATAATCGGCCACTGCAGCTGCCATAACCACCACGTCCATTTCGGGCATCCAGCGTACACATTCGTGAAACATCTGCTCCGCCGAAGTGATGTTTTTTCGATAAACACCTGCTGGCGATTCAATGGCAACGGGTCCTGAAATTAAAATTACTTCGGCACCCTTTTTGGCAAATTCGTCGGCAATGGCATAACCCATTTTTCCACTGGAATAGTTTCCAATGAAACGAACTGGGTCGATGGACTCATAGGTTGGTCCGGCGGTTATCATTATTTTTTTGCCCACAAGTGAAGTGTTTTCGCCCTTTAGCATGCTTTCTGTTTTTTGGAAAATCTCTTCAGGTTCCGACATTCTACCTTTTCCATCATATCCACATGCCAATTCGCCACTATTGGGTTCTATAAATTCAACTCCTTGATTTTTAAGCTTTTGCATATTCTCTTGCACCGATTTATGTTCATACATTTTCGAGTTCATTGCGGGTGCAATTAAAACGGGCTTATTAAAGGCTAAAAAGCTGGTGGATAGGGCATCGTCGGCAATGCCGTTGGCAAATTTTCCAATCACATTGGCTGTGGCAGGAGCAACAACAAAAGTATCGCACTCATCGGTGAGCGAAATATGATCTGTTGAGTACTCGCCAGTGGACTCAAAAACATCCTTGTAAACTTTGTTTTTACTCAAAGTCTCAATGGATAAAGGTGTTACAAATTCTAGGGCATTTTTGGTAACAACTACTTTTACCTCGTAATTGTTTTTTACAAATAGACGGATTAGCAGGAGAGATTTATAGGCTGCAATCCCTCCCGAAATACCTAATAATATTTTTTTTTTTGCTTGCATTAAGTCCTATTCGATTGACTCTCTCTCTTTGCTCGGATTTCTGTGATAAATCATATCGTGCATATACTCATGTATTGCCATAAGTGTAGGTTTTGGAAGTTGTTCGTAGTAGCGTGCAAGTTCTATTTGCTCTCTGTTTTCAAAAATCTCTTCCAAATTGTCAGTAGTAGTGGCAAACTCTTCAATTTTGCGATTCAACTCTTCTTTTATATCTAATCCAATTTGATTTGCTCTTTTGGCAAGTACCACTATACTTTCGTAAATGTTTTCGGTATCTTTGTCAAAGTCGTTCAAATCACGTGTTACCGCAAATGTGTCTGTATTATACTTTCTGTAATCCATAATTTTAAATTATTTATTTTGTTCTATGCGTTCTATATTTCTTCTTGATGCCTTGGCAATGCTTTCGGCTTCTTTTACATATTCAGATTCGGGAAAGCTTTCGTTTAGCTTTTGAAAATATTCGATGGACTCTCTATATCTTTCCACTTTTTTAGCATCGGTACTTTTGTTGGCATAAATATAATAATTTTTCACCAGATAGAAAAATGCCTCTTCTCGATGTTTTGTTTCAGGATAATCTTTCAGTAAGTTGTTAAAGGCTATGGCTGCAGCATTATAACTTTCGATATTAAAATAAAGCTTAGCCAACTCAAAGTCTTTGCGTGCAAGTTTTTCACGTAGTTCGTCCATAAGTTCATTACATTGTGCAACTCTTTCGCTTTTGGGATATTTGTTTATAAAAAGCTGTAGGTCGCCAATGGCAGTGTGTGTGTTAGTTTGATCCAAGCTAAAGGGTGCCGAGTCTAAGTACGAGCAGTATGCAACCATGTATTCGGCCTCTTCGGTGTCTTGGGCATTGGGAAAAAGTCGAGCATATTGCTTGAAGTGATACGATGCCAGCATATAATCGCCATTGTGATAGTAGCACCAAGGATAAAGATTCATCAGTTTTTGCATCTTTTCGCTACCTCTGTAAAGAGGAATCAATTCGTCCAAAAACTGCAAAGCAGTGATGTAGTCCTTCTTTTCGTATATTTTAAAAACTGTTTCATACTTCTCGTTCATATCTCCTTTTTTAAGTATTTTTTGATACTTATTGCAGGAGAATGAAATGGCAATTATCATTACAAATGCCAGCGTTCGAAACAGTCTATTTTTATTCATTTTGCAAAAGTACAATATTTTTTCTACAATTTTCGGAATTTTGTTTTTTTAACCCAAATTATTCCACAGCTTGTTTTCAAAATCAAACTACTTGATTTAGTTGAGTTTAACCATAGCTACAATATGCCTTAAAATATAAAAGCTTTGCAAACTAAAACATTCTAAACAAACCATGAATTAGTGCCAAAGGCAAAATTAACACACCACCAATCAACATAGATAGTTCAAAAAATAACGAACTGTTTTTATATTTTTTGCCCTTTCGGCGCGACTGAAAAGCACTAAAAGGAAGTCCATAAATATTACCCACAAGCATCATTCGGCAGGCTGCAAGAATTATTTTTGCTTTTTCGTTGCCATATTCTTTCGTAATAGTTTCGAGAACTTCTTTGTCGGGCTTACCACGATTTTCGGCAAAATGTTGAGCAAATAAAATTGCTTTTGCCTCTTCGGGCTTGATTTGATCAGCTTCGCCGCAAAGCAAACTACTAATCTCTTGGGCATCCATTCCCATTTTTAATGCCATGGATGTGTGGGCATAAGAACAAGCAGCACAGCCATTTACCTCAGTAACCGCCAACTGCAATCGCTCTACAAAATGCTCGGATATCAAACCCTTTTTCTTGTTTTTAGAAAGTTGCCTAGCAGCATTAGGAATGCGAGTAAATGCCCAATACATTTCCCGAAAGTTGTATTTACGTTTGTAATTATCTTGAAGCCCTATGGCATCAGGAATTTCTATGCCTTGAAACATATTTTTTGATTTTAATGAGTGAAATTACTAAATTATACCCATTGGTACAACATTCACTTTGTTTAGTATGTTTGAATGTCTTACCTTTTTTTAAGAAATTATACCGATTGGAAAAATATTATAGTCCAATTTTCGCTTTGGGTTGAAATGAAATGTTTGTGCTTCAGTTTTTATTTCAGCTTTTTGTTTGCATTTCAATAAATACTTTTTGTTGTTTAATTTCTCTTATTAATTCTTCTTCTGTGGGTAGATGTTGCATATATTTACTTGCAAAAAGTTTTTTGTTGTCGTTTAGTACAGAGTATTTAGCAACAATACTGTCTGTTTCGGTGCAAAGCAACAAGCCAATGGTGGGGTTATCATCATCTTGTCGTTTTAAATCGTCGTACATTCGTACATACATATCCAATTGACCAATATCTTGATGAGTTAATTTATTGGTTTTCAGTTCAACAATAACAAAGCACTTTAAAATATAATTGTAAAAAACCAAGTCGATATAAAAATCAGATGTTTCTGTTCTAATATGCTCTTGTCGAGCTACAAAGGCGAAACCTTTTCCTAATTCTAAAATAAAATCTTGCAAATTATCAATCAGAGCTTTTTCTAACTCAGCCTCAGTGTATGACTTGTTTGTGGGTAAATTAAGGAATTCTAAAACAGTTGGATTTTTAATAAAATCAGAAGGATTTAATTGTGTTTTTTCTGTTTTTTCTAACATTTCAATTTCAACCTCTTCTTTGTTTTTAGATGCAATTAGTCGGTCGTAATAAAGTGTTGAAATATTTCTATCTAAGGTTCTTACCGACCATGTGTTTTCTGCGGCTTCTTTAAGATAATACATTCTTGCATTTTCGTTGGAAACTTTCAGAACACGCTGAAAATGAGACCATGACAATTTGGAAAACGGTGTTTTCCGAATCTCTAATTTGGGAAAAGTAAGATAAAATTGACGAAAATTTCTAATTGTTCTTTCTCCAAATCCTTTTCCAAATTCTTTGGTCAACTCATTGGAAATGGTTTGAATTATTTGCTTACCATATTCTGCCCTATCGGCTCCATTTTGTTCCTCTTCAACTATTCGCTTACCAATATTCCAATAAGCCTCAACCATGGCGGAATTAATGGCGGAATATGCCTTTTGTCGGGCTTGAGTTAGAATGCTTTTTATTTCGATAATGTAGTTCATATTGTATTTTGTTTAAATTGAAATGAAAAATTTCCTCTATTCTTCCTCTGTATCTTTCTTCACCTCTTTTAGCATCTCTTGAATATCTTCTTCGGTTTCTGTGAGTTTTTTATTGCATATGCTTATTAGTTTTGTGGCTCTTTTTACTTTTGTAGAGAGTTCGTCAACTGTTATTTCGGAGTTTTCAATTTCTTGAACTATCTGTTCCAGCTCCTCTATGGCGTTTTGATATGTAATTTCTTTACTCATAATTTTATTTTTTTACAATACTGATAAATTTACCTTTAAGCAGTTGAGTTTCAACAATATCACCATCTTTTAATGACTTGCTATCGCTTATTGTTTTTCCATTTATTGTACTAATACTGTAACCTCTTTTCAGAACATTTTTTGGGTCTAATAGTTGTACTTTTTCGCTTAAATTCTCTAAATTCTGTTTCTGAAACTTTATATTTTGTCTAAAAAGCAGTTCGGTTTTTTCCAGATTTATAAAAAGTTTTTGCTTTTGCATTTTAATATGATTTTTGGAGCTTACAATAAGTTTTGTGGATAGATTTTCTAAGTAATATTTTTCGCTATCTAAGCTTATCTTGATGGTTTTCAGGAGTTTGTCTCTGCTTTTGTCAATTTTTTGTTTTGCAGTTTCAAAGCCGTTCAAAATGGTGTAAGCTACGTCAGTGGGGGTGATTTTGTTGAGATGCGAAACCATTTCAACTACTGTTTCGTTGGTTGAGTGCCCAATTCCGCTGATTATTGGCAAAGGAAATGTAGCCACTTTTTTTGCCAGTTTGTAGTTGTCGTAGCAGCTTAAACCGATATCGCCACCTCCGCCACGGATTATTAAAACGGCATCGTAAAAATCTTTATTTAACTCAATCTCTTCAAGTTTTTTTATAATATTATCCACAGCTTGATCGCCCTGAAGAAGAGATGGATAGAGGTGATAAATTATCTTAAACCCTTTTTCGTTATTGTCGATAATGGCTTTGAAATCTTGATAGCCTTTGCTTGTATCTACAGAGATTATGGCAAGTTTTTTGAGAAGTTGTGGAAGTGCTAATTCTTTATTTCTAAAATACAGATTTTCGTTTTTTAACTTTTTTATTGTTTCCAGTTTCTGTTTTGCCATTTGCCCCATGGTGTAGGTTGGTTCTATATCCCATATTTGCAACGAAAGTCCATGTTTGGGGCTATATGTAACACTGGCTTGAAACAAAATTTTTATGCCATCGTTCAGCTCTTCGTTGGTTACATTTTTGAACTTTTGGGATATTCGTATAAAATCATTAGCCCAAATGATGGCTCTCATTTGGGCTAAAGTTTCTTTATCATTTTTTTCCACCAAATCGGGGTAGCAATGTCCGCTTTTGGGGTATAGATTTAGCTTTGCTATTTCGGCAGTAATCCAATATCTACTGCTGTAAGCTTTTGAGATGACAGTTTGAAGGCTCTCTGTTAGTTTAGAAAGCGAAAATATTTTCCTGCCATCGTCAAATGCTTGGTTCATGATTTTATTTAATAATAGTCATTTCGTCAATTAGGTGTTTGGCTCCAGCCAACTTATCTATTACAAAAAGACAGTATCTAATATCTACGGAAATATTTCTACACATTTCGGGGTCGTACTGCACATCACTCATGGTTCCTTCCCAGTTACGGTCGAAGTTTATCCCTATTAAATGTCCATCGGCGTTTAGCACTGGACTTCCTGAATTTCCACCTGTGGTGTGGTTTGATGCAGCAAAACATACGTGCATTGTTCCATCTTTGTCGGCATATTGACCATAATCTTTGCTTCTCCATAGCTCTTTCAATTTTGGATCTACTTTATAGTCATCAAGTCCTAAATTTTCTTTTTCCATAACGCCGTCCAGAGTTGTAAAGTGGTCATATTTTATTCCATCTTTCGGGAAATACGTGTCAACTTTTCCGTAAGTAACTCTAAGTGTGGAGTTTGCATCGGGATAGAATGTTTTTTCGGTTTGCATCTCCATTAGGGCTTTGTTATAAATTCTGTATAAGCTGTCTAAGCTATTTTCGTGAATAGACATTGCTGGAATTATTTCGTCGATATAGTAGTTTACCAAATCCACAGATAGTTTATAGATGGGGTCGTTTTGAAGTTTTTTATTGCTCTTTTTGCTAAAGTTTTCCAAAAATGGAATCATTTTCTCCTTGGACGCAAAAATAGATTTATTGTATAGGTCGTTGCAAGCTTTTTCGTAGTTGCCTTTGTATTTGGCAGTGAAGTTTTTCAGTGCTTTTGGTCGCTCAACCAATGTTTGAGTGTCGAAAGATTTAATTAGAAATTGGAATATTTCTCTATCAATCTCTATTTGATAGTTTTTGAAAAACCCTTCAGCTCCTTTTTTCAAATCGTCGGCGATCTGTTTTACATCTTCCTCTCTTGATTCTTTATTATTGGCGTAATGGGCAAGTCGTCGGAACCCTAAGGCATACCTAAAGGCTTCGATACTATATGCAGATTCAATATAATATTGATAGGAAAGTTGATATGGTGACAGAGCCTCGTATGTCTCTTTGAATGCTGTAATTAGACCTCCATATTTTGCTTTAAGTTCATCGTTGCTATCTGCCCAATTTTGAAATTCTTCTTCTAATTTTATTTTATTTTCGATGGTGTTTAATCTTTTCAGACCATTGTTTTCGCCTATCCATTTTTTCCAGCCATTGGCTATGGAGGCCGATTTGGCAGCATATTGTATGGCAGTTCCCTCATCTTGAGCCATATATCTTTTTATGATATTCAATCTTTCGGTACGTAGGTTAATGGCTATGGGGTTTTCGTGTTCCACTTTCATTCTCACTGCGTGAGAAGTGAGAAATTGTTGGGTTCTGCCGGGGTAGCCAAAAACGAAGGTAAAGTCATCTTTTTCATAACCCTTAATAGAGATTGGTATATGTTTTTTGGGCTTGTAAGGAATGTTGTCTTCGGCATATTCGGCAGGTTTACCGTCGGGTCCGGTGTAAATTCTAAACAGGGTGAAATCGCCTGTATGTCGAGGCCACATCCAGTTGTCGGTGTCTCCACCAAATTTTCCAATACTTGATGGTGGTGCTCCCACCAAACGAATATCTTTGAATATTTCGTTTACATATAAAAAATATTGATTGCCATAGTAGAAAGGCTTCACTGTTGCTGTGTAGTGGGTACCTTCGGTGGCATTTTTTACTATTTTCTTGATGTTTTCACTAATGACTTCTTCTCTTTTGGCACTGCTCATTTCGTCGCTAACGCCCTCAAGTACTTGGTCTGTAACTTCTTCCATTCTTTGCAAGAGTGTAACAGTTAGTCCTTTATTTGAGAGTTCCTCTTTTTGGTTTTTTGCCCAGAAACCTTTTTCTAAGTAGTTGAATTCCAGAGAGCTGTGCGATTGAATTTGGCTATATCCGCAGTGATGATTTGTGAACAGCAGACCTTGGTCGGAGACAATTTCGCCAGTGCAACCGCCACCAAAAATCACGATAGCATCTTTCAAACTGGCATTGTTTATGTCGTAAATATCTTCTGCACTAATGCGCATCCCTTTGCTTTGCATATCTTTTTCGTTATACTTTTTTATGAGCATTGGAATCCACATACCTTCGTCGGCGGTGGCAAATAGCGTTGAAGCTATAAATAAAAAAGCGAGAAATTTTTTCATAGAGTTTTTAAATTTATTGAGTGAATACATAATTTATAATATTTGCTCCCATTTTCAGGGCTTTTTGTCGAGTTTCGTATGAGTTTCCATGAACTTCGGCATCTTCCCAACCATTGCCCAGGTCGGTTTCGTAGGTGTAGAGCAGAACCAATCTGTTTTCGTAAACAAGTCCAAAAGCTTGCGGAGGAAGATTGTCGTGCTCGTGAATTTTGGGAACTCCATTGGGAAAATGGTATTTCTGTTTATAAATGGGGTGATTTATGGGAAGCTCCATTAGCTCCAATTCTGGAAACAATTTTTTTAGAAGCGGACGTACAAATTTGTCCATCCCATAGTTATCATCAACATGTAGAAAACCGCCACCAATAAGGTAGTTACGAAGGTTCTGTTGCTCTTGCTCCGAAAAAATCACATTGCCATGACCCGTCATATGCAAAAAGGGATAGTTGAAAATTTCGTGGCTACCAACTTCCACAGTGGCAATTTGTGGACTAATATTTGTTCCTATATTTTTATTGCAAAAATCCACCAAATTGGGCAAAGATGTTGGATTTGCATACCAATCACCACCCCCACGATATTTAAGCAGGGCTATCTGGTAGGAGTGTTGCGACTGAATATTGTAAAAACAAAACAGAAGCAAAAACAACAAATAATATCTTAAACTTTTCATTACTCCGCTAAAATACAAATAAATCAAAAGCCATCTTATAAAAGACTAAAGTCTTGAATTGTTTTACATTTATTTAACAAAGGTGCTGCCAATGATATTATGAATAGTCAAAATATCAATCCTTAGTTTTAAAGTCAAAAATATGTTAAAGAAAAAATTCGATATGTAGGCAAAGTCTCTTCTAAATCTTTTATAGTTAATGTTTGTTAAGGATAAACCTTGGAAACGAAAATGGACTACTTTTGTTTCCTGAAATTAAATAAAGAAAAAATGTTAGAGCGAATTACAGATTTATTTTTAAAGTATGGAATTAAAAGCTTGTCGATGGATGACATTGCTAGAGAGCTTGGAATTTCCAAGAAGACACTATATCAACATTTTTCCAATAAGCATGATTTGGTGGCACAAACCATTGATTTTAACTTACAAAGTCAGAATAGAAAAATGCAGCCAAGCAAGCTTGACGACGACATGAATGCCATTGATGTGTTACTGAAAGTTAGTCGAGTTATAGCAGAAAATCAAAAGAATTTTAATCCTGCTGTAAACTTTGATTTAGAAAAATATTATCCCGAATCGTGGCAAAAAGTGGTTGACTATCAGCGCAAGCATGTCTATCAAAAGATTTGTCAAAATATGCGTCAAGGAATTCAAGCTGGTCTATATCGCGATGATTTGAATGTTGATGTTATAGCCAGTATTTATGTATATCAAGTGGGCAATTTAGAGGTTTTGGATGATGTAGATGTTCCTTTTTATGAAGCAATGAGGGATATATTTGAATATCATATTAGAGGAATTGCCACCGAAAAAGGATTGAAATATTTAGAGAGCATTAAAACATTTTCAGATAATAAATAACAAGAAATAGATATGATTAAACAAAAGAAACAACACTTATTGTTTTTGCTTATGCTGTTCTTCTCATATGTGCAAGCCCAAGAGAGTTTAACATTGAGTTTGCAAGAGGCTAGAAGCTATGCCCTTGAACATAATAAGGTTTTGCAAAATGCAAAAACAGATTTAGAAATTTCACGAAAACAAGTTTGGGCAACCATATCGCAGGGTTTGCCACAAGTGGACGGTACATTAGACTATACCGATTTTTTCAATTACGAAATGGAGTTTAGTTTTGGTGGAGGAGGTGGAAATGATATGTACCAAATCGACTTTTCTAAATTAGACGAGGGCGACTTTGAAATTCTTCAGCTTCTTTCGTCGATGACAGACAGGGGAGATAGCAAAATTAAAATGAAGAACTCATCTTCGGCAAAAATTCAGGTATCGCAGCTGATATTTTCTGGACAATACATAGTTGGTGTTCAGATGGCAAAAATTGCCCGAGCCATTAGCGAGTATTCGTTGAGTATGTCGCAAAATGATATTATCGAGGCTGTTACATCTTCCTACTATATGGTTTTGCTAACACAAGAGAACAAAAACATTTTAGAATCCAATATTGAAAACCTTATTTCTACTCAGCAACAAACAGAAGTTATGGTTGCAGCTGGAGTGGCAGAGCAAATAGACTTAGACCAGTTGGATGTTGCAGTGATGATGCTTGAAAACACTAAAAGCCAGTTGGAGCGAGCCACATTAATGGGTATGAATTTGCTTCGTTTTCAGTTGGGAGTAGATGCCAATACAAATATCGTTTTGTCGGACAAATTGCAGTCCATAGTTGAGGGTATAGACATGTCTCTACTGTCTGAGAGACCCTTTGAGATGGAGCAAAATCCACTTTTCAATATTATGAAAAAGCAGGAACAGATAGCCAAAAAAGGTTTGCAATTGGAGCGAACGAGCTATCTACCAGTTTTAGTTGGATTTTATAGTTATAATGAAAAAATCCTAAAAACTGATTTTGATATGAACCCCAATCATATAGCAGGCTTATCGCTTCAAGTTCCTATTTTTTCCAGCGGAATGCGTTATGCTAAAGTTCAGCAAAAAAAGTTGGAATTTGTGAAGGCACAAAACAATCGTTCTATGATTGAAGATCAGTTGAAATTGGAAGAGAAGCAATATAGGTTTGATTTAATCAATGCCATTGACCAATACAATTTGCAGAAAAAAAGTGTTGATGTTGCACAAAGGGTTTACGAAAACACAAATTTAAAATATCAGCAAGGCATGGTGTCGAGTATGCAGCTTACACAGGCAAGCGACAATTTGCTAAAAGCCCAAAATAATTATATGTCGGCAACAATGAGTTTGCTGCAAGCAAAATTGAGTTTTGAGAAGTTATTAAATAAATTACAGTAATATAAATAAGATGAAAAAGAGAGTATTATATGCTTTAACGATAGTTTTCATGACATCATTTGCTCTTCAATCGTGCAAATCGAAAGATAAAGAAAACGAGAACACTCAAGAGAGTGTGAAAACTGTGAAAACTGTGAAAGTTACCAAAACCATTGTTGAACGAACATTGGAGTATAGTGCCAATATTTTACCCTTCAAGGAGCTATATATGGCACCAGCACAGCCGGGTAGAATTAGTAAAATATTTGTTGAGGTTGGAGACAGAGTTTCCAAGGGTCAGCTTATTGCCGAAATGGACAAAACTAATCTAAATCAGGTTGAGCTTCAACTTTCCAATTTGGAAAAAGATTATCGCCGAATTGACACATTAAACAAGGTTGGCGGAATTCCAGCCCAGCAATACGACCAAATTAAAACCCAGTTGGATGTAACTCGTACCAATGCAGAGTTCTTACGCGAGAATGTAATTTTGAAATCTCCCTTTTCGGGACTCATCACAGCCAAATATTTCGAAAGTGGTGAGCTATATAGCGGAGCACCCAATACGCAAGTGGGCAAAGCAGCAATTGTAGTAATTCAGCAAATAAACCCCGTGAAGGCTGTTATCAGTGTTTCGGAAAAATATTTTCCAGTTATAAAAAAGGGTATGCAAGCAAAATTGAGTTGCGACATCTACCCTGGCGAAGAGTTTTTTGGCAAGGTTAGCCTAATTCACCCTACAATAAATTCGGCAACAAAAACCTTCAATATCGAAATAGAAGTGCCCAATGGCAATGAAAAACTTAGACCGGGTATTTTCTCCAAAATCTCTATGGAAGTGGGAAAAGAAGAGGCTTTAGTAGTTCCATCAATCGCACTATTGAATCAGGAAGGAACCAATGTTAGATATTTATATATAAACGACAATGGCACAGCAAGACGAATTGATGTAGAACTTGGCAAGCGATATGATGACAAATATGAGGTTTTTTCGGAAGAGCTAACCGAAGATATGGAAATTATCATTGCTGGACAAAGCAAGCTCCTCAATGGAGATAAAATTGAAATCGTAAAATAAATTAAAATTCTAAAACGTTCCAAACATGAGTATATATAGTAGTGCCGTAAAGAAACCTATCACCACATCGATGGTATTCTTGGCAGTTATAATCTTAGGACTATACTCGCTAACAAAGCTACCCATCGACTTTTATCCCGAAGTTGAGTTTCCTGCAATTTCTGTTATTACAACCTATCCGGGAGCGGGAGCTGGCGATATAGAAACAAATATTACCCGACCACTTGAAGATGGCTTCAACTCGTTGAGCAATCTTAAAAAACTTCACTCCACATCACGCGAAAATATTTCTGTGGTTACACTAGAATTTGAATGGGGCGTTAATATTGATGAAGCCACCAATGATGTGCGAAATGCATTGGAGTTTTCCAAACGAAGACTGCCAGATGATGCAGAGCAACCAATGATTTTTAAGTTTAATTCCAGCTTAATGCCCATTATGTTTTTCTCCGTAAAATCGGAAGAGAGTTATGTGGGAATTGAGAAACTATTGGACGAAAGATTAGTAAATAGACTTAATCGTATTGACGGAATTGGGCAAGTTGGCGTTATGGGCTCGCCCAAAAGAGTTGTATATATTGACATAGACCCCAGAAAATTAGAGTCATACAATTTAACCATAGAGATGATTGGTGGAATTGTGGCTGCTGAAAACATAAACCTCCCTTCAGGAAAAATTGAAATGGGCTTGATGGATTATCAGCTCAAAGTTGAAGGCGAATTTTCCAGAAGTGAGCAAATCAAAGATGTGCCTGTGGGAAGTTTTATGGGACAAACAATATATATAAACGATATTGCAACAGTTCGAGATACCGTTAAGGATATGACAATTTTTGAGAGAGCAGATGGACTTAACGCTACAAGAATGATGATAATGAAGCAGTCGGGTGGAAACACCGTGGCTGTGGCAAAGGCAGTGCGCGAGCAGTTGGTAGAGATTCAAAAAACACTACCAAAGGATATTAAAGTTATACCTATTTTCGACTCATCTGAATTTATTAGTACTTCGGTAAGAAACCTTTCAGAAACGCTTCTATATGCTTTGCTTTTCGTTATCCTTGTTATACTTTTCTTCTTGGGAAGATGGCGAGCCACATTTATTGTTGTTATTACAATACCCATTTCTTTGATAGTTTCATTTATTTATTTGCAACTTTCGGGAAATACTATTAATATAATCTCATTGGCTTCGCTCTCCATAGCCATCGGAATGGTGGTGGACGACGCCATAGTTGTTCTCGAAAATATTACGCGACATATAGAGCGTGGAAGTACTCCCCGCGAGGCCGCACTGCATGCCACCAACGAAGTTTGGCTGGCTGTTATTGTTACAACATTGGTGGTTTTGGCGGTATTTATTCCTCTAACTTTTGTTTCTGGAATAACAGGCGTTATGTTCCGTCAGTTGGGTTGGATTGTGTCAATTGTTATCACCACATCAACCATAGCAGCCATATCGCTTACACCAATGATGAGTTCTTTGTTGCTTAGATTAAGACCCGAAAAAGAAAAGAAATCATTCTACGATAGAACAATTAAAGTTTGGTTAGACAAACTTGATAACTTTTATGCAAGAACCATTAAATGGAGTTTGCGACACAAAACAGTTGTACTATTTTCAGCATTGGCAATTTTTGTTGGCTCACTTTTTCTAATTCCATTCTTAGGAACAGAGTTTATGCCCGAGTCTGACGAAAGTAGGGTTAGTATTTTTGCGGAACTACAAACAGGAACACGGGTTGATGAAACTGCAAAAATTGTAAAACAAATTGAAGATATTATTGAAGAGCGTTACCCCGAAACTCGCTTGGTTTCGTCCTCATACGGGGCTGATGATCAGGCTGGAGTGAGCTCTATTTTTGGAAGTGCAGGCTCACATATCATAAACATTCAAATGCGACTTGTGAAGCCACACGAACGCAAAAGAACTTGTTGGGAAATTGGAGATGACATACGCGAGCAGCTGAAACAAATCCCCGAAATAGTAAATTACACCATTGGTTTTGGTGGCGGATTTGGCGGCGGCGGTGGTGGAAATAATATCGATGTAGAAATTTATGGCTACGACTTTGAAGTAACCAATAAAATTGCCAACGAATTGTCCGAAAGAATTAAAAAAATTGAAGGTGCAAGAGATGTTAGCATAAGTCGCGAAAAATCTAAACCCGAATTAAAAGTAGTTTTAGACAGAGATAAATTGTCGCAATTTGGGCTAAACACTGCCACAGTTTCTATGGCAATGCGTAATAGAGTGCAAGGAATGATAGCCACAAAATATCGCGAAAAAGGAGAAGAATATGATATAATTGTTAGGCTTGAAGAAGATTTCCGTAACTCAATAACAGATATAGAAAACATAAGCTTTACCAATTCCCAAGGACAACAAATTAGATTAACCGAAATTGGTGAAGTGCAAGAACATTGGTCGCCACCCAATATAGAGCGACTTAACAGAGAAAGAATTGTGAAAGTTACATGTAAACCATACAAAACCTCCATGGGCGATTTGGCAAAAAATATTCAAAAAGAGATAGACCAAGTGGAGGTAAGTGGCGACGTGATAATAGAAGTTGGTGGTGCATATAAAGACCAACAAGAATCATTTGCCGATTTAGGTTTACTGATGATACTATCTTTAACTTTAGTTTATATTGTAATGGCTTCGCAGTTCGAATCGTTCCGCATGCCATTAATAATAATGTTCTCAATACCTTTCTCCTTCACAGGAGTAATTTTAGCTCTATTTATAACAGGCATTCCTCTAAGTGTTATTGCAGCATTGGGAGCAATTCTATTAATTGGTATTGTTGTTAAAAACGGTATTGTTTTGGTTGACTTTATCAACCTTATGCGCGACCGTGGTGTGCCATTATATCAAGCCATTGAAGAGGCTGGAAGATCGCGTTTGCGACCAGTTTTAATGACAGCATTTACAACCATTTTAGGACTTTTGCCCATGGCACTTAGCACTGGCGAAGGTTCCGAAATATGGAGTCCGATGGGAATATCAGTTATGGGAGGCTTGGTGTTTTCTACCATCATAACTATGATTATTATACCAGTGGCATATGCTATATTCACTAATAAAGGTGAGAGAAGTGAAATAAAAACAAAACATCTTGCAGCATACAACTTTATGGATGATGAAAATGATGTTAAATAATAATTGAATTAAGATGAAAGCAGTTTTTATAACATATAATTTAGCCCTATCCGAAAAAATCGAATACATGCTCAATGCATTAGAGATAAGAGGATACTCACAATGGCCTACTATGTTTGGTAGGGGGTCTGAAAAGGGAGAACCCAGAATGGGCTCCCACACATGGCCTGAGTTCAATGCAGGAATTATTACCATAGTAGAAGAAGAAAAAGTGGACATATTACTGCAAAAAATAAAAAACTTAGACCATGTTAATCTCGATGTGGGAGTTAGAGCCTTCGTTTGGGATATAGAAAAAATGTACTAAATAGATTGTCTCAGAAAAGGTAAAATGTTAGCTTGTTTTCAAAATTTGGACTAAGTGCCTGCATTTTGCCTTTTTATGGACAATCACCATAAACTTGTCATATACAAAAAGCAAATTATACCCATTGAAAATAGTGCAATTTTAGCTCTGCTCAATTGCCCAAAACAATCCAGCCATCGGCATTAGCAAATGTAAAATAAAAAAACAACTTCAAGCGTTTTATTGTTTTACAATTAGTAATATTTGTTTTGTAAGTTTGTATTTTGTATATTTATAGAAAAATAATAAAATTATGCGAATTTTAATTACTGGAGGAAGTGGATTTATAGGAAAAGAACTAACAAAATCGCTATTGAGAAAAAACCACTTCATTACACAACTCAAACACACTGCCTTAGATACAGATTTCGACAATATTGTTTCTGAAGTCGAAAAAAGTGATGCAATAATCAATTTGGCAGGCTTTCCCATTATATCAAAATGGAATGAGGAAAATAGAAAATTGATTTATGATAGCAGAATAAACACCACCAAACTTATTGTAGATGCCATAGAGAAGGCAAAAGTTCGTCCAAAGGTGTTTGTTTCGGCATCGGCAGTTGGATTTTATGATGGAGAAGATAAATACGACGAAGATCACACAATTCCCAATAATAGTTTTTTGGGCGATGTATGCTCCGACTGGGAAACGACAGCCATGGAGGCATCAAAGAACACTCGTGTTGTAATTTACAGATTTGGAACAGTCTTAGGTAGAAATGGTGGAATAATAAAAAAAGTTCGACCCATAATAAAACGTTCTTTAATGGGAATTATACCCGGTTCGGGTAAGCAATATATTTCGTGGATACATGTTTTAGATGTGGTAAATGCCGTACAATTTGCCATGAAAAATACTAAGATGGAAGGAGTTTATAACCTTGTTGCACCCGAAGCAACTAAGTCAAAAAAGTTTTGGAAAGCACTCTCCAAAACCTTAAAACGTCCTTGCTTCTTGAAAATACCAGAAAGTATCCTTAAACTCTTTATGGGCGAATCTGCCATTATGCTCACTCAAGGACAAAATGTGGTGCCAAAACGCCTCAACGAAGCTGGCTTTAACTACATTTTCCCCGACTTAAAACATGCCCTTCAAGACACTCTGAAAAAAGGAAGAAAACCAAAGAGAGGGAAGAGATATAAAGCAAGACCCTCTGAGTAAACTTACACACTTAATGGGATAGTGTCTTAAATCTTTAAAAGGGCATAGCCCGAACAGAGCGAAGCTAATGCTTAGTTAGTCGTCCCTTAAAAACCACACATCTATTTGATTATCAATAATTTAACACACAAAAAGCTTTGATATTAATGCAAGATTTTGTATCTTTGTAATCTAAAACTTGCAAATTTATATGATACCAAAGCC
>JAAYKF010000061.1 GCA_012522535.1 Bacteroidales bacterium
CGTTGTTGTGTAATTTTCTTTCTTAAAAGTCATAATTTTAAATTTTATATCAACTTTTTTATACGAAAAATTACTATCTTTGTCTTAGAATTGAGTTTGAAGGCTAGCGAAGCTTTTGTTCAACAGCCAGTTTGCCAAAATGGCGGGTAAAGTGCTTCGATTGAACGTTTTAGGTAAATTGAAAGTTCGTTCTTCGATTGAAGTTTATCGGTCAAAATCCGCCACTTCGGCAAGCTGGTCAAACGTTATGCCTCATTCTATGACAACCTACCGTACTAACTTCAACCGACAGCCAATAGGCTAACTGAAATGTAAACTCTTGGCTTAATGAAAATAACGAATGAAATTCTATATACTGTTATCCATTGCAACCACAAAGCCTTTTTGGCAAAGGTTCAAGAAAATCCATTGCCCAAAACGGAATTTCAGACCATTTTTGAAACGCTAAAACAAAAACAACTTTCTGCAATACAAACAAAACTTTCATTAGAAGTAGAATTTCAAAATATTGATTATTCGTCTGATTTGAAATTTGAAAAAGGGAAAACCTACCTTCAAATTTCATTCAGAAATTCAGAAGTAGATTTGAGATTGGACGGAATTTATTACGACCAGAAAAGCAACTTTACTCCTATTCTTATTTCGCCTTTTGAAAAAGTACAAAAATCAGACAAGCTATTCATTGCATTACAAGCTCATTACTTAAAACAAAACTTCAACCTCAAAATAAATGAAGCCAAAATAATGTTTGGCAATCAACAGAAAAGTACAAAAGTAATATTGAGCAATCTTTCAAAAGAGGTAAAGAAAACCATTGCTACAATTGAGCAAATTCAAAAGTTTGAAACACCTCCTGTATTTTACAAAATCAGTCATTGTCAAGTTTGTGAGTTCAACCCAATATGTAGCGAAAAGCTAACAGAAAGAGATGATTTGAGCCTTTTAGGAAATTTGAAACCGAAAGAAATTGAACAGAAAAACAACAGAGGCATTTTCTCTGTAAAACAGTTGTCATATATTTTTCGACCAAAGAAAAACCCATACAGAAGACGGAAGTTTTTACCCGAATTAAAAGCTTTGGCAATTCGGGAGCAGAAAGTTTTCATCCAAAAATTTCCCGAATTAGAGAAAAAAGAAACGGAAATTTTCTTTGATATTGAGGGTATTCCTGACAGAGATTTTTATTACCTGATTGGGGTAGTCGTCAAAACGGAAAATTCCGAAACGGAACACTCATTTTGGGCTGATAATATTTCCGAACAACAGGACATTTTTATACAATTCATTGATTTGTTGAATGCTCAAAATGATTTTGTTCTTTATCATTATGGTTCTTATGAAATTCAGGCTTTAAAACGAATTGCCAAAAAACTTCCACTTCCTTATCAAAACAAAGTAAAGAAAATTATTGAAAATTCGTTCAATGTACTTACGCTGTTTTCCAACGACATCTATATTCCAACCTACACCAACGGACTAAAAGATATTGCCAACTATTTGAAATTTAGTTGGACAGACGAAAAAGCATCGGGAGTACAAAGTATTATTTGGAGATATAATTGGGAATTGAACGCAGAAAATAACCTGAAAGAAAAATTGACGACCTATAATATTGAAGATTGTAGGGCATTGATGAAAGTTCAAGAATGGATACTTTCGCTTTCCGAAAATAACGACAAAACAGTTTTAGCCAACAACCTCAAACAGCAAAATATTTTCAAATGGGGCGTTACTGTTTTTGCTCTCGAACATTTTAACGAAATCAATGCAAAAGCATACTTCGACTATCAAAGACAACATATTTTCTTGCGGACAGAACGAAAAGTTTATAAAGCCATTTCTAAAACCAAACAAACTGCAAAACAATACAACCGCATTGACAAGCGAATCAATCTCTTTCCTGATAAATGTAAAAAATGCAATAGCAAAGAGATAAAAATAGTTCGTAGTAGCAAAAAGTCTCAAATTGATTTGGTGTTTATGAAAGCAGGAATAAAAAAACAAGTAATAGAATATCAAGGCGGAGCATACTTTTGCTATAAATGCAAAAAACACTTTATGGTAGAAAATATGAGGCGATTACCTACCTATGGGCATAATATAATGCTGTGGTCGGTCAATCAAAAGATACAATACAAATTAAGTTCAGAGAGTATTGTAAATGTTTTGAAAGATTCATTTTCCATAAAATCTTCCGCTACTCAAATGACACATTTCAAAGAAATCATTGCAAAAAAATATGAAGACACGTACAATGAAATTATCAAAAAAATGAGCCGGTCAAAACTCATACATATTGATGAAACCATTGCAAGAATAAAAGGAATAGACGGATATGTTTGGGTTTTTGCAAATTATGACAGCGTTTATTATCAATTCAGGGAAACACGAGAACCCGATTTTCTGAAAGAATTATTGCAAGGTTTTAAAGGTGTTTTAGTTTCGGATTTTTACACAGGTTACGACTCTTTGGAGTGTGAACAACAAAAATGCTTGGTTCATCTGATTCGAGATTTGAATGAAGATTTTATGAAACATCAATTGGACGAAGAATTTAAACAGATAGTATCAGAATTTGGAAATCTATTACGGAATATTATTGCTACGATTGACAAATATGGACTAAAAAAGTTTTATCTGAACAAGCATAAAAAAGAAGTAGAGAATTTTTATAAGAAAGTCATTTTACAAGAGTTCGAATCTGACTTAGCTCTTTCTTATCAAAAACGATTTGTCAAATACAAAGAGAAATTATTCACGTTCCTAAATCACGATGGAATCCCTTGGAACAACAATAATGCCGAACATTCCATAAAACCATTTGCTAAATGGAGAAAGAAAATCAGCAAAAGTCTTTCAAAGAAAAACATAGAACATCACTTGATTTTACTTTCGATACTTCAAACCTGTAAATATCAAGGCATAAACTTTTTTGAGTTTTTAAAATCAGGCGAAAAAAGTATTTATGAATACTCGGAAAAGTAACCGTTTCCTTTTTTTACAGCAACATTGCTTTCAATTCATTGTCTTGTCGCAAATATTTACTAAATTTGCGACAATATTAAAGCGAAAAAATGTATAGAAGCGTTGAAATACAAGTATTAGAAAAGATAAAGCGAAACCCAAGAGGTACGCTTTTCTTTGTGGACAGTTTTCCTAAAATAGCCAACACCAAAGCTACAAATAAAGCATTGGAACGCTTGGTAAAATCGGGCGAATTAGAACGAGTTGCACAAGGCATTTATGTTCGTCCTGTTATTGACGATTACATCGGAAAAGTATTGCCGAGTATTGAAGAAATTGCGGTTGCCATTGCAAAAAGAGACAGAGCAACCATAATACCAACAGGTAGTTACGCAATGTATAAATTAGGATTGACTACACAAGTGCCTTTGAACATTGTTTTCTATTCCGATACTTCGGCTCGAAAAATCAAAATCGGAAAACAAACTATAACATTCAAAAAAGCGAGTTCTAAAAACTTGGCTTTTGTTGGCGAAATAAGCACATTGGCAATTCAAGCATTGCGGACAATCGGCAAAGACCAAGTAACAGCCGAAGAAATAAAACAGATAAAGAACATTTTGAAAAACGAAAATCCGAAACATCTGCAACACGATTTACAATTAGCACCTGTTTGGATTAGAAAAATAATTGCAACCGATGAATAAGTTCGCACATTTACAAGAGTGGTTTAAGTTACCCGATGAAACCAAAATCAGATTATTTGCCGAAACAAGCCGACAAATCGGTTTGCCTTCATCATCAGCCGCAGAAAAAGATTGGTGGGTAGTGCATACTTTGGCAATTATCTTTTCAATGGATTGTGCGAATGCTTTAATTTTTAAAGGAGGAACTTCGTTAAGCAAAGGTTGGAATGTAATACAACGATTTTCGGAAGATATTGATTTGGCTTTGGACAGGGAATTTCTTGGTTTTTCAGGCGAACTTACAAAAGGCGACATCAAAAAATTAAGACGAAAATCATTTCAGTTTATCTCGGAAGTTTTTACCGAAGAACTGAAAAATAAGTTTGCTGAATTTGGCTTTGAAAATGTAACCGTAAAACCTCGTGAAGTAGAAAATCACGACCAAGACCCTTTGATTATTGAAATTTATTACAACAAACTAACCGAAACAGACACATATTTGAAACCCGGTGTTTTGGTTGAAGTTGGTAGTCGTTCCTTAAAAGAACCTTTTACACAAAGAACTTTTGGAACATTTGTTTCTGAAATTTACAAAGACAATCCTTTTACAGACAAACCTATTTCTATTCCTATTGTAAATCCCGAACGGACATTTTTGGAAAAGGTGTTTTTGCTTCACGAAGAATTTCAAAAACCGCTTGACAAAATACGAGTAGAACGATTGAGCCGACACTTGTACGACATTGAAA
Organism: Bacteroidales bacterium; assembly: GCA_012522535.1. GTDB lineage: Bacteria > Bacteroidota > Bacteroidia > Bacteroidales > WCHB1-69 > JAAYKF01. Next base: position 4,400 of record JAAYKF010000061.1, read on the forward strand.
AATTGAGCCAAACTGAATACGCTGAAATTGCTTTACAAGACACCGAACTTTACAACATTATCGTAAGACATCGCAGCAAATTTACGGCAATTTCGGGTGTTGACTATACAAAACATAATCCTGCAAACATCAAATTTATTCCACCCGGCACAATCCTAAAAAAGTGGGAAGATGACTATAACCAAATGAAAGATAGTATGATTTACGGACAAAAAATTGACTTTGACGAACTCATAAATCGTTTGACTGAATTACAAAAACGAATAAACGAAATTTAAACGGACGAAAGAAGAACGAGGCATAACATATAAAGACTAAACCGCAGTGTAGCGTAGCGGAACTTCGGCTTTAGTCTGTGTTGACAGAAGCATTCGGTAGCCAATTCGGTTTCTCTATGGCGTTTCAATAATTTGGAGTGGTTTTTTTAG
>JAAYKF010000062.1 GCA_012522535.1 Bacteroidales bacterium
ATAAAAAAACATGGACACAGGGCTAAATCCATCTTCAAGTACGGATTAGAACACATCGCAAATATATTACTAAACCCCCAGAAAGATGGATTTAGAGAGGTGTTATTAAAAATTGTCATGTAGTGAGGAAATTTGTATGAACAAAATTAATGTTAACACGTTCTTATTTCACATAACGTTAAAAAAAGAATTATTATGAAAAAAATATTTTGGTTATATGAAAAAGAGGATTCGGCATTGGTAAAAGATGTTGGATTATTGATACTAAGAATTGTTGTTGGTGCTTTTATGATGACTCACGGATGGGCAAAATTGATGAGTTTTGACGTGATGGCAGAGCACTTTCCGCCCATGTTTGGCATGAGCTCTAAAGTTGCAGTGAGCATGCTTATATTTGCTGAATTTTTTGCTTCCATAGCAATTATTTTTGGCTTTCTAACGCGACTTGCCGCCGTTCCAATTCTATTTGCAATGGGTGTAGCCGGGTTTTTAGCCCACGCTGCCGATCCATTTTCGGTAAAAGAATTAGCATTACTATATTTTGCTCTATATGTAGTATTGATAGTTGCAGGAGCAGGACGATTTTCCATTGATGGACTTATCCGAAATTACGTCCGCAAAAAAGCAGAATAAAACATATAGAAAGTAAACTAAAAGGGACTGTTTTTGTAAATGGTCCTTTTTTTTGGTTTGTAAACTTATTATTACAAATGGTATAAAAACATCACTCCAAATTATTGAAACACCATAGAGAACTAAATTAGGAACCGAAAGCGTTGAGCTATGTCAATCGTTTCTCTAACAAATTTTTCCAAACAATAAAACCTTTATTTTCGTCTAAGTAGTTGTGCATAATTCGGGTGAAATTTTCAGGATTAGTTTTTAAAAAGGTTTCTCGTCCTTTATCTCTTATAATGTTTAATTGCAGATCTATGTGTTTTACAGTTTCAATTAGCATTTGTCGGTCTTTTGCTGTATGCCAAATATAAGTGGCTTCTTCTGTGTCTAATGTTTCCAAAACAATATGATATTGATGCTCCCCTGACAGTAGAAACACAAAGGAGAACGGTTGTAATACAAAGCGAATTTTCATTGTGTTGCTTTCGTGATTGTCTGCCAAGAATTGGATGTGTTGAGAATGTTTATAGCTTTTATTTTTAAGAAAGTCGGCTAATATATTTTCAGCATTAGTGTATATGTTTTGATTGTTCTGCAATTCTTCAGATGTAATGATATTTTGTTTGGATATTGGTATTTGTCCAATTAAACCTTTATTGAGAAATTGAAGTTTTACGTTTTCGACAACTTCTTTATTGATGCGTTCAATATCTTGCGAAGTGGCTAATTGAGAAACAATTTTTCCGTTTTCAAATTCGGCAAATAATTCTACATAAATTGTTTTCGACTTTAAAACCTTTATAAAATAAGGTTTTAAAACGTCAAATTCAGGCCTTAGCTCAATGTTCTCAATCTCAAATTCAAGTGTTTTATTCGTTGGCTTATCGGTATAAAGAAATGTCACATTTCCGTAGCGAAATTCTAAATCTGCAATTGGGATTTTGACTTGTTTTTCTATCGTAATAGTCTTGCTTTTTGAAATTGCAATTTCCTCTTGTGGTTCATCAAAAAAAGTTGCCTGTTTGTCAATTTTCCTATAGTAGGTGTTTCGTTTTAGAAAAAGCTTGTTGAGATAATCTATTTTCATGTCCCGATAATCATAAATTATTGGGTTGATTCCCGAACGTTGAACTCTGCCAATGTATTGAATTAGCTTGCCTTGAAATGAAAACGGATATACCAAAAACAAAGTGTTGATATTGTGCAAATCCGCCCCCTCTCCAAAGTATTGGCCTGTGGTTATTAAGACATGGAAGTTGCTTTCTTTCAATGTCTTCCACTTTGCTTTCATACTGCTGTCAGTATCATTACCGCTCAAAGTAATAGTTTCATACGATTGTTTTAAGAATAAATTTAGCGTTTCAATATGCTCTTTTCTTTCGGTAATGATGACAGCCTTTTTACCTTGATTTAATTCAGTTTGAACGTCGTTTAAAATCAGCTTGTTTCTGCTTGTATCGTGAACCAGAATCTTCGACAATGTTTCAAAATTGTCGGTCATTGAATTGAAGGGGACATCTAATTCCGTACATCTGATAATTATTTTGGGCTGTTTGTAATTTTTAATTTCAGTTGGTTGAATGTTTGCTATAATTTCGCCTAAGTGCGTAAAAATAAGTTTGCTATCATTGTATTTTCTGAAAGGTGTTGCTGTCAGTCCGTAGAGATAAAATGTGTGCAGTTGTTCAATTGTATTTCGGAATGTCTCAGCTGGAATATGATGACATTCATCGACTATAATTGTTCCGAAAGAGTTTTTAATTTCATCTATTTTCTTTGGCAAACTTTGAATAGTTGCAACTGTGATTTGCTTACCAACTTTTGCTTTTCCTTGTCCGATAATTCCAATGTCTTTTTTAGGAATACCGATAAATGCTTCAATGCGTTCCATCCATTGTTCCAATAATTGTTTTCGATGAACGATGATAAGGGCAGGTTGTTTTTTGTCAGCAATTATTTTTAAACCAATAATGGTCTTGCCCGAACCTGTTGGTGCTACAATCACGCCAAAATCTTTTTTGCCAGCTGCTTCAACCGCTTTTTGTTGGTGTTTTCTTATTTTTGCATAGAATGAAAAATGAATAGTTTCTTTGAGTTCTCTCTTGTCCGAAAATTGAAAATCAATTTGTGTTTCTTTACAAAAACGGATGAGTTTCCCGATAAAGCCTCTTGGAATAATGACTTCATTTTCTGTTTCCTCTACAAACTTAAAATAACGATTTGTTCCAAAAGTGTTTTCGCCCGATTTCTTTTTGATAATAAATTCATAATTGTAAAAATTCAGCTCTTCTTTTAAAAAGTTTATTAATGGCATTGTTAAACCATTTCTACTGACTATTACGTTATTACTTAAAGCAAACTCCAATTTCCCAGAGCTTGTTTTTTGAGTCAATTTCTCTTTTGAGTCTAAAAATTGTTGATACAAATTATCTAATTCAGCAACAGAAATTTGTTTGATTTCATTGAGAAATATCCATTGATCAGCAACCGGATCAAAAGTTTCTGGGTTGATAAAACAACTATTTCCTTTTTCTAATATTGGTTTGAATAAGGGCAATGCTATCAAATTGCCCAAACCTTTTCCCGAAAGGAAGTCTTGATTGGGAAATAAGCGATCAAAACTTGAAATTTTATCATACATTGAAAATGCTCCAGATTGTTCAAGAATGGAAATAAAAATCTTTCTGCTTCTGATTGCAGGATAAGACTGTTCAAAGAAAATCCAAACGTGCCCACCATTTCCCGAACGAGAACGTTCCAGATAAGCAGGAATGTTGCTTTTTGAACAAGTGTTCAGAAATGCAGTTGCTTCTTTTTGCCAATTTTCTTTATCGAAATCAGCCACTAAAAACCACGAAGTATTGTCTTTTAATAAAGGATAAACGCCGATTTGCTACACGCCGTTCAAATGCTTTTCAATTTCGACTTCAGTAAGTGCCAGATAAGTTTTGTGAGGATAGTTCGCAAAAGTGCCTCCATTCATTTTATGTGCCCGGTAATGGTATGGGTCATAAAAATAAGCAGGCATATAACCGCTTTTGCTCCCCTTTTCCCACCTAACAGCAAACACATCTTCTCTGCCTTTGAAAACAGATTTGAAAAGTTGGATTTGCTGTTGTTGCTCATTCATTATTTGGTAAATAATTTCAGAAAAATTCCGTTTATTTTTTTCAACAAACTTGCATTTGCATTTCCTGATAGCTCTGATTCTCTATACGCATAATACAAGCTCAAAATTTGTTCTTCATCCGTTTTGCTGATTTCATAAAGGTCAACCATCAGAGCTTTGTTGATGTCATTGGGTTCAAACTTATGTAAACCGTTTCCGTACTCCCTGCGGTTGTCGTTGAAGATTTCTTTTGAAATATCTGTAAGCAAATAGGCAAACAGTAAGTCAGCTTTCGGTTGTGAAAACAGATTTAAGTAAATACAATGAAATGTTGTAAGATTGCTTATATTAGCCTCGTTGCGAATGAAGCGTAAACCATTGCGATTAAAAACAGAAACCCAAATTGGCGATGGCGGTCGCTTTTCCAAAGCATACCAAGGATTGCGACTTGCTGTCAAAAATCTTTTATTGATTTTTTCTGCTTCACCTTTTAAAATGTATTTTGATGATGCTTCGGTTTGCTCTATTGCATTGAACAGGAAAATATTTTTGTTTTGCTGTTTTAATTCTTCAAAATTTTTTTTCGTAAAAAATGATCCGCTTACATCAACCGATTTTGTAATACAAGGCAATAAGTTTTTTTCATCAATGTTGTATTCTTTTGCCTTGGATTGATTGAATGTGAAATACTCATTTGCACCTGTGGCAATACCTCTCACAACTTTTCCATAAGTGGAAAATGGAATAAGATTTTTAAAACGTGTTGCGTTTTGTTTTTGGTAATACGAACGCCATTTTATTTCGGGATTGAGTTCTGAAAACGAAAACGTTTTTTTGGCTATGCCTTTAGGATAAGATTGAATTTTTATTTGCAAAGATTGTAATTCGTCGGGCGATTTTATATTAATAAATTCAACTTCCGATTTTTTGTTATCGTTCGCAAATAATAAGATAGAAGCGGTTGTTAGAGCATCATCAAAAACGTTTTCTTCGAAATCAAAGACAATGATATAACGTAATAATCTATTTTCAATCAAATACGATTTTACCAATTTTCCATAATCAGAATTTAAAAACTCCGAAGGAATGATGTATGCAGAACGTCCGTTTTTATTTAATTGGTAAGCTGATTTTAATAAAAACAATGTGTAAAGATTGGTAAAGCCATTTAACTTCAATCCTAAATTTTCTTCAATTTCTTTCAGAACGGATTTATTGTCATAGTCGTGAAATTTAAAATAAGGGGGATTGCAAATAATACCGTCATAATGATTGCCCCAATCGTTAAACATATAATCTTTTAAGAGAACAGAAGTGTTTTTTTCATGTTCAAAAATGGCATTAGCTTCATGCAAAATTGTTTCGTCAATCTCAAAACCTTTAATAAAACAATCTGCGTTTTTTTGTCTGATTGCTCTTGCGAAAATTCCCAAACCAAAGGCAGGGTCTAAAATTGTTTGCAGTTGTTTATTTCCCAAAATCCAATTTGTCATAAATTCTGCAACAACAAAAGGCGTAAAAAATTGAGCATATTTTTTACGATGCTCTAACGAAACGGTTTGAGCATATTCTCTTTCAGGTTCATTGCTGATTATTTCAATATTGGGTGCAAGCATTAAAAATCATTTTGTTTTATTCCTAAAGTTTTACACAAATTACTTACGTCCAAATAAGCTGTTCCGCCTTCAAACGTTACATAAAACAAAAGTCGTCCTCTGGTCATTTCTTTGCGAACGCTCTTGTGTTCGGGTTCATCAACTTTATAAGCAATTTGAACACCGCTTTTAGAATTGATTTTGATTGTGGTCTTGTTTTGATTTTTGGTGTCGGCTTCTACCGAAAAGATTACACCCTCTTTGTCGGGGTCGGAAATGATTTGCAGAATTTGTTCAAATGAAATTCCATAAACCTTGTCAAAGAAAACTTGAAAATAGAAATGGGGAACATTGAACGTTTCAATCCATTTGTAAACAACCTTAATGTCTTCAACTTTTGGCGTGATAGATAAATAATCTCGCTTTTGTATTTCTTTTATTGCATCTTTTAAGATTTTGAATTGCAGTGAAAGTTCTACTAATCTTTCAGAGGAACTCCAACTTGGTCGTCTAAAGTCACTTGCACTTAATGTATCTGTTGTAATTGCTTTTAGCAAAGCAATGTATTTACTTCTTGTTGGGTGTTCCAATAAATCAGAATATTCTAATAGAATTTTATCTCTTGTTTGTAAAGCAAGTTGTGTAAACTTTTCTGTGCGAATTTGCATTGCTTCTTCATATCGGTCAATGAGAAATGCACTTGAACGAACTTCAATTCCAGCAACAGCTTTTTTAACATAATTTGTAATGGTGTTATGTGGAACTTGGCTAATATCGTAGCCTAATTGCTCATTGAAATCGGATTTTTTGAAAATCAATAAATCGGGTCTTTTACCGATTGTGTCTAATTCATTTTGAAATTCTTGATAGAAGCTGTCAAACCCCTCATCACCTGCAATTAAGTCGTCAGATTTTCCATATTTTACAGCAACGAAGTTTTTTGAAGTTTCATTAATTGCGCTTGTTACGAGGTTTTCAGCCCAATCTCCTTGTTCTTTGTTTGTAATAAAATTTGATGATGCTTGCGTTGGGGTTCTTGCCCAATCTCGTGGCAAAGAAAAGTCCACCAAACTTGTTGGAACATTTTTAGTTAATTCTCTTATTTGTTCGTAATAATTCACTTCTTCGATTTTAAATATTCAATTTTCATTTCAGCAACTTTCAAAGTGTCCAAGTCGGCTTCTTCCTCTAAAATTTTATAGGCTATCTGGTCGCTGATAAATTCTTTGAGTAATTCTTTTTCTCCCAATTTGAAAAACTTTGCAATCAGTTTGATTTGTTCTTTGGTCGGTTGTCTGTCGTTGCGTTCAATTTTACCAAGCAAAGAAGTGTCAATGCCTATTTGTTCAGCCACTTCTCGAAGTGAAAGCGTTGCTTCCTCACGAATTAAGCGAATTTGCTCGCCAAATGTTGCTATTGTTTTACTCATCTATTAAGGACAATGTTTGAACAAAGGTAGTAATATTTTTGAATTAAGGACAATAAATGTCCCTAAAATTTTTCAACAAGTTATGAGTTCTTCGGTTCGTTGGGAAAATTTAGCTCTTTTGGTTTTTGAAGCGTTGGCTTCGTGCGTTGGCAAAACCAAATGTGTCATTTGTGCGGTTGGCTTTTAGCATGTTGCCTAACGGTTGGCAAATTGGCGAGGGAGCGGACTTTTAGCACAAATGTTGAATAGAATTACTACCGTTCAACTTTGCACTATCATTCAATCGAAGCCGTTCACCCGCTCTCTTGCCAATTTGTTTGTTGGGTGCTGTTTTTATTCTTTCGTGAATTTAATTTGTCCGCCTCCTTGAAATAATATCATTGTTTTGTCAGTTGGATTAAATTCAAATTTTGCTCCTGCCTGGTTAAACTTAAATTTGTCTTTATCGGTTGCTTCAAGCGGAAATGCTGGCTGTCCCGTACCTTGCGCAATTAAAGTGTTTCCTTCTTTTGTAATGGTAATTTTCAACGGTATTTGTGTAGAAGCATAAACGCCTAAATATTTGTCTAATTCTTCCGAAGTCACGTTGAAAATATTAAATGTAGGAATTTCGTAAGGTTTGTTGTAAATAACACTTAAAACGGCAATAGAAATATCATTATTATTCATATTTGTTCCATTTGAAGTTAAAGCATACGAAATGTTGTCGTCAGCAAAATGCGAATAGACAGAGCTAAAACCATCAATACCGCCAGTATGTCCATAACCGATATGATTGTAAAATGGAATTTGGAATAATCCATTTCCGTAACCATCTTTGATGGTTTTCATTATGTTAAGACTTGCAGGTTTCAAAAGTTTTCCGCTAAATAATGCGTCTGCAAATTTTGTTAAGTCGCTTGGTGTAGAAATAATTGCACCTGCACCTAACGGAATTGAATAATCTGTTTCTGGCTCTAATTTCCAAGCACCTATAAATTTGTATGATTTACATTCATTGTTGACTGGATTGATTTTTCCGAAAACATAAGTATTTTTCAAACCGATTGGTTTAACAATATACTTCTGCAATAGTTCAGAATAAGATTTACCAAACGTTTTTTCAAGAATATAAGTTAAAAGAACAAAATTTGAATTGCTGTATTCTGCCTTGCTGTCTGGTTTGAAGTCGCTCCCAGCTTTTGAAATAATTTCAACCATTTCTTTCTCTGTCTTCGGTTGTGTATTCCAAGATAAATAGTCTGCATCATCTGTAAAATTGTGTATCCCACTTCTATGGTTCAGCAAATTTTTTACCGTAATTTGTTTTGCATTCTCAATTGTTGGAAACCATTTATCAATAGTTTGGTTAAGGTCTAACCTTTTCTCTTCAACTGCTTTTAAAACTAATACGGTTGTAAACGATTTGGAAATTGAGCCTATTCTATATTTAGAATTTTCAGTTGCTTTTATGTTATTTTCAACGTCAGCAAACCCGATTGATTTTGTGTAAATGATTTTTCCGTCCTTGGAAACAGCAACACTTCCCATAAACTTGTTGTTTTCTTGAAGTGCGTTGAAATAATTATCCAATTTGGACTTATCAAAGGTTTGGGCAAACGCAATTTGCGTCAAAGTCCCGATGAGTAATGTAATTAAAATTTTTCTTGTAATAATGTTATTTGTTAATGTTAGCTGTGTCGGTTGCAAAATAGCACCCAACGTATAATTTACGAAGCAAATATACAAAATTTGTCAGCAAAAAGTCTACAATATTCATGTTTTTTTTGTTAAAACTTAAAATTAATTCTAAATTGCTGTATTACATGACTATGCAAATAAAATTTACAACTTGGGCATAACCATGGGTGTTAGACTGAAATGTTTTTCCAAATCAGCATTATTGATATAAATTAGAAAAAATGATTATATTTGAAGTTGAGTTTGCCTCTGTTAATTTTTAAACGACTTTATAGTTAAAGAAATATGAGCAGTACAAAAACCATGAACGCACTTGGTGTTTATACGTTTTATTCTCAAGATTACTTGACTTTTATTAAGTCAATTTCTGAGATGTTTAACGTAAATATTGATGCATATTTCTCACCTTTTTTTGAAAATGAAGAGGAAGAAAAGCAGTATGAAATAGAAGATCAACTTTTCGATTTTGGTAAAAAAGAAACTTATAGGTTAGCCGTTTATTTTTTAAAATTTGACGCGCAGAAACCTGTGGAAAACAACCTTTATTGCTCTTATGGCCTCTATTTGCCAGTGGATTTTGAGTACGAGAAGGAATTGTTTTTAGAATTTTATGCAACAGGTGTTTTTCACTTGCAATTTTTACCTTTTAATACAACTTGGAAATTCTTCATTGAAGATATAATTGGTTTAAGCGACCATTATTACCAATCTGAAATGGAAATTATAGAAGAGGTGAAAACTATACGCAATAAATATATTGATATTTTAGCAAAAATAGATTGTAAAGAAGTGATTTTGTGGACAGACTCGTATTACAAAACTGAATATTATATAGAAGATGCCAATGACTTTGAAACAAAATTGAGTTTTAATGATATTATAAACTGTTTAAAAGATACAGACAACTTAACCATATATAATTTTGCTCAAGTTTTAGGAAGAAAAATTAAGATTGAAAATAGTAAATATAACTACACGGACGTAGTATTATATGATAATTTTGAAGATGAAATATTGTACATTCCCAAGGAAATTACTTGGTTTAAAACTTAGATATATAGAGAGTAATTAACGATTAAATCAGATGAAAACATATAAAAACATAACCATATTCGGAGAAGATATAATAGATTCGGGTGCTGTGGAGCAACTTATAAACTGTCTTCACTCTCCCGACGATATTGGCGTTCTCACCGCCGATGCACACTACGGATATGCCCATCCCATTGGTGGAGCCATTGCATACAAAAACCATATTTCGGTTGCCGGAGTGGGCTTCGATATTGCTTGTGGCAACAAAGCCGTAAAAACTCCCGTAAAAGCAGCTGAAGTTGATGTCCCTAAAGTGATGGACGAGATTTTTCAGCGAATTTCGTTCGGAATTGGCAGGGTTAACAATGAACCCATAGATCATCCTGTTTTAGAAGAAATTGCCAGAACTCCCTTTTTACCCCAGCGTAGAATGATTCAAATTGCAACTAATCAGCTGGGTACAGTGGGAGCAGGAAATCATTTTATCGATCTTTTTGAAGATGACGAAGGTTGGCTGTGGGTGGGTGTTCATTTTGGTTCAAGGGGCTTCGGGCATCGCACCACCACTGGCTTTTTGGCTTTGACACAAGGTTTGAAATTTGATGATAAGCCCAAACAATTTGCCATGAGCGACAAACCTCTACTTCTGGAGGCAGACTCGGAACTGGGAAGGGATTATATCCAAGCCTTAGACTTAGCTGGAAAATATGCCTATGCAGGAAGAGATATTGTGGTGGATAAAGTTCTGGAAATTTTGGGAATAAAGGCAGTGAAAGAGGTACACAATCATCATAATTTTGCTTGGAGAGAGAAACATTTTGGTGAAGATTATTGGGTTGTCAGAAAAGGCTGTACGCCAGCTTTTCCCAGTCAGGAGGGTTTTATTGGTGCCAATATGCGCGATGTTTCTGTGATAGTTGAGGGCGTTGACAATGATTTAGCTCGAAAAGCTCTTTTTTCCACCGTTCACGGTGCAGGACGTGTAATGTCGAGAACCAAAGCATTGGGCAAAACAAGATGGACAAAAAAAGATGGCAAAAGAATTAGAGAGATTGTCAGAAAAGGCGAAGTAGATTTCGACAAAGTGCAGTCTGAACTAAAAAATAAAGATATTTATTTGCGTGGAGGTGCCGCCGATGAGGCTCCAGAATGCTACAAAAGCTTGGAGGAGGTTTTGAAGTATCAAGGTGAAACTATAAAAATAAAACATCGACTTCACCCCATAGGAGTAGCCATGGCCGGAGAGGATATTTATGACCCCTACAAAGATTGATTTTCTTGTATTTTTTTAACTAACTGTTTAGGTAATAGCGTGATTAATTCTTGGACACAAATTTAAGTGATAATTTTTATATTTGTGTTATGAATTTACATAGAAAAAGATGGAACCAGAAGGATAAAGAAGAGGTACTTCTTTATGCAGACGA
>JAAYKF010000063.1 GCA_012522535.1 Bacteroidales bacterium
AAAGCTCTGTTTGTAGCAGCGTCTTGCTCTCCATTCGTAGCATCGGCTTGCATTCCAGTTCCTGATGCATAGTTTTTAAATCCACCACCTGTTCCATTCCATACACCTTTTTGGTCGGCATTAAAAATAGCATCTTCTCCCAAAGCTGACGCTGTGGCTTTTGTGGAAATTTTCCAACCAGTAGGAATACCATCCTCTAATTGGTCGAAGTTTTGAGTATATGACTCACCTTCTAAATTAATCTGTGCGTTTAATTGACCAAAAATTAGAGCCAATAAAACGAAAAAGCTTGTAATTTTCTTCATAAAATAATTTTATTTGTTTAGTAATATTTGTGTTTCATTTTTTGTTTCAATGCAAAAGTAAAAAAAACTCTTTCAAAAGCAACAAAATCTATCCTAAATAACAAACTAAATGTGAATATGTTTGTAAACAAGACTTTATGTTTGTGAAATTTTCATATTAAATTCTATGATTTTCAATCCATATGGCTAATTTTCTTAAATTTGCAAGCTACAAATCTGTCAGATGTCGAAGATAATCAAAGTCATATATATCATTTTTTTATTTGTGGTGGTTTTTTCCATAAATAATATTTTTGGACAAGAAGATGTTCCAGAAGCAGAAAAGGAATCGCCAAACTACACTGCTACATCTTACTATCTTATTGAAGATGTGTGGAATACAAACAAAACCGACATAGAGCCAGACACCTTGCTAATTGATTTTGTATTTTTCGATCCCATTAATAATGGCAATTTTATGAGTGCATCTTTGGGTGCATTTGGACACAATCACAGAATTTTAGACATCACACCACTGAGCTTAGAGCAAAATTTTAGGAATATTCATTACAATCATTTTCTACAAAATCGTTCTAATTTCAAAATCTATAATACATCTTCACCCTTTTCGAGACTTTATTTTGCAACTGGAATACCCAAACTTCAATATTTTGGTGGAACGCATGCACAAAGTGTCAAAAATTTCAATTTTGGGGTTGATTTCCAAGTTATAAATTCTCTGGGAACATATCAGCGTCAGCGTGTTACCATGGGTTCGGCAAGTACATATTTGAAATATGTTACCAATAATAAAAAATATGGCATATTGGCAAGTTTTCAGTTTAATCAGTTCACAGCACAAGAAAATGGTGGAATTGCCGATGACTCGCTTTTCACATATAATGAAGAGCCATTTAGACCCGGAATGCCTATTAACATCAACACCAAAGCCGAAAACAAATATTTAGACAATGAATTTGCACTTACTCACTATTTCGATTTTTTGGCAAAAAACGACTCTACAATAAGTAAATTCACCTTCGGGAAAATTATCCATAACTTACAAATTTCAAAGCAGAAATGGCTCTATTTAGAAGAGGAAGTTGACCCTTTTCAAAGACCTGTAACTCACACAAGTTTAGACAACACTTACGACTCTACCCTATTCCGTAAAATTTCCAATAGCTTGGAAATGGAAAATAAAATAAACTTCAGGTTGCACAAAAAAGAGAATTTTATTGGTCTGAATTTTGGTCTTAAAAACGAAATTTATACCATTGGTGATTATTTCTATAAAAGTCAAATTAATAGCTACACACCATTTTTGAAAGCATATACCAAAATTGCTGACTTAAATATTTCAGCAAACTATCACCAGATGTTTACCCACAACGAAAATGCAAAAAACGACCTATCACTTAAACTTTCGTACAACATAAAAGAGCATCTATTTTCGTTCAGCTATAACAACATAAATGCCCAAGCCGATCTGTTTTATTTCAACTATCACGCCAACTACAATCAGTGGGATTTGCCTGCCGAAAACAGCAGTTTCAATTCCATATCTTTTAGCTATAAAAACAAATTTTTCGATGGTGGAATATCAAGCCAACATATTGCTAACTACGTCTATTTAAACCACTTAGCACAGCCAACTGTTTATGATGAAAATATTTCACTACTAAAATCATGGGCAGATTTTTCATGGAACTACAAAATTCTGCATTCGCAAACCAAACTCAGCTTGCACACCTCCAACGCCGACTCAATTCTTATGTTGCCCACATACACAGTTCGTGAACGTTTTTACTTTGTTTTTTATATGTTCAAAAAAGCCATGCTGGCAAATGCTGGTTTTGAATTGAGCTATATTCCCGAATATTATGGAGCCTATTACAGCCCCGAATTAATGGATTTCTACCTAAATAATGAACATAAAATTGGCAATTTTTTAATGTTAGATATCTTCATAGGATTTAAAGTTAAGAGACTAAATTTATTTGCAAAAATGAGTAATGCTCCACAAGGCATTTTACCATATAATTACTTTGGAACACCACATTATCCGCTACAAGACAGAAATTTCTCCTTAGGATTCTCGTGGAGATTTTATGATTAAATATGAAAAAAAAGACCAGAAACATTGAACTTTTAAGGGTAATAAAATCTATTATTCCCAGCTTGGTCTTTGTGATAATATTCTGGTGTGTGAAGCTTTACGAAGTTTATAGTAGCACATCACTCTCGGAATTTGGACTTCTCCCCATGAATATAAAAAAGATTTATGGCGTTTTCACAATGCCCTTTTTACATAAAAACTGGGGACACCTCTGGTCTAATACTTTTCCTATTTTATTGATGGGTTCAGGTATAACGTACTATTATAGAGACAAATGGCATTGGATTTATTTGTGGATTTTTCTAATTTCGGGAAGTCTCACTTGGCTAATTGGCAGAGAGTCATTCCACATTGGAGCCAGCGGAATTGTTTATGGTTTTGCCTTTTTTATATTGGCATCTGCCGTTATAAAAAAAGTACCATCTCTAATGGCATTTTCTCTACTAATTATTTTCTTGTATGGCAGTATTATTTGGGGATTTTTCCCACAATTCTATCCCCATGAAAATATCTCTTGGGAAGGACATCTTATGGGAGCTGTGGCAGGGGTAATTACGGCTTACAGGTATTCATACTATGGTCCACAACGAAAAAAATATTCTTGGGACTACGAAGATGAAGATGATGACGGCGATTGTGAAGAAACAGATGATAAAAATGAGGAAAGTCTTGACCAAGAAATGACTGCTGAAAATTCAAAAACCGAAAACACAAACAAAATTCAAATCAATTACGAAATTATCAGTAAAGAAAAAAAATAATTACATTTGTATAATTTATCGAAT
>JAAYKF010000064.1 GCA_012522535.1 Bacteroidales bacterium
GGACAGATAAAAAATGCAGAAACAATGGCTGAGGTTTATTCCATGTCTGATGTTTTTGTTTTGCCCTCCTTGGAGGATAATTTGCCCAATACGGTGATGGAATCCATGGCATGCGGAACACCAGTTATTGCCTATAATATTGGAGGTATCCCCGAAATGGTGGAAGATGAAAAGACAGGAATTGTTGTTGATGAAGTTTCGCCCAATGCACTGTCAGAAGCCATTTTTACTGCCGTTACAGAGGCAAATATTCAGCAGTGGAGCAAAAATGCAAGAGCAAAAGTAGAGGAGGAATATAATTACAAAAGCGTAGCCACAAAATATATTGATTTTTATCAAAATGCCATGAAAAATGAGTGAAAAACCTTGGTTGTCAATAATTACCGTTGTTTATAATAGCGAAAATCTTTTGCAAGGCACAATAGATAGTATCGCTGCACAAAGCTTGCAGAATTTTCAATATATAATTGTAGATGGAAAGTCCAATGACGGGACTTTAGATATTATAAAAAACAATCAGCAGCACATCAGTAAGTGGATTAGCGAAGTTGACAGTGGTTTGTACGATGCCATGAACAAAGCTTTAGAAATGGCAGATGGGAAATATGTATGGTTTATAAATTCTGGTGATAAGTTGATGAATACCAATACAATAGAGGATTTGTATAATCAAGCTGTTGAAAATAATTTCCCAGATATTATTTATGGTGAAACCATGATAATTGACGAAAATGATGAAATTATTGGACCGCGCCGACTTAAAACTCCAGATAATTTACAATGGAAAAGTCTTAAAAATGGACTCGTGGTATGTCATCAATCTATTTTGGTAAGTAAAGAGGTTGCTCCAAAATATAATTTAAAATATACTATTGCCGCCGACTACGATTGGATTTTACAAAGTTTAAAAAACTCCACTAATATCCTAAATTCAAAAATTGTATTATCTAAATATCTTGATAATGGATTCTCTAAAAACAATATTAGAAAGGCTTTGAGGCAAAGATTTGGAATAATGATACGCTTTTACGGTTTTATTCCTACACTTTTACAGCATTTTATTATTGGATTTAGATTTTTCACTTTCCTAATAAAAAACAGAAGATTTTAACGCATTAAAACTATAAAAGATGAACAAACTTAAATTTTTTTCTTTAGCTATTTTTTCAATTTTAATTTTATCCTCTTGCAATAAAAAAACCACCGATTATGAAGCCATTGAGTTTAGCAATAGCTTAATCGATATTTTAAATCCCTGTATTTTGAGTTCAAGTATTTTCTTTGATGCTGTGGGTATAGGTGATCCGTACGAAATTGATAGCACATACAAAGAGTTGATTTTGATGTACGAAAAGGCAGAAGAGAAAATAAACACAATTGAAGCTGTTGATCATGGCGAAGAACTTTTAGAGGCAACAAGAAATATATTGCAGAAAACCAAAGAGAGCTTTCTAAAACATGGAAATTCCATTATAGAAATATCTCATACTCTACACACATATTACTCCAACGAGCTACTTGACAGTCTTTACGACTATCACGCCGATTCAATTATTTTTCTATTTGAAAACTTAAACGAAGATTTTGACATCATTCATGAGAACTTTGCCAACAAATACAATTTTACTATTTTGGAAGATGATTAAGGAGTATATAAAAAGTAAACTGCAAGGAAAGCCGAAATTACAACAATGTATAAAATCCAAAAGTAAAACTGTCTAACTGTTTTTCCTGATTTCATGGCATTCATAACACAAATTTTTAAAA
>JAAYKF010000005.1 GCA_012522535.1 Bacteroidales bacterium
ATCCTATATTAATTTTTAATTTGAGAGCAATAATAATCAAAAAAAATGTGCTTGCAAAAGAAAATCATTTTTATTTACAAAATAAGTTAATTTCTCACTCCTATTTATTCCAATTCAAAATAAGCCAACATAACTTTGATGAAATTGGCATAAAAATTCTATTTTTCAAAGCTTTCACAAAATCGCTTTGAAGCTAAATAAAAATAAGGTAAAGCGAGATTTTTGAAATAGAAATCAAGCTTGTATAATAGCCTACAAACCAAGTCAGTATAGATAAAAATCAGAATTAAAACAAAGAGAGATGAGAAATATTTTGCAAAAACATTTTTATTTCAAATATTTTTTGTACTTTTGCAGTTGGGTAAGTCTTATACGACCAGCTCCCATCTAACTCCCCCAGGTTCGGAAGGAAGCAAGGGTACGATGGTCGTAGCGGTGCGATATAAGTAGCTTACCCTTTTTTATAATAGAAAAATGAGAATACGTCTATATAACGAAAACCCAAATCAGAGAGATATTTTAAAAGTTGTGGAAGTACTCCGAAACGGTGGAGTAATCATCTATCCCACTGACACCATATATGGTATTGGTTGCGATATTACCTCACAACGCTCTGTTGATAGAATTTCTCAAATTATGGGTATCAAAAAAAACAAAGCTATGTATTCTTTTTTGTGCCACGACCTAAGTCATCTTTCGGACTATACACGTCCGCTAAATAATAATATTTTCAGACTAATGAAAAAGGTTTTGCCCGGACCTTATACATTTATATTAAATGCTAATAATAATGTTCCAAAACTTTTTGAGAGCAAGAAAAAAACTGTCGGTATTAGGATTCCCAACAACAATATTATCCGCGAAATAATAAAGGAACTGGAGAACCCCATTCTTTCAAAGTCGCTACCAACCGACGGTGAATATATTGAATATGCCACCGATCCCGATTTGATTTATGAAAAATATGGCGATTTGGTAGATGTTTTTATTGACGGTGGATATGGAGACCACACTGGCTCCACTGTTTTGGATTGCACCGGAGACGATTTTGAAGTCATCCGCCAAGGAAAAGGTGATATTGATAGTTTGTAATAGAAATGGAAAAAAAATCCTTTTTTAAATTTTCTCACCCCTTAGATGAAAACAGCGAATTTTTTGAGAATCTAATAGATATCAAGCACGGATACGTGGAACGCATTGTGTCTAAGGCACATAGTAGCCCCGACGGCTTTTGGTATAATCAAGAAAATGATGAATGGGTTATTGTTCTTCAGGGCGATGCAACAATTCAATTTGAAGAGGAAAGTGTGGAATTACAAAAGGGTGATTACATTTTTATTCCCGCACATAAAAAACATAGAGTTTCTTATACATCTAGCGAACCAGAGTGTATTTGGCTTGCTATTCATGGTAAAATAAATAAAAATTATGTCTAATTTCAAACAACTATTTTATGCCCACTGCGGACAAACATCTCCTTTTCCATTAGCATTGGAAATTGAAAAAGCTGAAGGAATCTATCTTTACGACAGTTCGGGCAAAAGATATATGGATTTAATTTCAGGAATTTCGGTGAGTAATTTAGGGCACTGCCATCCCAATGTTGTGGAGGCTGTACAAAGCCAATCTGAAAAATTTATGCATCTGATGGTTTATGGCGAATATGTGCACCAGCCACAAGTTATGCTCTCCAAAAGGCTATCTGACATACTACCAAGCTCATTATCAGTTACATATCTTACAAATTCTGGTTCTGAAGCCGTTGAAGGAGCCATTAAAATTGCAAGAAAACATAGTGGTAGGTCGCAAATAGTTTCTTGTAAAAATGCCTATCACGGCAGTACAATGGGGGCATTGAGCGTCATGGGCGACTTAGATTACAAAAAAAACTTCGCACCTCTTCTACCAGATATTATTAATATTGAATTTGGCAATATTGAGGATTTAAAAATAATCAGCGATAAAACAGTGGCAATAATTATCGAGCCTGTTCAGGCAGAAGCTGGTGTGCAAATTGCTAGTTTTGAATATTGGGAAGCTCTAAAAGAGAGATGTGAAGCCACAGGGACGCTGATAATATTTGATGAAATTCAAACTGGCTTGGGTCGTACCGGCAAAATGTTTGGCTTTGAAAATATTGGTATTGTTCCAGATATTATTACCCTTGCCAAAGGTTTGGGTGGCGGAATGCCCATTGGTGCTTTTATAAGTTCGCCTGAAATAATGTCCAGCATAACAACTAAACCAATTTTGGGGCATATTAGCACTTTTGGCGGAAATGCAGTATGTTCGTCGGCTGCACTTGCTTGTATAGATACAATTATCGAAGAAAAACTTTTGGAAGAAGCTGAATCTAAAGCTCAACTTTTTAAAGATTTATTGAGTGAAAATAAAAAAATAAAAGAGTTCAGACAATTGGGCATGATGATGGCAATTGAGTTTGAAAGTTTTGAAATAAATAAAAAAATTATAGATATTTGCATTGAAAAAGGAGTTATAACAGATTGGTTTTTATTTAATGACAAATCCATGCGTTTAGCTCCCCCATTAATCATAAACAAAGAGCAAATTAAAGAGGCATGTAAAATCATCAATAACGCAATAAATGAGGTGATATGAATAACGAAAATTTAAACCCACACATCGAACATCAAGAGTCGGACTATTTGGTTGACTATGACGCAGTTGAGTCGAAGCACGTTTTGGAACTCATTGCCATTTCTAAAGAATATATTCAGTTTATTAGTGATGTGGAAAAGTATGATAAACGCATCATTATAAACTATTTACAGAAAATATTTCCTCTAATTTATCTAAAGAGTTCACTTATTACAAATATTAGAATTTCAGACGATAGTGCCGACGAAAGATTTGTTACAGAAGAGGAGTATGAGTCAATTTATTTTAGTTTAAAAGATATTTTCAATCCTGCTGAGGAGCTAATGGATACAGAAAAAACTGTTGAAGATAAATGTCCAGAGGCTGAATTTGATGTTGCAGAATATTTGAGTGATATTTATCAAGATTTAAGCGACTTTTATCTGCTTTACAGCAAAGAATTAATCTCATCTCAAGAGTGTTCGATTAGGAATATAAAACTCTGGTTTGAAGAGAGATATGGATTTAAAATCTTAAAGTTACTATCATTTTTCCATTCATGTTTATATGGAGAAAATTTAGATGATGAAGAATATAATTATTAACCAATTAGTTTAACTAAAAATGCAAATTATTGACATTCACACACATAAGAGCAAGGCTGATGAGAATGTGATTTCTATTTTCAGTCAGGCTCTTTATGCAGATGAAATTGAGAGTAAATTTAAAAGTGTGGGCTTACACCCTTGGCATCTAGACAAAATGGGTCTTGAAGAGCTTATCAGCAAACTTTTTGAACGTGCCAAAAAGTCTGATGTTATTGCCATTGGCGAAATAGGTCTTGACAGAGCCATTGCTACTCCCTTCGACTTACAAGAGAAATATTTTAAGGCACAACTTGGCATTGCCGAACACTTAAACATGGCTGTAATTATTCACAATGTGAAAGCCAGTTCAGATTTATTGAATATCCGAAAATCTGGAAATTACAAAATGCCATGGATTATTCATGGTTTCAACGAAAAAAAGGATAGTGCCAATCAGCTTATTAGAATGGGTTGCTATCTCTCTTTTGGTCATCATCTTTTGGATGAAAGTTCAAAAGCTTTTGCCACAATTGCATCTATTCCCGTAAAAAATATCTTTTTAGAAACCGATGAAAGCGAACACAATATAGAAGATATTTACAAAGCAGCTGCTAAAGCTCGCAATATGGACATTGAAAAACTTAGCGAAAAGATTTCAGAAAACTACAACACTGTTTTTGGCAAATAGTTTCATATTGTATAGAATTGAATACAAAAAAGACTTTTCCATGTGTAGAAAAGTCTTTTTTGCATCGTTTATTGTCAGTACTATTTTTTGGGTTTGGCTATATTTTCTCTCATTGAAGTATCTGCCTTCACATTTTCCATTTTATAGTAATCCATAATTCCTAAGTTTCCGCTTCTAAAAGCTTCGGCCATAGCCTTTGGCACTTCGGCTTCGGCTTCGATTACACGTGCACGAGCATCTTGTGCTTTGGCAATATTTTCTTGTTCTTGTGCCACTGCCATAGCTCTTCTCTCTTCGGCTTTAGCTTGTGCAATATTTTTGTCGGCATTGGCTTGGTCCATTTGTAGAATGGCACCTATATTTTTACCTACATCAATATCTGCAATATCAATTGAAAGAATTTCGAAAGCAGTACCTGAGTCAAGACCTTTTGAAAGCACTAATTTTGAAATGCTATCAGGATTTTCCAGAACTAATTTGTGATTTTCGGCAGAACCAATTGCCGAAACAATACCTTCACCCACACGGGCAATAATGGTATCTTCGCCTGCTCCTCCAACCAATTGGCGGATATTGGCTCTAACTGTAACTCTTGCTTTTGCAATAAGCTGAATACCATCTTTTGCCACTGCCGAAACTGGAGGTGTATTTATAACTTTTGGATTTACCGACATCTGTACAGCTTCAAAAACATCACGTCCTGCAAGGTCGATGGCTGTTGCAGATTTGAAAGACAAATCAATATTTGCTTTGTCGGCAGAAATTAGGGCATTTACCACCCTTTGTACCCTTCCGCCGGCTAGATAGTGGGCTTCCAACTCATTCCGATTGAGGGGAATTCCAGCCTTTGTTCCTGTAATTAGTGAGTTTACAATTACTGATGGAGGTATTTTTCTCCAACGTATTAATACTAATTGTATCAACGAAACTTTTACTCCCGAGACCAAAGCCGAGAACCAAAGTCCAATTGGCACCATCCATAAAAATAGCCACAAGAAAATTATTATTCCTATTGCTAAACCTGCAATTAATCCTACATTATCCATAAAATTGATTTTAAATTATAATTCTATTTTAATTATCCTGTTTTACTCCTACTGTAATTTTACTTTTTTCTATTCTAAGAACTTCAATTTCGGCATTTACATCAATAAATTCGCCCATAGATTGCACTTCAAACATTTTGTCGTTTATGCGAGCTTTTCCCACTGGTGCTAGTCTCGAAACTGCCACTCCAAGGTCTCCCACTTGAAGTTTTTCTTCGTCAATTTCGTTCACTTTGGAATCGATATTACTATCTAACATTATTTTTTTCCAAGTTTTTGTTCGCAACGAAATCACCACCAGTGCTATGGCTACAAAGGCAGTGGCTAAAAGTGTTAGTGTGCCGGCTAAAACTCCATAAATGGCATAGGCTTGATAAATTCCAATTACAAAACTTACTATTCCTAAGATACCAACAACGCCAAATCCGGGTATAACAAAAACTTCAAGAAAAAGTGCTATAAAACCCAGTACAATTAAGAATATAATACTTCCCCAGCCCATAAATTTATTTTATTTCAACGTTAATTCCTCTATTTAAAATTGCGTCTTTTATTGATAAAAGCTCATCGAGATCACCTTTTTTAACTTCACATTTTCCTTTATAATGAGCTATCCAAGCACATTGTTCGGCCTGAATTTCATCATGTTCACAGTAATCTACTAAAGCATCAACCACATGATCAAAACTATTTACATCATCATTGAAGAGAATAAGCGTGTGTCTCTTTTCCGCTACTTCGTCAGTTTTGTCAAAGGATTGTAATTTCTCTGCAGCCATAATTAAAATATTTTCTCCAAATATACAATGTTTTTTTATAAAAATACTTAGTTTTATTTTATTTCGCCTTAGGTATGGTCAAATTTATCACTTCCGTCATATTGTCCACATAAAAGAACTCCATTTTTTCTCTGTATTGTTCTTCTATTTCCAACACATCTTTTTCATTTTCTTTACTAAGAATTATCTTCATAATTTTGGCTCTTCTTGCCGCCAAAATTTTCTCTTTAATCCCTCCAACGGGCAGAACTTTTCCTCTAAGTGTAATTTCACCTGTCATGGCAAATGAGTAGTCGGCAACATTTTTGCTTATGGCCGAAACGATTGCCGTGAGTAGGGTAATTCCTGCCGATGGTCCATCTTTTGGAGTTGCTCCTTCTGGCACATGAATGTGTATATTTATTTTCTCCAAATCATCGGGCTTAATGCCAAAGGATTGCGAGTGTGCTTTAACATATTCATAGGCAATGGTGGCAGATTCTTTCATCACATCGCCTAAATTGCCAGTTATTGTTAGCAAGCCTTTTCCTTTGCTAACTGACGCTTCCACAAATAGAATTTCGCCACCAACGGCTGTCCATGCCAGACCAATAGCCACACCAGAAACACCTTTTGTTAAAGATTTTTCTCGCTTAAACATTGGCGGTCCCATCTCTTTTTCCACATCTTTCACCGTAAATCCACTTTCAAAGTCTTGGTCCATGGCTTTCATTCTCGCCTTTGAGCGAATCATTTTTGCCACAACTCTCTCCAGACCCCTAACCCCCGATTCTCGGGTGTAATCTTCTACTAATTTATTTATTATGGATTTGGAGAATTTCACTTCACCCTTTTTCATTCCATGCTCAAGCAACTGCTTTGGCACAAGATGTTTGGAAGCGATAAAACCTTTCTCTTCGATGGAATACCCACTCATTTCAATAATCTCCATTCTGTCGCGCAGGGCGGGGTGAATGGTATTCAAATTATTTGCTGTTGCAATAAAAAGCACCTTTGAGAGATCGAATCCCAGCTCTATAAAATTATCATAGAACTCATGATTTTGTTCTGGGTCGAGGACCTCTAGAAGTGCCGCTGATGGGTCTCCACTAATATTCATTCCCATCACTTTGTCTATTTCGTCTAATACAAAAACTGGGTTTGCCGATTTTGCTTTTCTCAAACTTTGGATAATTCTGCCGGGCATGGCTCCGATATATGTTTTTCGGTGTCCTCTAATTTCCGACTCATCGCGTAAACCGCCCAAAGAGATTCTCACATACTTTCTGCCCAAAGCTTCTGCCACCGACTTTCCGAGGGAAGTTTTACCCACTCCGGGAGGACCCGAAAGGCAAATAATGGGCGACTTCATGTCGCCTTTAAGTTTTAGAACAGCCAAGTAGTCGATAATTCTCTCTTTTACTTTTTCTAAGCCATAGTGGTCTTTATCTAATATTTTTTTACAATGATTTAGATCGAGATTGTCTTTTGTAAAGTCGTTCCAAGGCAGGTCAACAAATGTTTCCAAATAGTTTACTTGCACTGAATAGTCTGGCGACTGCACATTAAGTCTGTTCAACTTATTTAGCTCTTTTTCAAAAACTTCGGCAGTCTCTTTATTCCATTTTTTATTTTCTGCTTTTTCTTTAAAACCTCTGATGGTTTCTTCAACAGGGTTTCCGCCTAACTCTTCTTGAATTGTTTTGAGCTGTTGCGAAAGATAATAGTCTCTTTGCTGCTTATCAATGTCAATCTTAACTTTTTTCTGGATACTTTTTTTCAGTTCAATTAATTCCAATTCGTGACTAAGGAGTTTCAGTGCTTCGGAGGCTAATTCGAAGGCTCCTTTTATTTCCAACAATCGTTGTTTTTCGGCGGCTTCAATATTAAGATTTGAAGAAACGAAGCTAATCAGATAGTTTGGACTCTCGATATTTCTCACAGCAAAACTAGCTTCGGAGGGCAAGTTAGGTGAATTTTCTATAATTTGAATTGAAATATCTTTCAGAGAAGAGATTATTGCCAAGAAATCGGGATCATCTTTTATCTCTGCCACAGATTTATCCATATCGCGGAGTTGAACTTTTGCCATATGATAAGGCTCTGTTTGCACTATCTCTTCCACGTCAAATCTTCTGATTCCTTGAATAATTATGGTTGTGGTTCCATCGGGCATTTTTAGGGATTTTATAATCCTAGCCATTGTTCCAACGGTGTATAAATCATCGGCTTCGGGTTCTTCCACACTTTGAGATTTTTGTGCAATAACTCCAATATTTTTCCCAGATTTATAGCAATCTTTTACAAGTTTTATTGACTTATCTCTTCCTACGGTAATGGGCAAAACCACTCCGGGGAAAAGCACTGTATTTCGAAGGGGCAAAATTGGCAACATATCGGGCAAGGGTGTCGAGCCAATTATCTCTTCATCTTCTGCCGACATAAGCGGTATAAATTCTGCATCTTTTGAAATCATTTCTGTTAGTTCTTTTAAAATATTTATATCCATACTGTTTTTTTCAATTAAAGACAATTTGGCAGTTATATCTGTAATAACTACTATTATTGGTAACTATATCATATGCCAAATATAATACCAATCTATTAAAAAGCGATAAAGTATGAAATATTGTCAGTTTAAAATCTAAACTTTCTATTATTGCTGGTAGTTTCAAAGATGCTTTTCAAGATTTTACCATCTTCTTTTGTAAACTCTATGTTTCTTCTTTCCCAAACTCTTTTTGCCACATCAATGGCTTTATTAACCGAGTAGGTGGACATATTAACTGTGCTACCCCACGAATATGAAGCTACAAAATTCCTTTGGTATCCGGAGCCAAAAACATTTGCACAAACGCCAATAACAGAGCCAGTGTTGAACATGGTATTTATTCCGCATTTCACATGGTCGCCCATTATAACGCCACAAAAAGTGAGTCCTGTACCTATGAAAGTTTGCTGAGGGTAGTTCCACAATCTGATTTCGTCGTATGTATTTTTAAGGTTAGATGTATTTGTATCGGCACCAATATTGCACCACTCTCCTATTACTGAATTTCCGAAATATCCGTCGTGGGCTTTATTTGAATATCCAATAATTACCACATTATTGAGTTCGCCTCCGGCTCTAGAATGGGGTCCAACGGTGGTTCCGCCATATATTTTGGCACCCATTTTAACTTGAGCACCTTCGCAAAGGGCAAAAGAGCCTCTAATCAAAGCACCTTCCATAACTTCGGCATTTTTACCAATATAAACGGGACCTTCTTTAACATTGATTATGGCACCTTCAACAACAGCTCCTTCTTCAATAAAAAGCATTGACTTATCACCAATAAGCTTATTGCTTTCAGACAATGTTTGCGATTTTCGTGATTTTGTTAGTAATTCGAAGTCGGCTTTAATTTCAACTTCATTATTGGTAAAAACGTCCCAAGTGTAGTTGAGCTTGTTAAAGGGCTCTTCGTAGGCTATAATTTCTTCGCTGGCAAAGGAGTCGCTCTCTTCGTCAAACTCATCACTGGCACCCATATCGTCAAGTGATTCTACGCTAACGGAATATGCTATTAACACTTCGTCTTGAAACAGCCATTGGTCATTTTTCAAGCTTTTTATTTTCTTTACCAAATCTTCAGTGGGCGAAATTGACCCATTTATCAGTATATTATTTTCAGCTTTTATAATTGGAAATTTGTTTGATAGGTAAGGTTCAGTAAGTGTTGAAGTTTTTTCACCCAGCATTATTTCCCATTTTTCGCGGATTGTCAAAATCCCGACTCTGATATCGGCTACTGGTCTAGTAAATGTTAGCGGCAAAAGGTTGCCACGTGCACTATCGTCAAATAAAATATAGTTCATAAGTTCTTTTGTTTTTTATTATTCTTCAAAAATAGGACTTTTAAAACAGAAAAGCAAGAAATTTTCAATAATTTTAAGCAATTTATTGTTAAATCCTGCTAAATTTTCACATATATCTGATTATTAGGGAAATAAAAAACAGACCTTATGTTAAAAGTCTGTTTTTATATATCAGTTATTTAGCAACTATGCTTTTTTCTCGTAATGTTTTTTGTACTTGCTCATAAACTTATCAATACGTCCAGCACTGTCAACAAGTTTCATCTTACCAGTGAAATATGGGTGCGATGTATTGGAAATTTCCAATTTTATAAGTGGATACTCTTTACCATCTTCCCAAGTTATAGTTTCTTTACTTTCAACTGTAGAACGGGTAAGAAAAGCATAATCGTTAGACATGTCTTTAAAAACAACTAATCTGTAATTTTCTGGATGAATCTCTTTTTTCATTTCAATACTTTATTTAATTGGAGTGCAAAAGTAATAATATTTTCTCAAAAAACAAAACTTTCTACAAGTTTTTCAAACTAAATAAAAACTCAAGTGTATTTATATTATCGGCATAGCTATCTAAGGCTGGTTTTTGTGAGCTACCAAAGCTGATGGAATTTTCAATAATATTATTTGAAACTACAACTTGAATATCATTAACATTCTGATTTACAATCTGTTTCACAACATCTACATCATTATAATATTGAAAATAGACAATGGGAATTGGCGAAGATAATTCTTCCGACTCTTTTAGCATTATAAATCCATTATCGAAAAACTTTTCTCTATTAACTAAAAATATAGATTTAAAATAGTCGTAATTATTCAAATATTTGAAGTGATTTGAGAATAAATTTTTATATTTTTCGAAATATGGGAAGAGTTTGGTGATGTCGTAATTTTGCGGAACAAATATTTTGGAAACATTCCTGCAACCCAGTCCGAAATAGAGAAAAATATCATCGGCAAGATGCTCTAAATCTTCCTCACTCTCTTCTCCATTAAGAACTGCTATGCTATTTCTGTTGCTACGGATAATTGATGGATACTTGGAAAAATAGTAGTCGAAATATCTTTTACTATTATTGCTTCCGGTGGCAATTATGGCATCGAAATTAGAAATTATTTCATCTTCAAATTTAATTTTCTCTTTAAATTTTGGCTCTATCTGACAAAGTATTTGGACGATTTTTTCTATCAGAAAATCTTTTGATGATTGCTTTATTATAATATTGTTAGAGCTCATTAGAACCGATAATAAATCGTGGAAACCCACCAAAGGCACATTTCCTGCCATTATGACAGCTATGTTTTTATCATATCTAAAATAAAATGAACTAATGTCGTATTTGGAGATCCAATTTTCTAAATTTTCCTTAGTAAGAAGTTCTGCCCAAGTTCTAAAATTGAATTCCATAAACTGCGGAACAAACCATGGGTTGAAATTTTCGGCAGAAGTGATTAATGTTTTTAGTTCATTAACAATTTTGTCATTCAGTTTAATATGATATGATTTGGAATAGGCTTCATCAACGGCTGCATGGAAGTATTCGCCAAGGCGTGAAAAGGCTTTAATTCTATCTTCAACTAACATTTTTTCTACAAATTTAGTAAAATAATGAGTTTAATTAGTTTGAAATCTGTATTTTTGAAAAAAAAAATGCATTTTAGATTATTAATGTGTCCACTTTTTAAGGGATTTTCGCCCGTTGAGACCGAAGAATTGTTATCCAAAACAAGATATCAATATCTTAATTTTCTTGACAAGGAAGTCATACAATATGCAGGCGAAAGCATTGACTATCTGTGGATTGTACTTGAGGGCAAGGTGAAAGGCGAGATGATTGATGAGGCTTTGAAAATTGTAAAAATTGAAGATATACCAGCTCCTTTGCCTTTGGCTATAGCCTTTATGTTTTGCTCCAAAAACAAATTTCCTGTTACAGTTACATCAAACGGAAAATCGAAATTAATTCGCATTGAAAAGAGTTCTGTTTTGGAAATGATGAATAAAAATCAGAAGTTTTTGCAAAATTTCTTAACATTAGTTTCCAACAAAGCGAAGTTTTTGAGTGATAGAATTTATTTTCTATCATTTAACACCATAAAACAAAAAATTGCTCATTATATAATGGATGAAG
Organism: Bacteroidales bacterium; assembly: GCA_012522535.1. GTDB lineage: Bacteria > Bacteroidota > Bacteroidia > Bacteroidales > WCHB1-69 > JAAYKF01. The sequence continues at coordinate 11,671 of JAAYKF010000005.1, forward strand.
CCATAGGTGGTAGTAGCTTTAAAATGAACATTAGTCAGCAGGAACTTGCCGATTTTTTTGGTGTAGCACGCCCTTCCCTTTCTCGAACCATTAGCGAAATGGAAGCAGAGGGGATAATAGAATATGATAAAAAAACCTTTACAATATTAGATAGAGAGAAATTAGTTAAACTATTATAAACATTTTTTATGAAGAGATTATTTTTGACATTATTGTTAGTTTCTGGATTTGTTCAAGCATTCAGTTGCACAAGTTTTTTGGTTGGAAAAAAAGCCAGTAAAGATGGCTCCACCATGATTACCTACGCCGCCGACTCTCACGTTAGATATGGCGAATTATACTTCCGCAAGGGCGGTAATTGGGGACCCAACGACAAGGTAAAACTCTACGACCGCGGTAGTATGAAGTTTTTGGGTGAAATTCCACAAGCCCCAAAAACATATAATGTAATTGGTTTTATGAACGAAAATCAAGTGAGCATTGGAGAAACCACCTTTGGCGGTAGAAATGAATTGGAAGACACAACTGCTATGATGGACTATGGCAGCTTGATGTTTGTAGCCATGGACAGAGCTCGTACAGCCCGCGAAGCCATTAAAGTTATTGCCGAATTGGTGGAAGAATATGGATATTATAGTTCGGGTGAGTCGTTTTCCATTGCCGACCCCAACGAGGTTTGGATAATGGAAATTATTGGCAAAGGTACAGAAATGGTTTTTGACAAAAAGAGTCAAAAGATGGTTAACAAAAACAAAGGTGCTGTTTGGGTGGCAATTCGCATACCCGACGACTGTATCTCTGCCCACGCCAATCATGCCCGCATAACAAATTTTAAATTAGAAGATAAAAAGACTTCTATAAGTAGTAAGAACCTTAAGCTGATAGATAAGCCTGAAATAGAGGTTGTTTATGCCCACGACGTTATAGAATTTGCTAAGCAAAAGGGCTATTTTGAGGGTAAAAATGAAGATTTTAGTTTCTCGGACAGCTACGCTCCCATAGATTTTGAAGCTGCCAGATTCTGCGAAGCTAGAGTTTGGAGTTTTTTCAGAAGATATAGCTCCGATATGGATAAATATTTGGAATATGCCAAAGGTTACGACCTAAAAAACAGAATGCCACTATACATCAAACCTGACAAACTTTTGGGAGTGGAAGACCTAATTGACGGCAAACGAGATCATTACGAAGGTACTTATTTTGACATGACTAAAGATGTGGGTGCTCTACCCCACTATTTGCCCTATCGCTGGCGTCCGATGACATGGAAACATAATGGGAAAAATTATCTTCACGAAAGAGCCACCGCTACTCAGCAAACTGGTTTTTCGTACGTAACGCAAATGCGCTCAAAATATCCCAATCATATAGGCGGAATTATTTGGTTTAGCGTTGACGACGCAGCAAGTACTGTTTATGTGCCTTTTTATTGCGGTATAGACAAAATTCCACACCAATATGCTGTTGGAAATGGCGATATGCTAACCTACTCTCGAGATGCTGCTTTTTGGGTCTTCAACAAGGTTGCCAATTATGCATATTTGAGATACGACCTCATGAGTAAAGATATTATTGCGAAGCAAAAAGAATTGGAAGAGAAGCATTTTAAAATCATAAAAGAATACGACAACAAGGCACTATATATGTTTAATAATAATGTAGATAAACTTAGAGTTCTGCAAAATTCATTGGCTGAAGAACTTGCTAAGGAAACAGTTGAAGCTTGGCAGGAACTCTTTGAGTATCTGTTAGTTAAATATATTGATGGCAATGTGAAGCGTGAAGATGAAAATGGTTTTAAACGCAACGAACATGGCTTTCCTGTTTCACCAATGTGGATTGATTATCCTGATAAGTGGAAGGATTTTATTTTGGAAGATACGGGTGATAAGTTTTTGGTACCTGAGGAGGGTTAGGTTAGAGATAAAAAATAATGGTTAATGGTTAGTGGTTAGTGGTTAATGACTATGAATAATCAATAATTACGAACTATGAATTGTGAATTTTTAGTTTTGAGTTTTGAGTTAGTGTTTTCATTATCAACATAATAGTCTTTTACAAAG
>JAAYKF010000065.1 GCA_012522535.1 Bacteroidales bacterium
GGAGAAGATAAGTAATAAAAACTTTTTCATATCAGCACTTTGCATAGATAACGCAAATTTAGACTTTTTCGTTCAATTTTAGCACTATTTAAAGTCATAAAATATTGCTTTTAAGTTTTTTAGCAATTTGCTAATAAGAATTTGTGAATAATACCGATTGGACTATATATATAAACCATCGGCATTTACCATTGTAAAATAATAAAATAGTTTGGACCATTTTATTATTACAATTGGTATAAAACTCAATTTTCGGAAAATGTTAATCTATTGTATTATAATCCTTTCTTTATCAGTCTATTATTGTTTTACTTTTGTTATTTACCTATTAAAAAGTGAATAGTAGCACTCTTTTTAGATACTTTTGCACTTTAATAAAATTATGTCAGTAGAAAATAAACAGATTGCAAACTTGGAGTCATTGCCGGTAATACGCCTTTTGTGGAGGTATTTTGTGCCTGCATTTACTGGCGTTATTGTCAACTCACTATACAATATTGTTGATAGAATTTTTATAGGTCAAGGGGTTGGCTCATTGGCATTGGCTGGACTTAGTGCTGTTTATCCCATTATGCTGATAATGATGGGTTTTGGAATGCTAATAGGCATTGGAGCAGGGGTGCGAATATCCATAAATTTTGGAAAGAAAGATTTTAATAGGGCAGAAAAAGTTCTTGGAAATGCCTTTGTTTTGATGATAATAATGGCAATTCTGATAACAATATTGGGTTTTATTATCAAAGAGCCTATGCTTAGAGCCTTTGGTGCCAGTGCCGAAACCTCCAAATATGCCCACGACTATCTGGATATTATTCTGTTTGGTTCAATTTTTAACATAGTAGGATTTTCTCTAAACAACATTATTCGTTCCGAGGGTAGTGCCAAGGTGGCGATGCAGAGTATGTTTATCAGTGCGGGGGTAAATGTGGTTTTAGACCCTATTTTTATTTTTGGATTTGGCTGGGGAGTAAAGGGTGCTGCATGGGCAACCATTATTTCGCAATTTCTGTTATGCGTTTGGGTTATCTATCATTTTAGAGGTGGAAGGTCTATTATAAAGCTAAAGCTGAAAAATTTCAAACTACAAAAAGATATTGTTTTTTATATCCTCACCATTGGCTTTGCACCCTTTGCTATGCAGGTTTCGGCAAGTATGGTTCAGGCGGTTTTCAACTCTCAGCTAATAAGCCATGGGGGCGATATTGCAGTGGGAGCAATGGGTATTATAAATAGCGTATCCATGCTCTTGGTAATGTCTGTGATAGCCATAAATATGGCTGCACAACCCATTTGGGGGTTTAGCTATGGAGCAAAACTCTATGAACGCCTGCGGCAGACCCTAAAAATAGCCCTAATTGCTGCAACAGGAATTTCTGTTTTCGGGTTTTTGATAGTACAAATTTTCCCTTGTACAATAATTAAGCTTTTTAATGCCTACGACCCCGAATTGATAGCTGTTGGGCGACAGGGGATTGTGATTTTCTTTTCCCTATTCCCATTAGTTGGTTTTCAGATAATTGTGGGTAACTATTTTCAGTCCATCGGTAGGGCGGCAAAAGCTACTGTGCTGTCTCTTTTAAGGCAGGTGATAGTGCTAATTCCACTACTTTTTATCCTACCCCATTGGTATGGATTAGTGGGAGTTTGGCTTGCTACCCCTGTTTCGGATATAATTTCGGCAAGTATAAATGCTGTGGTACTTTCCAAAGAGTGGAAGAGGATTAAATTTCTATAAAAAATCCCCACAGATTTTTATCTCCATGGGGATTGATTTATATGCTAACTTGTTTAATTAGACTTAATAAACTGCTTTCTTACAACTCCTTGCGAGCTTCTAATCAATACGAAGTAGCTTCCAGCCTGAAGTTGAGAGGTGTTTATACGAATATTGGGTACATTGTTCACACTCTGTTTAGCAACAATGCGTCCAGAAATATCCATTATTTCAATGGTTTTAGCATCTGATATATTTCCAATAAATTCGATATTCAAATTGTTATTAACTGGGTTTGGATATATCAAGATTTTGTCCGATTGGTTTTCAACAATATTTACGTTATCGAAGCAAAAACGAATGCTATCCACAGAGCCAAAGTTGCCATTTTCAGGCGATATGGCAATTAATTCATTGTCAACAGACAAGGCATACTCACCTGTGAAAAGGAATCCAAAAAGACCAGAAAGTCCATCTCCGCCAGTGTCGTAGATAACAAAATCGTAGCAACCATTTGGTAAGCAGGCACTCTGCTCGTATGTTTCGCTGGAGCTTAAACTTGGGTTTGTAAAAATAACAGTGCCATCATCTTTTCTTAGCACCCACGATGTTTCTTGAGGACTGTTGTCTGTTAAAACTGATACTGTTACATCAATTCCATTTGTTTTAGAAAAAATGATACTAATGGTGTCGTTACTGTTGTTCATATCTGTTTGATGATTGGGGTTTGTTAGATAAATCACCATATTGTGATTTCCATCGCTAATCTGCATACTGTTAAGGTTGACGTTGGTAGAAGAACCAAAGTTCAAACTTCCATTCCAGTCATATGTTTGTTGACTTCCATCAACTTCACAAACAATTTTCACATACTCCAAAACATTTTCGCCATTGTTTCTAATTTTCACTATTGGTATAATTTCGCTGGAACAATTTTCACCACTATGTGGAGAAACTATTGCCGACAAAGCAGCATCTATGGCAAATTCAGGCTCGTTTAGATATCTTCCGTCTAAGGTTAAAACATCGCTATTTTTGGGATCTAACCAATCTTTCAATCTTTTGCTGGGATTTGAGTTGTTGTTATTGCTCCACGAATATGCAATTTTACCATATTTATCCCATGACAAATTTGTACAAGAGGCGTGTCCACCGTGCAGCTGCCCAATAATTCTATGGTTGGGGTCGAAAAGTGCCGAACCCGATGAGCCACCCTCAGTTGTTCCCTCTTCCCAATTGTCAACAGTCCAGTGGGTGTTGGAATATCCAGAGCTGTAATTTGACGATTCTGTGGGGTCGGTATTCAAACAAATCTTTTTAATATCCCCAGCAGGGTGGTGTATTCCAACGGTTTGATTTACAACCACATCCTCACGACTCCAACCGCAATAATAAACATTGTAGTCTGCTGGAGGCTCCTCGCTTAGAAGCAATAGAGCAAAATCGGAAGGGGAGTCGCTGGCAACAACGCTAGCCCCATGAATAGAGTGAGCTGTGGGTCCAGTATTGCCATTGCACGTTTCAGATTCATGGTTGAAAATAAAAACCCAGTTTGGTGTAGCATTGCTCAAACAGTGGTTGGCGGTCAAAAAGTATGGTGTACCATCTTCGTTGGTGTTGTTCACCATCGTACCAGTACAAACTGCATTGTTATTGGAAGTTACAATAATAGCCACACCACGTTTTTCATCTTGCCAGTTGTCGCCCAATGGACAGTTTATATTTATATTGCACGAAGCTGAATTGCCAAAAGGACCACGTTTGAATAGATTGCGGTATCCGTGAATAACTTTGCTGATATTTATTCTACCCTGATTTTTTAGTTCGGCAGGCTCAAAATATTCAATAACAATGTTTGATGAAGGAATAATGGTAGTTGCGAAACTGAAAATATCATTATTGTTTTTATGGTTAAAAGAACCTAAAACAATATCCTTATCTTGGCTATAAACGAACATGTCGGCACCTTCAGGAATGAAAAATTCATTGCAAATAAAGTTCAAAGAGTGGGCATTTTCCGAGCTTATTCCCAAACGCCAAATTCTGTCGCCATTGTCCAAAGTTTCCCATGTCCCCGAATTATATAAGTTGTAATGAACATCAATGTCCTTGCCAAATCTGTAGGGTACTGGCTTGCCAACATTGGCTTCATCTTCGGCTAAAAGTGCCTCCACATCAAGGTAGGGCAAACTTTTATTTTCAAATTTCTGACTCAAATTGTTTTTAGAAAAACTTCGTGGAGTGCCACCATAACTAATCTGAGACCATACATTATTGCTCATTGCAAAGAGCAGTAGTGCGATAAAAAATAAATTCTTTTTCATGTCAAATTGTAATTATTAGAAAGCAAATATATATAAATTATGTACTTAGACTAAAATTTTCGGCTTTTATTTTGGTAGAATAGTTAAAAACCAATCTTTATACACAAATTTTGATGTTGTAACAGCCTTAATATAAGCCTATAACGCAAGATGTCAAAAAACATTTATATTTGGATGTGTTTATAAGTAAAAATCTATATATTTTTGTAGAAAATAGTATTGATATGATAAATGCCAAAAAAATATTTGAAGGTAATGTTTTAGATTTTTATTCTGTACCCGATTCAGCATCCTTCGAAACACCCTATTTTGAAGCCCGTGTTTCGGCCGGTTTTCCCTCCCCAGCAGACGACTATTCGGACGTGAAATTGGACCTAAATCAGGCTCTTGTGAGCAATCCATCTTCCACTTTTTATGTGAGAGTAAAAGGCTCATCTATGATTGACGCAGGGATTAACGATGGAGATATGTTGGTCATAGACCGCTCCATTACACCCGGAAACAATAATATTGCAGTTTGTGTCATAAATGGAGAATTTACGGTGAAACGCCTCCATAAAGAGAATGGTAAAATGTACTTAATGCCTGAAAATAAAGACTTTAAACCCATTGAAATTAATGAAGATATGGATTTTATGGTTTGGGGTGTGGTAACTTTTGTAATTCATAAAGTTTAAAAATTGATGATAGCACTAATAGATTGTAATAATTTTTATGCCTCTTGTGAGAGGGTCTTCAATCCGCGTCTTCGTCATAAGGCGGTGATAGTGCTATCTAATAATGATGGTTGTGTGGTGGCTCGTTCCAACGAAGCAAAAGCTTTGGGAATAGGCATGGGAGTGCCAGTTTTTAAGGTGAAAGATATAATTGAAAGAAATGGGGTCGAGGTGCTATCTTCAAACTATGCTTTGTACGGCGATATGTCGCAAAGAGTGATGCAAACCATTGCCACCTTAGTGCCCGATATGGAGGTCTATTCCATCGATGAAGCCTTTTTAGATTTATCAAATTTCAAGCTCCACGATGTTGAAAAATTAGCCCACGAAATACGTCAAAGAGTTTGGCAGTGGGTGGGAATTTCAATCTCCATAGGCATAGCACCCACAAAGACTTTGGCTAAACTTGCCAATCATTTGGCAAAGAAAAACACCAAATATAATGGCGTTTGTTGGCTAAAAGATAGGAACAAAATTGATGAAATTCTCCAAACATTTCCAGTGGGAGAGGTGTGGGGCATTGGCAGACAGATGACAGCCAAATGTAATAGTTTTGGAATAAATACCGCTTATCAGCTAACGCAAAAAGGTGATGCTTGGATTAGGGGGAACTTTACCATTGTAGGATTGCGAACTGTGCAGGAATTGCGTGGAATAGCCTGTATTGAGCTTCAGCAGAATTTTGTTGCCAAACAAAGTATTTGCACATCACGCTCATTTGGAAAAATGATTTCCGATTTCGACCCCTTGGCAGAGGCTGTAACAAATTTTGCAGTGCGTTGTGCCGAAAAACTTCGACAGCAAAAATCTGTGGCAAATAATATCACAGTGTTTATAAATACCAATAGATTTCGCAACGATTTACCCCAACATTCGCAAAGTGTTGTCATAACGATGCCGGTGGCAAGTTCATCAAGTCAGGAAATTGTTAATTATGCCATAAAAGCTTTAAAGTCAATCTATAAGAATAATTATCAATACAAAAAAGCTGGGGTTATAGTTTCGGGAATAGTGGAAGAAAGTAGTGTACAGACTTCCCTTTTTGATGATGTGGACAGAGAAAAACAGAGCAAATTGATGAAAACTATCGACCTGCTAAACCATAAAATGGGAAAAGATACTGTCTATATTTCGCGACAAAAAAGTGATAAAATTGAGTGGAAAAACAGGCGAGATAAGCTCTCGCCATCTTACACAACACGTTGGGATGATTTGATAGAAGCCAAAGCCTCGGAAGAGATAACTCCTTACAATAGAATAAAGAAATCTGAAAATGACTAACGAAATATCCAATCATTTTAATGGAAAAAAGTATATAAATCCAACACTCAAAGAGCAGTTCTCGCCCAAGTTTAGCGATTTTCGTAAAATGAGAAAGGTGAAAAGAGGAGAATGGTACAAAAGAGAATTGGAAGTTCTTGATGTAAGTTTTGACAATGCTCTCAAACAGAATGAATTAGCCATCACTTTTATTGGCCATGCTACTTTCCTAATTCAGATGTATGGCGTAAATATTTTAACAGATCCAGTTTGGAGCAAAAGAGCCAGCCCGCTTTCATGGATTGGTCCCAAAAGATATACAGAAGCTGGAATTTACGTGGAAAACTTACCACATATCGACCTTATTTTGCTTAGCCACAATCACTACGACCATTTGGATAAAAAAACTTTGAAAAAACTAAATAAAAAATTTTCTCCTAAGGTTTTGGTTCCAATGGGAGATAAGAAATTGGTGAAAAGTTTAGGCTTCAAAAATGTCCAAGAGATGGATTGGTGGGATAGTGTAAGTTTTGACAAAAATACCCAAATCATTTTCACACCGCAGCAGCACTCATCGGCACGCGGTCTTTTTGATAGGGACAAAAGTTTGTGGGGAAGTTTTTATCTTCGCCAAGGCGAGCGTAGTGTCTATTTTGGTGGCGATGGTGGCTACTCAGCTCATTTTGCTGAAATCAAAAATCGACTCTCATCACCCGAAATAGCACTAATAGGTATTGGAGCCTATAAACCCAACTTCTTTATGAAACCCATCCATACTAGCCCGGAAGAAGCCGTTTTGGCACATCAAGATTTGGGAGCAAAACAGAGTGTTGCGATGCATTTTGGTACTTTCAGACTGTCTGCAGAAGCAATTTTTGAACCCATCAAAGATTTGGAAAAATCTATAAAAAAATATGGATTAAAAGCCCATGATTTTATTATAATGAGTGAAGGAGAAAAAAGGTTTTTTTGAATCAGCGGTTATTTGTTTGACAATGAGTGTGTTACTGTGATTGTTTGCTGTATGTCAAAATAGGAATTAGGATGTCAAAATCCTAACAAAACCCTATTTTTGGTTATAAATTAACAAAACAGTCTTATTTTTCTTGAACAAATTTTGTAAAATGTTTTTTTCATCTAAATGAATAAAAAAACAATTCTTTTTGGTATTTATATCGCATAGTTCTTTGAAATCGATAATGTCAAAATGATCTAATAAACCACAGGGCAATAAGCACGATAAAAATGATAAATCCATAGCTATTTTTAAATGCAAAGATAACTACTCTCCCCAAATATTTAAGGTGTCCCTTTTATTTCATCAAGTTTTTTTAAATCATTTTTGATTTCCCTAAGTTGGTCATCTATGTCTAATTTCAGCTTATCAACTTTTTTGTCCAACTACTCACTGTTGTCCATAACCATAGCATCAACCAAAACAGCATCAACAAATGATAGGCCAAATATCCCTCCAAGCACAAGCAGTATGACGAAATATAACCTTGTGAAAAATACATTTACGTCAGGAATATCTTTCTGTATTTCAATGGGGATTTCGTACCAGCCTTCAACCGAAATTAGTTGTACCATGGTGTATAATGAGGTGGCGGGGTTGTTAAATGCTTCGGACTCTTTGAAAAGATTATTTGACAGAATGCTAATTATAAACAAAAATGTGCCAAAAGCTATTAAAATAATTACGGATGCTTTTAGCCCTCTTTTGACGCTTCTAATAAGATTATTTACGCCCGGAACAAAGCTGAAAAAGCGAAACACCTTGAAAACCCTGAGGGTTCTAAATGCTAACAGAAAACTCACATCTACTAAGTTTGCTTGAAAGAATATTACTAAAATAGATGGCAGAGACACGGTAATTAGAATAAAATCGAATTTATTCCAGTTTGAAGCAATATACTCCTTCCATGAGTATGTTTTAATTTTCAAAATAGCCTCATAAACAAATGCTATGGTAAAAGCAATATCTGAAAAATAGAGCATTTTAAATATTGAATAAGGCAGGTCAAAACCAGAGGTGAAAATAACTATAGCATTCAGCGAAACAAGGGCAAGAATAAATGAATCTTTAAGAAATAATTTTCTCATAGTATCTTTTATTTGTTAAATTCCTATTTTAATAACAAATATACAGCATTCTTATATTATAAAACAACTAAAATGTAAAAATATAGTTTTGAAAAGAATTTAGTGCCTGGATTGTACATGGTTTATACCAATTGTAATAATATAGCACTGCTACAAAATCAGCTCCTGACTTGTCCCACTTTAATTTAGTGCGGTTGTAACTTATTGATATTCAACATTTATATATTTTATTTTAGTATTTTTACCGCACTAAGGCACTAAAAAATATGAAAATAAGAGTGGTAAATAC
>JAAYKF010000066.1 GCA_012522535.1 Bacteroidales bacterium
ACAAAAGAAGATCGCACGACAAAGCTATTGTTCCTCAATTAGCAACGTGTTCAAATTGCGGATCAGCTCATATTTACCACACAGTATGTCCAGAATGTGGATATTATAGAGGTAAACAAGCCATTGAAAAAGCCGTAACAGCATAGTTATTTTTAAGCAAAAACAGTTCGAAATGGAACTGCTTGTTAAATAAAACTTATTACCCGTTGAACATGGTTCAATGGGTGATATTTTTGTGTAATTTTGCAGCAAATTTAACTCATATATAGAAATTATGAACAAAACAACCGCAGCTATCACTGGCGTACACGGCGTTCTAGCCGACTACGTTCTTACAAACGAAGAACTTAGCAAAATGGTTGACACCACCGATGAGTGGATAATGACTCGTATCGGAATAAAAGAGAGACGTATTCTAAAAGATCCTAACAGAGCTACTTCTGATATTGGAGCAGACGCCGTTAAAGGTCTATTGGAAAAAACAAATACAAAACCTGAGGAAATTGATTTGTTAATTTGTGCAACAGTTACACCCGACATGCAATTCCCTGCAACAGCAAACATCATTTCGGATAAAGTAGGCATTAAAAATGCTTTCAGCTACGATTTGAATGCTGGTTGTTCTGGTTTTATTTACGCACTTACAACTGCTTCGAAATTTGTTGAAACAGGAAATTACAAAAAAGTTGTTGTTGTTGGTGCCGAAAAAATGTCATCAATTGTTGACTACACCGACAGATCTACTTGCCCTATTTTTGGAGACGGTGCTGCTGCAGTTTTATTAGAACCTAACACTGACGGATATGGAGTTTTAGATACAATACTTCAATCTGACGGAGTAGGAAGAATCCACCTACACCAAAAAGCGGGTGGCTCACTTAAACCTGCTTCGCACGAATCAGTTGACGCACGCGAGCATTACATCTATCAAGAAGGACAACCAGTATTCAAATGGGCCGTGTCGAAAATGGCTGATGTTTCTGTTGAAATTATGCAAAGAAACAATATGACAGCAAATGATATTGCATGGTTAGTGCCACATCAAGCAAACCTTAGAATTATTGAAGCAGTTGCAAAACGTATGAAGTTAGACCCTGCTAAAGTGATGGTAAATATTCAAAACTTTGGAAATACTACTTCTGCAACTATCCCTCTTTGCTTATGGCAATGGGAAGACCAACTTAAAAAAGGAGATAACCTAATACTTTCTGCATTTGGGGCTGGATTCACTTGGGGTTCAATATACCTTAAATGGGCTTACTAAAATCTAAATATTAGAATAAAAAACATAAATTTAGCCCTCTCAAATTAAATTTGAGAGGGCTAAATTTATTACAAGCAACAGACATCATCTATTTTAATCGCTTTTAACAAAAAGTGTCAAATAAAGCTAATTCCTTTTAGCAATAGCCACTTTAGTTGAAATAGTATCTATAATTTATTATTTTTGCTAAAAAATATTCTCATGTGTGGTATTACTGGGGTTTACTGTTTTGATGGATTGGCTGAAAAATTCACTAATCAAGTGCATGAAGCCAACAAAGCAATCATTCATAGAGGGGTTGATAATCAAGATGTTTTTGTTAGTCAATCGGTTGCCCTTGGACATGTTCGATTATCAATTGTTGATACCTCCGAAGGAGCACACCAACCATTTAGCGACGAAAGTAACAGATACACCATAATTTTTAATGGTGAAATTTTCAACTACGAAATCATCAGAGAAGAGCTCATTTCTAAGGGTTACAAATTTAGAACAAGTTCTGACACCGAAGTTGTATTAAACTCATTTATAGAATATGGCACCGACTGTTTTGAAAAATTGAACGGATTTTTTGCCATTGCGGTTTTTGATAACGACAAAAACGAAGTTGTAATTGCCAGAGACCGATACGGCGTTAAACCATTTGTTTATTATAAGGATAAAGATAAGTTTATTTTCGGGTCCGAAATAAAGGCACTTATCCAATATGGTATTCCGAAAATTATAGATAAAGTCTCTCTGTTTCAATACTTTCAGCACAACTACATTGCACCTCCACACACTATTTTCGAAAATGTAAAAAGACTTCAAGCTGGAACTTGGATGAAGCATAACAGTCAAGAAACCGTCAGCGAAACATACTACAAATTACCACATTTCGACCCTAAAAATGCTCCCACAAATTATGAAGATGCCAAAAAAAATCTATATGATTTATTGGACCAAGCTGTGGAGCGCAGAATTGTTCGCGATGTGCCTATGGGTAGCTTTTTAAGTGGCGGAATAGACTCTTCCATTGTTTCTACTTTGGCAAAAAATCATACAAATTCATTAGATACTTTTTCCATCGGTTATGCCGATGAACCAATGTTTGACGAAAGTAAATATGCCCAATTGGTAGCCGACAAAATTGGCTCCAATCATCATCTTTTTATGCTAAAAAATGACGATTTCTTAGACTCACTTTATGATGTCTTTGAAGCCATTGACGAGCCTTTTGCCGACTCATCAGCACTGGCAATGAACATCTTGAGCAAGCACACTAGCAAACATGTAAAAGTTGCCCTTTCGGGCGATGGTGCCGACGAAGTTTTTTCGGGATACAACAAACATTCTGCCGAACTAAGGGCTAGAGAAGGAACTATTTTAAACAAAATAATATCAGCAGGACTGCCCCTTTGGCAACTGCTACCACAATCAAGGAATGGAAAAACGTCCAACTTTTTCCGACAAATAAACCATTATGGTAAAGGGGTAAAACTCTCCGACAAAGAGAGGTACTGGCTTTGGTCAACCATTAGCACCGAAAAAGAGGTTTTGCAATTGATTAAATCATCGGAAATTGAAGAGAGTTATCTCAATAGAAAATCAGAAATATTGAAACCAATAGGAGAAAATGGCAATTTTAATGATGTTCTTTACACCGATATTCAACTTGTTTTGCAGGGCGATATGTTGCCAAAAGTGGATTTAATGTCCATGTATCACAGTTTGGAAGTGCGTTCACCATTTATGGATTACACAGTGGTTGACTTTGCAAACTCTTTGCCTGTTTCTTTTAAAATCAATAAAAAAATTCGTAAAAGAATTGTGCAAGACACTTTCAGAGATATTCTACCATCGGAACTCTATAATCGTCCAAAACATGGCTTTGAAGTTCCTTTGTTAAACTGGTTTAGAAATGAATTGAAAAGCGAAATTACCGACAATTGGCTAAGCGAAGACTTTATCCAAGAGCAGGGACTTTTCAATTATGAATATATTCACAAGCTCAAAAAGAAGCTTTTTTCGTCAAATCCGGGCGATGTGGCGGCTAAAATTTGGGCAATTATTATTTTCCAAAATTGGTGGAAAAGATATTTTGATTGATGTTAGGGCTTTTGCCTTATCATAAAAAAATTGTAGGTTTGTATTATGAAAAATAAATAACTAATTATGAATAAACAAAGATTTCTTTTAATTTTAGCTACCCTATTTATAAATATTGGTAGCATTTTCGCCTGTACTAATTTCATTGTAACCAAAGGAGCCTCCACCACTGGAGCCACCTATGTTACCTATTCTGCCGACTCCCACAACTTGTACGGCGAATTGTATTTTCGACCTGCTGCCGAGTATGCCGAAGGCACAATGGTGGATATTTATGAGTGGGATACGGGAATGTATAAAGGCAAAATAAAACAAGTTACCAAAACTTTTACTGTTGTAGGAAACATGAACGAACATCAGCTAACCATTGCCGAAACCACCTATGGTGGACGCGATGAGCTTGTTGATACAACGGGCATTATGGACTATGGTAGCTTAATTTATACAACTTTGCAAAGAGCAAAAAATGCTCGTGAAGCCATTAAAATAATGGTTGATTTGGCAACAGAGTATGGCTATGCCAGCTCGGGAGAGTCATTCTCAATTGTTGACCCCAACGAGGCTTGGATTTTGGAAGTTATTGGAAAAGGCTCGCCCGTTTATGACAAAAGAGGAAGAATTGACACGAAAAAATATTCAAAAGGATTTGTTTGGGTAGCACGTAGAGTTCCCGACGGATATATTTCGGGACACGCCAACCAAGCCAGAATTAGAACATTCCCACTAAACGACCCCGAAAACTGCCTATACTCAGATGACGTTATCACTTTTGCCCGCGAAAGAGGTTATTTTGAAGGTAAAGATGAAGATTTTAGCTTTGCCGATGCATATGCACCCCTCGATTTTGGAGCATTAAGATTTTGCGAAGCTCGCGTTTGGGCTGGCTTCAGAAAAGTTCACAAAGAGTCTGACAAATATTTTGCATATGTAAATGGTGATGATTTAGAAAATCGCTTGCCACTATGGGTAAAACCCGACCGCAAATTATCACTGCAAGATGTTATGGATATGATGCGCGACCACTACACCGACACACCATACGACATGACAAAAGATGTGGGTGCAGGTGCCTATGGCTGCCCCTATCGCTGGCGCCCCATGACATGGTCTATTGATGGTAAAGACTATATCCACGAAAGAGCCATCTCTACCCAACAAACAGGATTTTCGTTTGTAGCCGAAATGCGTTCTTGGTTGCCAAACCACATTGGTGGCGTAAACTGGTTTGGTGTTGACGACACTTATCTAACTGTTTATGTGCCGATGTATGCTGGTATAACCGAAGTTCCAAAATCATTTGAAGTAGGCAATGGCGATATGGCAACATTCACCTTTGACGCTGCTTTCTGGGTGTTCAACTGGGTATCGAGCCAAGTATATTCACGCTGGAGCGACATGATTGTTGACCTTCAAAAAGTACAAAAACAGCTGGAAACACAATTTATGGCCGATGTTAATGCCTTTGATAAAGTTGCTGTTGATGCTTACAAAAAAGACCCCATTGCTGGACGCCAACTGCTGACACAATTTAGTGTTCAAAAGGGTGATTACACCACACTTCGCTGGAGACAGTTGGGTGAATATTTGATGGTAAAATATTTAGACGGAAACAGAAAAGTTGAAAAAGATGGAAAATTTGTACCAGACGAATATGGAATTTATAACCCTAAATTCCCTCCATACTCAGACGAATGGTATCGCAGAATTGTGAAAGAACACGGTCATGTTATTGAGCAAAGAGACATTAATAAATAAAGATAAAAAAATCTTTTAAAAAAGGAGAGCTAAAAACTCTCCTTTTTTATTATAACAAATTGGTATAATAGCTTATAAATAGCACCAATTTTTAAATAAAATAGAGTAACTTTGCCCAGAATTTCAAAAACCTATTGCAATGACTGAATTTTTCGAACAACTACTTAGGGAATTCGAACTACCACTTCAAAGCCCAATTTTGATTTGGTCTCTAATACTATTTATTATTCTTCTGTCTCCTGTCTTATTACGTAGATTCAATATTCCGGGGATTATTGGACTTATTATTTCTGGTGTTATTATTGGACCTTTCGGATTTAATGTCCTTGAAAACAACTCCGCCATTGAGATGTTTTCCACCATCGGATTGCTATATATAATGTTTATTGCAGGCTTGGAATTGGACCTAAATGAGTTTAAAATCAACAAATATAAAAGTATTTTATTTGGTTTTTTCACCTTTATAATTCCGCTCTCCATAGGTTTTCCTGTGTGCCATTACCTGCTGGGATACGGCTTTGATGCCAGTTTGCTAACAGCAAGTATGTTTGCCACACACACCTTGGTAGCCTACCCCATAGTGAGCAAATTGGGGGTATCAAAGAACCAGGCTGTGGCTGTAACTGTGGGTGGAACCATATTAACCGATACAGCAGTTCTGATTATTTTGGCAGTGATAATGGGAAAAAGTCAGGGCAACCTAAACCAAGAATTTTGGATTAGATTGGGTGTCTCTTTGGCAATTTTTTCAGCCATTATGTTTATACTTATCCCCATTTTTGCCAAGTGGTTTTTCAAAAAACTTGAAAGCGAAAAACATCTTCATTATATATTTGTACTATCCATAGTCTTTTTCGCAGCTTTCTTGGCGGAAGTTGCTGGTGTTGAGCCTATTATAGGGGCTTTCGTGGCTGGACTTGCACTAAATAAATTAATACCCCACTCATCGGCATTGATGAATAGAATAGAGTTTATAGGCAATTCACTATTTATTCCATTTTTCCTAATTAGCGTGGGGATGCTTGTTGATGTTAGAGTTATTTTAAGTGGTCCTTTTGCCCTTATAATAGCAGCCACACTAACCACCGTAGCCATTGCTAGCAAATGGATTGCTGCATTTTTCACACAAATTGTTTTCAGATATACTGGAGCACAACGCCAACTAATATTTGGGCTAAGTGGAGCACATGCTGCCGCAACATTAGCCGTTATTATAGTGGGTTATAACGCCGGTATCCTTGATGATAACATCCTTAATGGAACCATTATTTTAATTCTAATAACCTGCGTAGTTGCATCATTTGCTACTGAAAAAGCCAGTAGAAAAATTATGGTCGAATCGGAAGATGATGAAACTGAATACAAACGCATTTCTGGACAAGAGCACGTTTTAGTTCCCATTGCAAGTTCAGAAAACATAGAAAAACTTCTTGAATTTTCAATATTTATAAAAGATAAAAAATCGCCAAACCCTATTTCCATACTTTCTGTTGTTACAAACAATGACGAAGCCGAAAAAAACATTGTAAAAACAAGAAATAAATTGGAAGATTACGTTCGTCAAGCATCAGCCTCCGAGACCAACGTAAACGTCATAACCACAATAGATCACAATGTTGCCAGCGGAATAGCCAGAATATCTCGCGAAATTATGGCAGACCTAATTGTTTTGGGCTGGCCCCGACCTAAAAAAGGGATTTTCGACAAGTTTTTAGGACGCAAAATGGATATACTTGTTAGCAATACCGATAAAGCTACGTTTATTTGCCACCTCGAAAAGCCACTAATCTTGCACAAGCGCATTGTTGTTGCCATACCCGAAATGGCAGAATATGAAAAAGGATTTGAGCAATGGCTAATAAAAGTTGCAACTTTGGCACAAGAACTAACAGTACCAATTCAGCTCTATTGTAGCTCTACGACAGAAAAAGCTGTGAAAAAAGTTCTGAAAGAAGCAAAACTATCTGCCACAACAAATAACTTAGAATTTAGCGACTGGGAAGACTTCTTGATTTTGGCTAGATATATTAGCGAAGATGATTTATTTATTTTAGTTTCGGCACGAAAGGGTACAGCATCCTATAACCTAATTCTAGAAAATCTACCTTCAAAACTTGAAAAACATTTCTTCACCAATAGCAGAATAATTCTATATCCAGCTCAAAATATTTCTAAAAACATCGACCTTTTAGACGATATAAATGCCGAATCCCTTAACAAAGGAATAGAAACCATCCAAAAAATTGGAAAAGGTATTGGGAATATCTTTAAAAATGAGTAGAGCAAAATTCTGTTTTTTTTTATTGACAAAATTGGGATATTTATTGTCTTGTTATTATCTTTGTGGCAATTATCAAAAATCTATTTTTTAAAACAATAATAAAATGGCTGGACATAGTAAGTGGTCAAATATAAAGGCAAGAAAAGGTGCTCAGGATAAGAAAAGAGCTAAAATTTTCACTCGTATTTTAAAAGAAATAACTGTTGCAGTACGAGAAAACGGTATGAACGGCGACCCCGAATCTAATCCGGCATTGCGAAATGCCATACAAAATGCCCGTGGTGTAAATATGCCAAAAAGCAATATCGACAAAGCCATTAAGAGAGCTTCAGGGGCAGACTCTAAAAGTTATGAATTGATGACCTTCGAAGGCTACGCACCACACGGTATTGCTGTTTTTGTGGAATGTATGTCCGACAGTCTGAACAGAACAGTGGGCATAGTTCGCTCAATTTACACTAAATATGGTGGCAGCTTGGGTACTAATGGTTCACTGGAGTTTATATTTGATCGCTTGGGAGTGTTTACCATATTGAGGGAAAAATTAGAAATGGATTGGGAAGAACTTCAGTTGGAACTAATTGAACATGGGGCAGATGTTTTTGAAGAGGAGGAAGAGGTCTATATGATTTACTGCCCATTTACAAAGTTTGGAAAAGTATCGGAAAAATTACGCGAATTAGGCGTGGAACCACAAAGCTCTGACCTAGAAAGAGTTCCCAATCACACAGAGGTGCTGGAAGTGGAACAAGCCTTAGCAGTTATGAAAATGATTGACGCTTTTGAAGATGAAGATGATGTGCAAAACGTATTCCACAACTTAGAGCTAACAGACGAACTTAGCGAAGCTTTGCAAAATCAGTAGGATATAAATATGGGTTATTTATATTTGTAGAGAAATTATTGCTTAATAATGAAAATTACCGAGACGAAATATTTTGAAGAATACTCTGATAGAAATGGGGCTAAAATTATTGATTCCATTAAGAATTTCGATTTTTCGGAAGAAAAAAGCAGTTTTGAATATCTTACCAAAGCCTCTGCTGTATATTCTTCAAATATAGAAGGAAACAGTATTGATTTGAATTCATATATGAATTATGAACTAAGCAAAGAGAAGTTTAAAAGCGGAAAAGAGATTGAAGAGATTGAGCAACTTATTAAGGCTTACGAATTTGCACAAACTAATAAGCTAACAGAGAAGAACCTACTAAAATCACACGAAATCCTCTCCAAACCACTCCTGATAAAGAGCAAACGAGGAAAATATAGAATTGAAGCTGTTGGCGTTTTCGGAAAATCAGGAATTAGCTATTTGGCTGTTGAACCTCAATTTGTCCAAGAGCAAATGACTCTGTTTTTCAAAGAATTGGATAAATTATTAAATAGAGAATTAAACAAAATTGAAGTTTTTTATTTTGCAGCATTAATTCATCTACGCTTTGCCCATATCCACCCCTTTCGTGATGGGAATGGAAGAGTTGCACGTTTGTTAGAAAAATGGTTTATTAGCGAAAAACTTGGTAAACAATTCTGGAAAATTCCATCTGAAGAATATTACAAAAACAATCAACAAAAATACTACGATTCTATTAATCTTGGTGTAAATTTCTACGTATTAAACTACGATAAATGTTTGCATTTTTTGGAAATGTTGCCAAATTGTTTGAGATAAAATTAGGCACTATAAAACAGCCCAATCTGACTTCAGATTGGGCTGTTTTATTACATCAGTTTTACTTCAATTTTTCAACTACTTTTATAGCTATTTCATCAAATTTTTTAGCTAAGATTGTATCGTTGGTCAAATATACGTTCATTCCATTGTCGGCAGCTTTTCCCAATTCGGCAACCAAAGGAAGTTGTCCCAAAAGCTCCGACTCAGTCTCTTCGGCTAATTTTGTGCCACCACCCTCGCCAAAGATATAATATTGCTCTTCGGGGTGAATGGAAGGCGTGAACCACGACATATTTTCGACAATACCCAAAACTGGAATTGTAAGTGGCTCAGTGTTGAACAGGTTAATAGCTCTTCGGGCATCTGCCAAAGCCATCTCCTGAGGGGTTGTAACAACTATAACACCCTGTGGCTTAACCTTTTGCGATATTGTCAACTGAATATCACCTGTTCCGGGAGGATAGTCGATAATCATATAATCTATATCCTCCCAATGTGTATCTTCAAAAAGTTGCTGTAAGGCTCCCGATGCCACCGGACCACGCCACATCAAACCTTTACTCTGATCGAAATAGAAGCCTATGGAATTCATCTTAACACCATATTTTTCTATTGGAACAATTTTCTCTTTTCCGTCCACCTCAACTCCGCTTGGCTTGGCTTTTTCTTCGCCAAACATTTTGGGAACAGAGGGTCCATAAATATCAGCGTCAACAATGGCAACTTTAAAACCTTGACGCGACAAAGCAACAGCTAAGTTTGTAGAAACAGTCGATTTTCCTACTCCTCCTTTACCAGATGCAACTGCAATGATGTGCTTTACATTTGGCAGTTCTATTTTTTCAAATATACTCATATTGTGTTTATTTTATTTTATTCTAAACTATTACATTAACATGATTAAAAGTCTATTGTTTTACAGATTTACAAAAATCTAAACTCTTTTTATGCTGAAATAGTTGTTTTAATTCTAAAGTTGTTTTAATTCTCCTTTTTTATACTTTTCGTATGCCTCTTTTATGGTGAGATTGTGGGCATCTACAAATATTTTCATTTCAAGTTTTTGAAGAGCTTTTGCAGCTGTTTCGCCAGGACCATTTCCTGTAATTAAAACATCCGGTTTAATCTCATACATTTTTTGTGCTGTGGCTGAACCTGCACCGTGGGCTTCATTTTTTACCGCCGAATTGTCGATAATTTCAACACTATCTGCTTCTTCATCGTAAACAAAAATAAATTCTGTTCTACCAAAACGGGCATCTATTTCCGAGCTCCACTCTTTTCCTGTTGATGTTAATGCTATTTTCATATCTTTTTTATTTTAATTAATTTCTGATTTTATTTTTTCCCAAGTATCAATAATTGTTTGCTTTATGGGAATTTCGTACTCTACTACAGTTTTAGCTTCGGACATAGCCTTTGCAAAATTTACATCGTAGGGTACTTTTGAAAGCAAAGTAATATCTTCCGACTCTAAAAATCTTTCTATTTTTTGGCTCATATCTTCATTTATATCATACTTATTAATAATACAAGATGAGCGTGTCCTAAATCTTTTAATTACAGCGTGTAGGCGTTCCAAGTCGTGCAAACCCGACACCGTTGGCTCTGTAACCAAAACCACATAATTTGCCCCCGAAAGTGACGACACCACTGGACAACCTATCCCTGGCGAACCATCTACAATGACATATTTTTTATTCTCTTTTTTGGCTATCTCTTTTGCCCTATTTTTCACTTCAGCGACTAATTTCCCAGAATTATCGGCACCTATATCCAATTTGGCATGCACCATTTTGGTATTACTCTTAATTTCTGAAATATAAAGTTCGCCCGACTTGCGTTTATGCATATTAATGGCTTCGCTTGGACAAACTTTTTCGCAATAGGCACAACCTTCGCAAGAGAGCATCTTTACTTTATATTCTCCATTGTGAAAAGGAATAGCATCAAATTGACAAACTTCGGAGCAAAGTCCACATTTTGTGCATAATTCCTGATCTATTTCGGCTAATTCTCCACTGTAAAATATCTTTGATTCATCAAAATTGGCTTCCAATAATATGTGTAAGTTTGCTGCATCCACATCGCAATCGGCGATAATAGCCTCTTGCTGTGCCAAAATTGCCAATGACGCCGAAATAGACGTTTTTCCTGTTCCGCCCTTACCCGATAAAACCACAATCTCTTTCATATCAATTCTTTATTATACGATTCAAATAATTTTCAATCTCTTTCAAGCTGTTTTTAAAGGAGTCTAACTTGTTATAGATTAATTCTCCTTTTGAGTAATATTTTGCAATTTCAACATCAAAGGGAATTTTGGCAATTAAGTCGATATTTTCCTGCTGACAATATTTCTCCACATCATCATTGCCCATGCCATATCTGTTGATAATAACGGCAAACTCTTTATCTAAAAAACGCATGGTTTCCACTGCCAATTTCAGGTCGTTTAGTCCAAAAGCTGTGGGCTCTGTAACAAGAATTACAAAATCCACATCTTCGGTGGCAGCTATCACCGGACAAGAAGTTCCGGGAGGCGAATCGTAGATTTTAATCTCTCTATTTTCATATTTTTCATCTACAATTTTATGAGTTTTGTTGATAAGGGGAACAGCTTGTTCTTCGCCAATATTTAATCTACTTTCTATTAAAACCAAGCTATCCGACTGATACTCAACAGTTTCACCCGTAGGATATTCCACCATAGGCAAAGCAGTTGTTGGACACAAACCCGAACATGCATAACATCCATGACAAAGCTCCTCGAAAACATTTATCACATCTATCATTTGCATTATTGCGTTAAACTTGCAGTTGGCTTGACATTCGCCGCACAGAATACATTTATCTTTATACCACTGCGGAACCATACGAAATTGCTTAGTCGTGTTTATGGGTTTCCCTTTTATAAAAAGGTTGGTGTTGGGCTCTTCCACATCAATATCGGCTAAAATCACGCTTCTTTTTTCGCTCAAATATTTTGTCAAATTTGTGGAGATTAATGTTTTTCCTGTTCCACCTTTTCCGCTGGCAATGGCTATTTTCATCTTATTTCTCTTTATATGTTTTATTGAAAACTACAAAATCTCCTTTTTCGACACCAATTGTTTTGGCTATTACATCACATTTTACCATCAACAGATAGAATATTCGGGGGTCATCTATATGGATTAAACCTTCTAAATTTCCCTGTCCTTTGGAGATTATTAAGTCTGCATTTTTGAATTGCTTTTGAAATTCTTCCGAAGATTTATCCAAAACTGTTGAAGGTGCATCATATCCGTTGGAGATTATTTTAGCAAAATCATCCATTTGAGTTTCCAATGCATCTTCCATTAGAACATCATTTAGAATGGGACCGCCTTTAACGGCGAAAATAACATTTTGATGTGCCACAGTTTCGATAAACAGCCTATCAAAAACAATTTCACCGGCATTATCGCCGAGATATAAAATTGATTTTGCATTTTTTACAGATTTCGTCAACTCATCAGAATGATCCAACGCAAACTTGTTGTTTATTACCTTTTCTATGGTTTTATTTACATCAAAATTGTGGTCAGCTCCAAAATCTATAATATTTCCTGCAATGGATAAGCGAAGAGCTAATTGAAATGGATTGTCAGATTTTGAGAGCTTTGGTTTCCACTCTTTCACAATTTCTGCTGCCAATTTGTTATACTTGTTTTTTTCTTCAAGGAATAAATCCTCAACTCCCGAAAGCTTTGAAAAGTAGGCACTCAGTTCTCTTTGCACCTCTGGCGTTGACAAATGATCGCCCTCCTCCATTAGTGTGTCATAGAAACTTTTGAATGCAATCTGAATTTCGTCAGACGCATTAAACTTCTGGAAAAGCCTTTCATAGGTTTTCCAGAAGCATTTTTTACAAGTCGATTCTAATTTTGGGCTACTATTTACATCCATGATCATTTTCGTCGTGGTTGCAATAATTTGCCACTAAATCTAATTTGTTGTCAATAAAGTCTTCAACTATTTCCTTGGGTGATTTTTGAGGTGCTCCCACAAAGGCATTAATTTTTTGCTCTTCGAAAAGCATTATTGCTCTCTCGCCCATTCCACCTGCTATTACGTCGGTAACTCCAAAACCAGCAATCCAGCGTGGATACAATCCTGGCACATGTTCTGGCGGTGTTTCTTCAGTAATATTAACAATTTTACCATCTACCACCTCTACGAAGGCAAATTTTTCGCAATGTCCGAAGTGTGCACACAACAGACCATTTACAGTTGGAATTGCAATTTTCTTATTCATAAGTTAATTTTTTTATTTAAGTTTTTCTTTCTTAAAAACATTTTTCATTTGGCTTGCAAAACAAAGTTTTGCAAGCCAAATGAAAAATTATCTACCTCTTCGACCTAAGCCTTGTCCGCCACCTCTTCCGTTGTTGCATCGACCGCGTCTTCCGCCCTGAGATCCTTTTCCACGTCCCATACCTCTTCCGAAGCCTCGGACTTCATCGTTTTGGGAACATTTTCCCATACCTCTACCACTCATAGCACCTTGGCCATTGGGTCCGGTTTGATCTAAATTTGGCATATTTCCTCCTTATTTTTTATGATTAATTAATTTGATTATATCATCAATGGTTTTGGGCTCTTTTACTACAATCATTGTTACTTTACGACTGTCGAACATTGGTTTTATCTTTGATCCAAACTCCCCAGAAACAACCATTGAAATGTTTCTTGACAATAAAAACTCAACAGCAGATGTCCCAACCCCTTCGGTCAGTTTTTGACTTTGATTGGGAATAAACTCAATGGCTTCCGTCTCTTTGTCGTATATTACAAAGTAGGAACAACGTCCAAAACGACTATCCACATTTGAATTTAAACTATTTCCTGTTGATGTTATTGCTACTTTCATCTCTTTATATTATTCTGATTTAAACTAAATTACGTCCTTTACCTTGAATATTTTCTCTACAATTTTTTCCTTTTCTTCGCCCATGCCGACGATTTTCACTAGAATTAAAGCAATCTTCCAAGTCTTTTTCTACTATTTCAGGTGATTTAGATTCATCATCTTGATAGTGTGTAAACGACTTACTTCCACAGAGAGGACATGATTTAACTTCGGTAGTTTTATCTGGATTGCTAAAATCGCAATTGCAAGATTGGCAATGATACCAATCGCTGTCGAAATAAACTTTTCCGCCCTCTATGCTTATTTTCAGACCTTCAACAAAAGCTTTTGCTACTTTTTGTCGTGCCGAAGCATAAATTCGAGTAAATGTTGGTCGAGAAATGCCCATTATAACTGATGCTTCTTGATGAGTAATCATATCGTAGTCGCACAAACGAATAGATTCATACTCTTCCAGAAGAAGATAAACTGTTTTATCTTCCAAATTCTGCACAGAACCAAAGGGCGAAAACCCTTTAACTGCAGGCAGACTGTGCATTCTACGCATTCTTCTAACTCTTCTTTTCATAATCTATGAGCATTTGTTCATGACAAAGATAATGAACATATGTTCACTTGTCAAGCTTTTTAACATTTATTTACATATTTTGTCATATTTTCCATTTCAATATCGTTTTATACGGAGCTTAAAACGTTAAATGACATGTTTTCAACATCTTTTGTTGATAAATACTTTTTTATATGGATTTTTTTTGTAATTTTGCAGTCCTTATAGAAAAAGGAGAATATTAATAACTAAAAACAAAAAGAATGTACGCAATTGTAGAAATCGCCGGACAACAATTTAAAGTTGTAAAAGACCAGCAGATTTATGTTCATCGTTTGCAAGCAGAAGAAGGTACAAGCCTTGAGTTTGAAAACGTAATGTTGGTTGAAAATGACGGCAAGGTTAACGTCGGAACACCCATCGTACAAGGTGCCAAAGTTTCCGCTACAGTGGTAAGCCACCTAAAAGGAGACAAGGTTCTTGTATTTAAGAAAAAACGCAGAAAAGGTCATCAAAAAATGAATGGTCACCGTCAATATTTGACAAAGATTAAAATTGATGATATCGTATTATAATTTGTAAGTGAAATTTTAAAAAAGTAATATTATGGCACATAAAAAAGGAGTTGGTAGTTCAAGTAACGGTCGTGAATCGCACAGCAAGCGATTAGGCGTTAAATTATATGGCGGTCAAATAGCCACTGCTGGTAATATTATTGTTCGTCAACGTGGTACAAAACATAACCCAGGTGAAAATGTAGGAATGGGAAAAGACCATACTCTTTATGCTTTGGTGGATGGTACTGTTGGCTTTAGAAAGAAAAAAGATGGAAAATCTTTTGTTTTTGTAACACCAGTAGAAAGCAACTAAAGGAACAATTATCAAAAAAATATAGCTGTCTCAAAAATGGGACAGCTTTTTTGGTTTATAATAGTATCATTCTCTAAGGCACTCTGTTGTAGGGATAAATTGTATTGTGAATATTTCTAATTTCTTTATACAACAGCTGACGTAATTCGTCTAAGTTTTCTTTTGTTTTGGCAGATATAAAGATTGTATTAGTCTTCGATTTGGCAAACCATGTATTCTTTAGATCATCTAAAGATATGTTTTCCCTTGTCATTTCTGTCAAATCGTCTTCATCCTTTTCCACATAAGTATAGTTATCAATTTTATTAAAAATCAATATAGATTTTATTTGTGAAGCTCCAATCTCGGAAAGTGTTTCATTAACAACATCAATTTGCTCCTCAAATTCTGGATGACTAATATCAACAACATGAAGTACGATATCGGATTCTCTAATTTCATCTAATGTTGATTTGAATGATTCGATTAATCCGTGAGGCAGTTTGCGTATAAACCCAACTGTATCGGACAAAAGGAAAGGCAGGGTGTCGATGACAACTTTTCTAACAGTGGTATCTAATGTTGCAAAAAGCTTGTTTTCTGCAAATACATCAGATTTGCTAAGTAGGTTCATCAAAGTTGATTTTCCCACATTTGTATATCCCACCAAAGAGACTCTAACAAAGCTTCCTCTATTGCGTCTTTGAGTATTTTTTTGTTTATCAATATCCAATAGTTTCTTTTTCAAAAATGCTATCCTATCACGGACAATTCGCCTATCAGTTTCAATTTCTTTTTCGCCAGGTCCGCGCATTCCAATACCTCCACGTTGTTTTTCTAAATGCGTCCACATTCGCGTTAGTCTGGGCAAAAGATACTGATACTGAGCAAGTTCAACTTGAGTTTTGGCATATGAAGTCTGGGCTCTGCTGGAGAAAATGTCTAAAATCAGACGTGTTCTGTCTATTATTCTTTTTGGAATTATTTTCTCAATATTTCTTGTTTGCGAAGGCGATAATTCATCGTCGAAAACTACAACTTCAATTTCATTATCTTCAACATATTGGCGTATTTCTTCAAGCTTTCCTGAACCGACATAAAACTTTGGGTCGGGATTTTGCATATTTTGCACAAAATGCTTGTCAGGCAGACCGCCTGCTGTTTCTACAAGAAATGAGAGTTCCTCAAGGTATTCTTTGGTTTTATCAACTCCCACACGAGGCAATGAAACTGCCACGAGAACAACTTTTTCGACCGTATTTAAAAATTCACTTTTTTCTATCATCAACTATACTAAAATGCACGAAAACCAATAATCTCTCTCACCTCTTTCAGCGTTTGGGAAGCACTTTCACGAGCTTGTTCGGCTCCCTCTTTCAGAACTTTTTGCAAATATTCGTTGTCGTTTTCCAATTCTAATATTCTCTCTCTGAAAGGTGCACAAAATGTTATCATATCTTCTGCAATTTGTTTTTTCATATCTCCATAACGGATATTACAATTATTATATTGGTCTTCAAAATATTCTATTATTTCGTCAGAAGAGACTATACTCATCAACTGGAATAAATTTTGGATTGGTACTGCTTTGGGCTGATTTGGCTCGGTGGGACCAGAGTCGGAAACAGCCCTCATTATTTTTTTCTTTATAACAGAGGGTTCATCAGAGAGATAGATGCAATTATTTTCGCTGGAAGATTTGGACATTTTTGTACTTCCATCAAGTCCAGGTACTTTTACTAAATCTTGCGAAAAATTAAAAGCTACTGGCTCTGGAAAATAATCAGTTTTATACATATGATTAAATCTGGAAACATAATCGCGGGTCATTTCCAAATGCTGTTCTTGGTCTTTTCCAACGGGAACCATATGGGCTTTGTGAATAATTATATCAGCTGCCATGAGGGTTGGATAGGTAAGCAATCCGGCATTAACGTTATTGGGATTACTTCTAACTTTTTCTTTGAAAGATGCAACTTTTTGCAATTCGCCCATATAGGCTATCATGTTTAAAAACAGATAAAGTTCGGCTGTTTCTGGCACATCACTTTGTCGATATATAATTGCCTTTTGGGGGTCAATACCTGACGCTAAATAGTTAACAAGTACTTTTTTTACATTTGAGTTTAAGTCTTCGGGTGTAGGGTGCGTTGTGAGCGAGTGATAGTCGGCTATAAAGAAATAACTTTTATAGTCGTTTTGCATTTTTACAAAATTTACAATCGCACCAAAATAGTTTCCTAAGTGAATATTTCCAGTTGGTCTAATGCCGCTAACTACTGTTTTCATTTTGTTTGTCTGTTTTTAATCATAAAACAGAAACTTCTTTTAAAAAGGAGTTTCCATAGTAATATTTAGTATCTATAATGTTCGGGTTTGTAGGGACCTTCAACGGGTACTCCAATATAGTCGGCTTGCTCTTGCGAAAGTTTTGTCAGTTTCACGCCAATTTTTTCAAGATGTAAACGAGCAACCTCTTCGTCTAGTTTTTTGGGTAAACGATAAACTCCTATTTCGTAATCGTTTTCGTACAAATCAATTTGAGCTAATGTTTGATTGGTAAACGAATTGCTCATAACAAAAGATGGGTGTCCGGTTGCACAACCAAGGTTAACAAGTCGTCCTTCGGCAAGAAGGAAAATTGAATGTCCTTGGGGAAAGAAATATTCGTCAACTTGTGGTTTGATATTTCTTTTCACAATTCCGGGGAACTCTTCTAATAAATCAACTTGGATTTCGTTGTCGAAGTGTCCGATATTGCAAACTATGGCTTGGTCGTTCATTTTTGACATATGTTCAACAGTGATCACATCTTTGTTTCCTGTTGTTGTAACAAAAATATTTCCTTCGGCTAAGGCTTCTTCTGTTGTTGTAACTTCAAAACCTTCCATGGCTGCTTGTAGGGCACAAATTGGGTCAATTTCAGTTACTAAAACTCTTGCTCCGTAGGAACGCATTGAGTGTGCACAACCTTTACCAACATCACCATATCCAAGTACTACTACCACTTTTCCGGCAATCATTACGTCTGTGGCACGTTTAATACCATCAGCCAATGATTCGCGACAACCGTAAAGATTGTCAAATTTCGATTTAGTAACGGAGTCGTTCACATTAATGGCTGGCACCAAAAGTTCACCTTTGTCCATCATTTGGTATAGGCGATGTACACCAGTTGTTGTTTCTTCCGAAATTCCTTTCAGTTCTGCCACAGTGTTGTGCCAACGTTGTGGATCTTCTGCCAAGATTCTTTTTAAGGTATCAAATATAACTTGCTCTTCTCTTGAAGATGCTTTTTTGTCTAAAACCGATGCATCTTTTTCTGCCTTATGTCCCAAATGCACCAAAAGTGTGGCATCGCCGCCATCGTCAACAATTGTATTTGGTCCTTTCCCGTTGGGAAACTTCAAAGCTTGATCGGTACACCACCAGTACTCTTCCAGAGTTTCGCCCTTCCATGCAAAAACAGGTATTCCTGCTGCTGCAATTGCTGCTGCTGCGTGGTCTTGAGTTGAATAAATATTACAACTTGCCCAACGAACATCAGCTCCCAATGCAACTAATGTTTCAATTAAAACGGCTGTTTGTATGGTCATATGCAACGAACCAGTAATTCGCTTGCCTTTTAATGGTTGCTCTTTACCATATTTCTCACGTAGTGAGACCAAACCTGGCATCTCTTTTTCTGCTATTTCAATCTCTTTTCTACCCCACTCGGCTAAAGAAATATCTGCAATTTTATAATCTTTCATAATAGAATATATTAAAAATATTTAGTGCAAAATTACAATTTTTGACTCAATTTATGAAGTTTTACTCCACTATCCATTCATGGAAATCAAAAACTCTTCATTATCTTTTGTAAATTTCATCTTATCTTTGATAAACTCCATTGCCTCAACGGTGTTCATATCGGCTAAGTGATTTCGGAGTATCCACAATCTTTGTAGGGTTTCACGAGAGTGCAATAAATCATCTCTACGAGTGCTTGATGAAACAATATCTACTGCTGGATATATGCGTTTATTGGAAATTCTTCTATCCAATTGTAGTTCCATGTTACCAGTTCCTTTAAACTCTTCAAAAATCACTTCATCCATCTTGGAACCAGTGTCTATCAGTGCTGTGGCAATAATTGTTAGTGAACCACCATCTTCAATTTTACGGGCTGCTCCAAAAAACCTTTTTGGTTTTTGCAAAGCATTGGCTTCAACTCCACCAGAAAGAACCTTTCCAGAAGCTGGCGAAACAGTGTTATATGCCCTTGCAAGACGTGTGATTGAGTCTAACAAAATACAAACATCGTGTCCCGATTCTACCATTCGTTTTGCTTTTTCTAAAACTATACTAGCAATGCGAACGTGTCTGTCGGCGGGCTCATCGAAGGTTGACGCAACAACTTCGGCCTTAACACTACGCTCCATATCTGTAACCTCTTCTGGACGTTCGTCGATGAGGAGGACAATTAAATAAACCTCTGGATGATTTGCTGCTATGGCATTGGCTACCTCTTTTAGTAAAACAGTTTTCCCTGTTTTGGGCTGTGCAACGATTAATCCACGCTGACCCTTTCCTATGGGAGAAAACAGATCTATAATTCTGGTGGACATTGATTCCTCTTTATGTCCGGTAAGTCTAAGTTTCTCATCGGGGAAAAGTGGAGTTAGGAAGTCGAAAGGAATTCTATCTCTAATCTCTTCGGGTTTTCTTCCGTTGATGGCTTCAACTTTTACCAGCGGAAAATATTTTTCGCCCTCTTTGGGTGGACGGATGGTTCCACGGACGGTATCACCTGTTTTTAGTCCAAACAATTTTACCTGCGAGTGTGAAACATAAATATCATCGGGGGAATTTAGATAATTGTAATCTGATGAACGCAAAAATCCATATCCATCATTTACAATTTCTAAAACGCCTTCGCTAACAATAGCATCATCATACTCTAAAGTTACATCTACTGTGGCTGTTTCAGTATTTGTTTTTTTCTCTTCAACTGGCTTTTGCTTTTCTTCAGCCACTGGTGCTACTACTGCCACGCTATCCACATTAAAATCATCATCTAAATCATGCAGTATATCGGGAATTACAATCTCTTTTTCCACTGGAATTTCCACATTGTCATCCAAAATATCAAAATCAGCGATGTTTGGCTTTACCTTATCTTCTTTTGCAATAGCTTTTTTCTCGTTATGATTTTTGGGCTGAGTTTTAGTGTTTCTATTTTGAGGATTATTAGTTCTTCTAGCTTGTTTTGGTTCAGACTTGGGGGCTCTCTCGGCTGTAACTGGTTTTTCTGGCTCAATTTCTTTTGCCGTGGTAGCCTGAGTTTCGGCACTCTCTTTTTGCTCTGTGTTTCTATCTATATTTTCAACATTAGAACTTGCTACGGGCTGTTTGTTAGATATTCTTTTCCTTGCAGGTCTCGCAGTGTCTGCATTATTATGTGTGTTATTTGTTTTAACGGGATTTAAAGCTTGGTGGTCAAGAATTTTATATATCAGATCTAGCTTTGTAAGTTTTTGGACTTTTTCAATCTTTAAGCCTGTGGCTATTTCTCTAAGCTCGCCAACAAGCATGCTGTTTAGTGTGTCTTTTGTGTACATAAATGTATTAGTTGATTAATCTTTTGATTCAAACCTAAATGAATTTTAAGTTTAGGGAAAAAACTCTTATTATAATAAAAGAAATATCTGGATTCTAAGTAAAGATGCTACAAAATTAATACAATATATTGGATATAGCAAATTTCATGATATATTTTCTAAATTATTTTAGTCGTTATTTATAAATAAAGCTGGACTGGCAACAATTCTAAACATTGGTGCAAAATGCAATCCCATGCCAGCATAATTTTCAAGATTTATCATGCTTGAATAAACTGTGAGTGTTGTTTCTAAGGAGAGAAATTGGTTGAACATCCACTTAACACCGCCACCTACATAGAGTCCAACTCCCAATCCACCCTGACGCATTTCGTACTCCTGAACATTGGAATTAGGGATATAATTTCTGCCAGCATAAATATCAATTATATTGAATTTTTGATCTTCAACCACTATAAAATTTTCTTTTACTAATGTATTGTTAAAACTTGCTCCAAATTCTAAAATTGGACGAATATGCTCCTTAGTTCTGAAAGTTTTTACGGCACCTATATCTATTATTGTACGCGATTCTTTACCAAAAACTCCATAATTAACATAGCTTTTTGACTCATTGTCGAAAGCTGGAAAAACTTGCAATGTAAAAACATCTTTCGCCGTTAATTTACACACATTAAATTGTATATTTAAAGCCCATGCCGAAGAGTAATTGTACCGAACGCCAAAGCCTACATACATAGCCAAGGTGTATTTCATATTTTCGGGATAGCTGTCGGGCGACAACAGAACTGAGTCCCTATTTAGGTTAGAACGCATTAACTCTTTTATCTGCTCTCTCCAATAGTAATTATCAAAAACATAGTTTATATTATTAATATTGCTTGGCATGCCATTATAAAAGGCGGCATGCTGTTTGTCAGCATAATAGGCTCCAAAATTCCCTATAACCTCAATACCCTTTATTTCGTAGTCTGGTTTTTTATTAAGAGCAAAATTAGGTTCTTGAATATCAAAAAGCACTAAATTGCAACTATCTTCGGAAGAAGCAGAAAGACTTGCTAAGATTGTCAAAAAAATCACTGATAAAAAACATTTTCTCATCTAAAAGTTTTTATTATGATTTACAAATATATGATATTTTTTGTTTTTTCGTAATAAAGATTTGTATTCAATTATTTCTTTGTATATTTGCACTCTCAATTTTGCTCCGTATCTCAATTGAATAGAGCATCTGACTACGGATCAGAAGGTTTCAGGTTTGAATCCTGACGGGGTCACTAAATAAAACCGTAATTGATTGAAGTACAATTGATTGCGGTTTTTTTATACTCTAAAATGAACAAAAAATGAACAAGTAGCCATTAGATAGCAAAAAAGGGAACATATTTCAGCTCCCTTTTTAAATTCTAAATATTACCATTATGGAATGATAACGATACAAAGATAATCAAATTATTTCGTCTCCGTCTTATAGATAGGTTCAATTATTTTAATCTCAATTGGTTTAACCTCCTGCGTGGTATCGTTAAAATCCACTTCCAACGCTTTTATTTGAGGAACGACAAACTTTGCGAGTTCTAACATTACTTTTATCCTGTCTTTTGGTTCGAGGGCTTCAATGTCATCTTGCAACGTCTTTAAATTTTTGGATAGTAATTTCTCAAACTGACTTCTAACTTTATCAGTAACCTTGTTAGGTGTGCCTTTCTTTCTCCCTCCGAATTTCTTACCTGTCAAATTTGCCATAATCAAATCTACTTTTAACTACTTTAGATACAAATATACTAAAAATTACTATGCGTGCATAATGTAACTATCAGAAGTAAACCGAAGTATTTTATTTAAAAAGGCGTGGAATTGCTCAAAAAATAAACTCCTACATTCTTATCAAAAGAAAAGAAATTATCTTTTTTCAGTTCTTTTAATTGCTCCCTGTTAATATGCTCCAGTATCTCATCAGGATAATAATTTGAATAAGGTTTGAATATCGCTTTTAATTCATCGAGTGATAACCATTTATTTTGATTGTTAGATTTAATCCATTTCTTTAAATTCAACAACCTATCTAAATAAGGCTTTGCAATAGGTTTGCCATTATAATTCTCAACAATTGGAATATGACTTAAATAAGCCTTTTTACAGTCCATTACAGTCGTGCAAACATCTAATTTAATTGGTTCTTTTGGAAGTTCTGTATTCTCAAAGAATTGTTTAACCTCCTCAATTTCCTTTGTGTAGTCAAATTCGTTTTTAATTATTGGCGTTGGTGCATCGTCAAAAAATGGTAAATCTGAATAATCTATTTCGATAACGATTAACGGTTCTTTTTCCTTGGGTGGGTGGATTGCTTGCGTTTCCACTTTCGGTTCGACAACGGCAATTTGTGGCGGTGTGGTTGGTTCGTGATAAGGTGTAACGCTTTTGAATTTTCTCCAATCGTGTTGGATTAAAATATCAGCAATATCCAAACCTTTGTTTTTCTGTTCCGTCGTTCCCATGCGCTCCAGTATATCAGAATAAACAAATCTTGTTCCTGACAACTTACTTTCAAATTCAGTTGTTTTTTTATTCCATTCGTTAAAGGTTGCACCATCTTTTGATAGATCAGGAAAAACATAAATTGTCCTGCCTTTTAGCACCTTAATTATATCAAATTTTAGATAGCCTTTTGCTCCTACGGATAACCAAATCATATTTTCAAACGGCTCAAAATTCTTGAAGTATAGCGAACAATATACGGCGGTTTTTGGTGCTTCTACCAATCCAATTAAGGCGGTAGGATTGTCTTTCAATAGGTGTTCACCAAATAGGCAATTTATTTTCTTCTCCTGACTTTCATACTTAGATAACCATTCAGGATTGGAAACGTTTTTTCTTTTATTGAAATTGCTAATTATCGAGTGTAAATAATTCGTTTTTGTGGTGTGATTATCTTTGTCAAATAGTTTCACTTGAACGGCGTTTATTCTTTGCTTATAGTCGATAAATGGAAAGGTTATCGCTCCAATCATGTAGTTGTCTGTAATTGTTCCTAATCTGTATGATTCAATAACTCTTGTAATCTCATCGAGTGGAAACGGATAAGAAACATTTTTCAATAAATTTTGAATGAAAATATTCTTATCGTAACCGTTCAAAGTTTTTGCGAATGTATCAAAGTCAAAATAAAATCTTTCAGGTGGTGGAAGTTGCTCCAGTTTCTTTATAATCGGCTTTTGATAATAACCAGTTGAACGTCCTCCGTTTTCTTGCTCCCAAATCATCTTGGCGTAACCACTTGAATAAGGGTTCAAATGATAATTACATTCATCTTCTCGGTCGCACCTCCCAAATTCATCAGGTAAATAGTTACCAGTTGTTTTATCTACATATCGAACAAATCTTTTTTTCTGACAACTTGGGCAAATATGTTTCTTACTTCCTTTTTCTAAACTATATCTATAATCTTTCATAACTCTATCGGTATTTTGTAAAAAAATAAATGTTTTGTTTTGCTTTCACTTTTTTCACAAAATTCACAACCAAAATATAAAACATTGATATTCAAAGAGTTATAAAATAGCTGTGAAAAATGTGAAATTTGTGAAGCTCTAACAACTTCTTTTTTAATTGACAAAAACAATATTTTGCCCTGTTCCTGCCTGCCTGTCAAATTGAAATTGATTCGCTTCTAATCGTTTTTTGAAATTGCTTTTCTTCACGGGTATCATTCCGTCATCAGAACAAAATTCCCTATATTCATTATAAAAATCTCCGTACGCCTTAAAGTTTCCAGTAGTACCCTTTTTATAATTCCGTTCATTCAAAAACATCAAAACGCTGTCGCTTTCCGTTCTATATTGATTGACGGCTTCCTTAACTTTCTCGCTTTCGGTAAATCGTTTTTGTTTCAGTAGCCTATTAAGTCCTGACAAAGTCCAGTTGAAAATTCCAGATAATTCGCTTTCGATAATCTTTGTATGTAGGTTTTTATCCTGCTTTTCTTCGGGAATGGTCACTTCAAAGGGAACAATTAAAAAACGTCTAAAAAAAGCGTTTGTATGTTCTACGTTTTTAGGAAGTTCATTTGAGTTGAATATAAGTTTTGCATATTGTCGAAGTGTGAACGGTTCTCCATACGGTAAACGAGCGGAAACAGGTTCACCACTTGTCAACTGTTTAAAAACATTTGATTCTAATTTGTCGTTAATCTCACTTGCATAATTTACCAGTTTATTCGCAATTTTTGCCCTGAAATATCCATTTTCATTAGTCAAATCTTGCAGTGAATAACTACTTACATTTTCATTTCCTAACATCGAATTGACCACCTCAAAAACTACGCTTTTCCCATTCGCTCCAGTACCATATAAAATAAGTGCTGTTTCTTCTTTGAGAATTGAACTTCCATTCCTTATAAAAACATATCCTAAATATTCAGCCAATACCATTTGAAGTTTTTCATCAGGAAGCACCTCATTTAAAAACTTTTGCCATTTCGGACAAGTTGCATCAGGATTGTATTCAAAAGGTAATTGATAAGTGATAAAATCATTTTTATCAAATGGTCGCAAATTTTGGTTTTCTCCGTTAATTTCAAAAGTGCCATTTTTCAGGTTTATAAAGACTTTGTTCAAATCATTTTCAGGTGTTGGTAAATATGCCGTTGTTTGGAATTGCTTTAATAAATTATCTCTAAAATTAAAATATCGAGCGTCAAACTTTGGAACGCTTAACTTCTCGCTTGCTTCTCCTAAAAACTTCTTTAAATCGTCTTTCTCTACTTCACTCCAGTAGCAACCATTATAAATATAAACAAAGTCATGTTTCTTTGACAAACTCCATTTATTATTGGTTGCTGTTTTTAGAATTTCCTCAATGGAAATAATTAGATAATGTTTTTGATTCAGCTTGCACCCGTCAATTTCACTTTGAATTTCTTTATATTCATCACTATTTGGATTGAGTTTTTCGAGTTGCTCCCTTAATCTCTTAACTTTTGGGAACGCTTCTTCTTTGAAGTCCACTTCCTGAATTTCATCTAACAACCTTGTCAATATTTCGTTGTGGTCAATGGATTCAGATAGTTTGTTTTTAAGTCGTTCAGCTTCCTTTTTAATGTCATCTACTGAAATTGTAGGTTCTTGACTATTCGGATTAATTAAGTCGCTAAAATCGGGGTTTATAGTGATATTTTCGTTATCTTTGCCTTGTACCTCATTCAAAGATACTTGAAGGCTTTTATCGTGTATATTTTCCATGATTTAAGCCTTTTTTACTTTAGTGAATAATTGTTCTACATCAGCACGCTTGTAGTAGCGTTTTCCTCCGATTCCATAGGATTGAATTTTCCCTTTCTTTTCCCATTTCCACGCTGTAGCATCGCTTATAAATTTCCCAGTTCCTACAATCTCACTTCTTAGAATGTAGTCATCAAACGGATTCTTAGATGAGGTTTCCACGGGTGCGGATTCGTGATTGATTGCTTCCAGTACTTTGGAAGTAACTTGTTCCACAATCTTATCAATTAAAGCCTGTGGGTGAATTGGTGTTAAAATAACATTTTCCATATTTTTTATATTTAATAAAATTATTATGGAACAAATGTCATTGTTTTTTACAATCTAAATGATTGGTTTTCAGTTGTTTAAAATTGCCTTAATTGTTCAAACAACTTTAAACAATCGAATTATCAAAAATCAAGTTTAAAACGGTCTTTTCTATTGATTTTTTTAGCGATTTATCAATACTGCTTCCACTCATGCATCTATTAAAATTTGCTTGTGATTGTTCCACATTGAGAATTTTACAAAATGATTCCTTTAGCTCTTTATTAGTAACCTTTTTTAAATATGCTTTTTCAAGTAACACTAATATCAAGTGATTCATCGTTTTTGGTTCACAATTTGAATATTCTTTTTTGAGTAAATCAATGAATTTAGCTTTATTCATATCATTAAAAGCTAGATAATCTTTTACGTTTTTTACTTCTACTTTTTTACGTCCTTTTTTATTCTTTGATTCGGATCGCTCCTGTTTATCGGATTCCGTTCCCTCGCTCAATAATAATTCAATATGTTTTCTGTATTTTTCTAACTGTAATTTATTAGAAATTGAAACATCTTTTATTTTCTCATCAATCAA
>JAAYKF010000067.1 GCA_012522535.1 Bacteroidales bacterium
AAAAAAATGTGTATTTTTGCTCATTGTAGATTGTTATTTTGAGAGATACAAAGCTACAATAAAAAGTAATGGGAGTCGATTAAAAATCACTCCCTTACTTTTAAAATATTTTTATCGGACAATAGTGAATTAAAATAATTGTTTTAAATTTCATTTTGTGTAACTAAAAATGTGTGTTTTTTATTCTAAGGACAATTTACACAAATTTCAGAGCTTCGTAGGCAGCTCTATCTTGAGTTTTTCCGATGGCGATAAATCCATGGTTTTTTAAAATAAAAAACTTATGTTTCAATGCTAACTTTGTAGCTGCTTGTGCTAATTCCAAGCTACCATAAGGCAATTCAATTTCGGTGTGAGGGAGTGATAATTCTTTTGCTTTTTTTAAAATTATGTCGGAATGTCCGTGAAAAATAGCGTTAATATCTGGGCATCTATTGTAAGTCAGATAGTGCATTATGCTTTCGGAAGAGGGTTCGATTTTACCCGAAACTGAAACAGTTTTTTTCTCCAAATCGACATTTTTTACCAGAACAAAATCTTCGGGTCTTAATTTATCTTTCATTTTGGTTTGAGTTCCAGTGATTACGAAATCATCTTTAGAAGGATTTAATCTATAACTCATATTTCCGCCAGAGCCTTGGGGAGTGTCGGGACATAAGTTTTTTTCGTGAAATTTTTTGCTCCAATGGATTAGCTCTTCCATATTGGGGCTGATTTTGGGAGAGTTGTTGGAAAGAAATTCTGTGGTAAATTTCACACCTTCGTAAATTTCCATTACTGACTGATTTTTAGAATACCAATGCTTGTTCTATCGGGGTTTATGATGCCTTTTTCGGTGATAAAACCACTTATCAATTCTGCTGGAGTTACGTCGAAAGCTGGATTTAAGGCTTTAGCTCCGGGGTTTGACGATAGCACCCTTGCAGGGTTTCTATTGTGGCTAAGTCCGTGAGTATAAAGGACTTCCTCAGGGTCTCTGTATTCGATATTTATATCTTCACCATTTTTGCACTCTATGTCGAAGGTGGAAGATGGTGCTGCCACATAAAAAGGAATGTTGTAGTATTTGGCTGCAATGGCTTTTTCCAGAGTGCCAATTTTATTAGCTGTATCGCCATTGGCTGCAATTCTGTCGGCTCCCACGATAACCATATTTACCTTGCCTTGTTGCATCAAAAATGCGGAACTATTGTCGGCAATAATTGTGTGAGGAACATTTTCGTTCATCAGCTCCCAAGATGTAAGTCGGGCACCTTGTCCACGGGGGCGAGTTTCGTCCACCCAAACGTGAATTTGTTTGTTGTTTCTGTTGGCTAAATAGATAGGTGAAAGGGCACTGCCATAGTCCACAAAGGCAAGCCAGCCAGCGTTGCAGTGCGTTAGGATATTGCATCCAGTACTTATTAGTTCTTGCCCAAACATTCCAATTTTTTGACACTGATTGGCATCATTATCAGCAATTTCCACAGCAGTTTTTACAGCTTCTTGGGGTGAAATTAGAGCAGAATTATAGGTCTTTTCCAGAGCATAAAATAGATTTTGAGCCGTAGGACGTGTGGCTGCAATTTGCTTTTTAGCTTCGTTTATAAATTCTAAATAGGATTGCTGAGGTGCCTGCAAAGCAGCTTGTGCCATGGCAAAACCCGCCGTAGCCCCTATGGCACCAGCACCTCTAACAGTCATAGTTTTTATGTGATGACAAGTTTCTAGGTATGTGTTGGAGCGAATAATCCTAAATTTGAATGGCAAAGCATTTTGGTCTATTAAAAATATAGTGCCATTATCAAAATCAACTGTTCTATATGTCTTATCTCCAACTTTCATACTCTTTTGTTTTTAGTCGCCAAAGCAGATTCCCACACCACGAGCAGCGTGAACGGCATCGCTTGTAGGTCTAACTAGTTTTGGCTTTTTAATAGCTTCGGTTAGTGGTACAGAAATAATATCAGGGTGTTTGTATGCCACCATTGAACCAAATTTTTCTTCAAGTACAAGTTCAAAGGCTTTTACTCCAAACTGTGTTGCCAAAACTCTGTCATAAGCTGTTGGTACTCCACCTCTTTGCAGGTGTCCAAGTACTGTAACTCTAATTCCTTGAGTCCAGCCAGCATCTTTCAATTCCTGATTAAGCTGCTCTCCAACGCCTCCAAGACGAACATGGTTATATCCAACTTCTGTGGATTGGCGGGCGATAACATCACCTCCAATGGGTTTTGCACCCTCAGCAATAATTATTCCACATGAGCCACGTCCTTTATGATATTTAGATTCTATTTTTTCTTTCACCTTGTTGATGTCGTAGGGTATTTCAGGAATCAAGCAAATATCGGCACCGCCAGCAATGGCAGTATGTAGAGCTATCCAACCTGCATCTCGACCCATCACTTCCAAAATAAAAGTACGGTTATGACTGGCAGCGGTGGTAACTAATTTATCAACGGCTTCAGTGGCTACTTCCACGGCAGTTTGAAAACCGAAGGTTACATCTGTTGCAGAAAGATCGTTGTCGATGGTTTTAGGAACACCAATAATATTCAAACATTTCTCGTAGAACATTTGAGAGAACCGTTGAGAGCCGTCTCCACCAATGTTTATAACAGCATCAACTCCCAAATATTGAAGTTTTCTAATCATCTCATCGGAGCGGTCAACAGTAGTCCAATTTCCATTTATATCTTTTATGGGCCAAGCAAATGGTCCACCTTTATTTGTAGTGCCAATTATTGTACCACCTTGATAGTGAATGCCTTCTACGGTTTTTTCGTCCAATACAACTATTTCTGTAGGCTCGTTCATTACACCATTAAAGGACTCGATGGAGCCTATTACCTCCCAATCTTTCTCCAATGATGCACGTTTTACAATGCCACGAATTACGGCATTAAGTCCAGGGCAGTCGCCGCCGCCTGTTGCTACAAGTACTCTTTTCATATAGTTAAATTTGTTGTTTATTTAGTAAAATCATTGTTGTTATTGTGCCTGTTATTTTTGTTTTCAGGGTAGAAAACGCTGATAATAAAAAGAATAACAGCCGATGATAGAAAGATAATTACAAAACTGCCGATGGTTCTTCTAACTAAACCATCTATTTCAATCAAATTCCAAATGGATAAAATGCTGATAACCGCAATTAGAGCCACTAAACCAATTAGTGCCCAAGCAGTAAATTTTTTCAAACTGTTCAGATTCATAATTTTAAGTTTAAGATACAAAGCTAATATTAAATTCTTATAAATGCCAAAATTGCAAATTGTTTTTTTATTTTTTAACGCTTGAAACTCG
Source organism: Bacteroidales bacterium (assembly GCA_012522535.1). Lineage (GTDB taxonomy): Bacteria > Bacteroidota > Bacteroidia > Bacteroidales > WCHB1-69 > JAAYKF01. The sequence goes on from JAAYKF010000067.1 coordinate 3,283, forward strand.
TAAAAAATCCCATAAAATAAAAAATATTAAAATTGAAAATGATTTAGATTTTTGATGCAAAGCAAATTTATCTTTTTTTCTTCAGAAAATCAAGACTAAAACCCAATATTATCCCGAATTTTCCATAACTTAGCCAAAATTTTTATTATGTTTATTATTGGAATTACTGGAACAATTGGTGCTGGCAAAGGCACTATCGTTGATTATATAACTTCAAATTTCGATTTTCAACACCTCTCTGTACGCCAATTTTTAATAGATAAATTGTCGGCAGAAAACAGAGCGATAAATCGTGATACTATGGTGGAAATGGCAAATAGCTTGCGCGAAAAATATTCGCCATCATATATCATAGACTGCCTTTATGAGCAGGCATTGAAGTCGAAAAAGAACACCATTATAGAGAGTATTAGAACGCCCGGAGAGGTTTATTCTCTGAAAGAAAAAGGTGAATTTATGCTCTTTTCGGTGGATGCCGACCCCAAAATTAGATACGACAGAATTGTTTTAAGAAATTCTGAAACAGACCACATAGCTTATGAGGTGTTTTTGGAAAACGAAAAACGTGAAATGAGCTCCGACAATCCCAATCATCAGAATTTAAAAAAATGTATAGAACTGTCTGATTATAAGTTTAATAACGATGGAAGTATAGAAGATTTGCATCAAAGAGTTAAAGAAGTTTTATTGGAAATTAAAATATAAAAATGGAAAAATATGTAAGACCCACATGGGACGAATATTTTATGGAAATAGCCAATACGGTTGCCAAGCGTGCCACTTGCGACAGAGGCAGAAGTGGCTGTGTTATAGCCCGAGGAAAGCAACTTCTGGTTTCAGGCTATGTTGGATCACCAACAGGACTGCCGCATTGCGATGATGTTGGACATCAATTCAAAAAGACTGTTCATGAAGATGGAAGCGTTACCAATCATTGTGTACGCACTGTTCATGCCGAACAAAATGCCATTTGTCAGGCAGCAAAATTGGGAATAGCGCTCGAAGGAGCAACCTTATATTGCCGTATGACACCGTGCCGAACATGTGCCATGCTGATTATAAATTGTGGAATAACACGTGTGGTTTGTGAAAAGAAATATCATGCAGGTAGCGAGTCCGAAGCTATGTTTGCAGAAGCAGGTGTTAAATTGGAGTTTTTTGAAAATGAGGTGTTAAAATATGAAAATCAATAAGCCCAAGCTGAAATAAAAGAGTGTGAGTTCCACAGAATTTTGTAATTTTGCACTCCAATACAATATATATGAATTATTTAGATAAGCTTAAAGCCATACACGACAAGTGGTTAGAAATCACTGAAAAACTTACTGACCCCGATTTGATGTCGGATATGAAAAATTATATTCGACTAAATAAAGAGTATAAAGACCTTGAACCCATTGTTGATGCATACAAAGAATATAAATCGACGCTTGAGAACTTAGAGAGTGCAAAATCTATTCTGGCAACAGAAAAAGATGAAGATTTTCGGGAAATGGCAAAAGAAGAGTTAGATGCCATGCAAGAGAAAAAGGATGAACTCGAAGAGGAAATTCGCATACTATTATTGCCTCAAGATCCGCAAGATAGTAAAAATGCTATTTTGGAAATTAGAGCTGGAGCCGGTGGTGATGAGGCTTCAATTTTTGCTGGCGACCTCCTGAGAATGTACACCAGATATTGCGAAAACAAAAATTGGAAATTCGAATTGGTAAGTAGCACCGAAGGCACCATGGGCGGATATAAAGAGATAGTTCTGAATGTGGTGGGTGAAAAAGCTTATGGAATTTTAAAGTATGAGTCGGGAGTGCATCGCGTGCAGCGCGTTCCTGAAACCGAGTCGCAAGGGCGTGTACACACCTCGGCAGCATCGGTGGTGGTTTTGCCCGAAGCTGATGAATTTGATGTAGAGCTAAAAAATAGCGATATTAGAAAAGATACCTATTGCTCCTCAGGTCCAGGTGGACAATCGGTCAATACAACATATTCAGCCGTTAGGCTAACGCACGTTCCCACAGGAATTGTAGTTGCAATTCAAGATGAGAAATCACAAATTAAAAACTATGAAAAAGCCCTAAAGGTACTTCGTACGAGAATTTACGAACTTGAATATCAAAAATATTTAGACGAAATAACAAAGACCCGAAAAACAATGGTTTCGACAGGCGACCGTTCTGCAAAAATTCGCACATACAACTATCCCCAAAGTAGGGTAACCGACCATAGAATTGGCTACACCATGCACAATCTTTCAGGATTTATGGAAGGTGATATTGAAGAGCTGATAAATGCTTTGCAGGTGGCAGAAAATGCCGAGCGACTGAAAGAAGGAGTGTAATAGCACTCTAAAATATGCTATGAAAAAGCATGTGAATATCCCAATTTTCTTACCACAATATGGCTGTGCAAATGATTGTATTTTTTGCAACCAAAAAACTATTACTGGAAAAAAAGGAAATCCCACATTATTAGAGGTCAGAGATACAATTGACTTACGTCTGAAAACCATAAAAAAAGAAGAAACCGAAGTACAAATAGCCTTTTTTGGAGGCAATTTTTTGGGACTTCCACAAAGTCAGCAGAAAGATTATCTCTCTGTTGCTCAGGAGTATATAGATTTTGGTTTTGTAAATTCAATTAGATTTTCCACTCGACCCGACTCCATAAGTGAAAATAGTTTGAATTATATTAAAGCTTTTAGCGTGAAAAACATTGAGTTGGGAATGCAATCTATGGATGATGAGGTTTTGTTAAAAGCTGGACGTGGACACACAGCAATAGAAACAGTTGAAGCAAGTAAATTAATTCTTGAAAAAGGCTATGTTTTAGGCCTACAGATGATGTTGGGTTTGCCCGGCGATAATTTCGAAAAGCTAATGCAAACTGCCAAATATATTGTGGATTTGGGTGCTTCCGAAACACGAATTTATCCAGTACTTATACTAAAAGATACTCATTTAGAAGAGCTTTATCGAAGGGGGTTGTTTCAATCTTTGAGCATCGAAGAGAGTGTGGAAATGGTGGCAAAACTAGTGCATTTTTTCAAAGAAAATAATATTAAAATTTTAAAAGTTGGCTTGCATCCCTCCGAAGCTTATACATCAGAAAATGAGCTGGTTGCTGGACCCTACCATCCCTCGTTTTATGAATTGGTTTTGACACAAATTTGGAAAGATAGATTGGGAAAAAAACTTAAAACTTTCAATAAAGAAGAAAACATTTTGATAAGAGCCAATAAATTTGAAATAAACTCCTTTGTTGGACACAAAAGCAGTAATAAAATTTGGCTAAAAGAAAATTATCCTAACGCAATTATAAAATTAGACGAAAGCCTGATAAAGGGTGAATTTGTAATAGAAAAAATATAGATATTTGTTATGATTGCCATTTGCGATTTTCGTTTACCCGAGGGGCATAAAGATAGGCTTTCACAGTTTTATAATGTGATAGAGTTTTCGGCAAAAGGCATGGTAGAAAAGCCTTTGGAAGGGCATCCAGATATTTTTATTTGTCAAAATGAAAAACACTTAATTATAGCACCAAATATAAGTTCAAACTTTTTAAATCAATTGAAAACTAACAAAATAGAATTCAATTTCGGGGAAAATGAGGTGGGTTTTTCCTATCCGGAAGTAGCAAGATATAACAATATTATCACTCAAAATTTTATCCTTTGCAATTCAAAAACATGCGATACTATGTTTTTAGAAATGACTGATTATCAAAGAGTTATTTCGGTTAAACAGAGTTTTTGTAGATGTAGTAGTTTTGCCCTAACAGATGATTTTATAATAACTTCAGATGCAGGAGTTTACAAAAAACTTCAATCGGAAGAGATTGAATCTGTTCTGTTTTCTTGCGAAGATATTGTTTTGGAAGGCTATAAAAATGGTCTTTTAGGAGGTTGTTTAGGACTGGATAAAAACAATGGGAGGCTTGTTGTGGCAGGCTCTTTGGAAAGATATAGTGAGGGCGAAAAACTCAAAAAATTGATTAGTTCTCACAATCTTGAAATATTAGAACTTGGAGACTCTCCACTGATTGATGTGGGTGGGATTTTTGTTTTGTAAGTTTATATTTTAGCTTTATTGAGGTATTTTTAATACCCTACCAACTAAAATATTTTCATTTTCTTTAAGTCCGTTATGCTCCATCAAATCTTTCACCGTAACCCCATATTTTTGTGAAATTTTCCATAGGGTATCACCCTTTTCTACCTTATGTGTAGTTGTTTTTGGTTTATTTTCGACCCTTGTGTTGCTGTTTTCTGTCGTAGTATTTTGCATAACACTGTCAACAGCTGTGCATTTGGCACTATCTAATTTTTGTATTATGGCGTTGGAGTCAAGTGCAGTGCTATCAAATTTCACCTCAGGTTCAGCTGGTTTAGTCTCCTCTTTTTTTGCTGGAGGAAAGTAGCCCACATGCAATCTTTGCCCCTTATGTATCAAGTTTGATTTAAGGTTGTTCAATCTTTTTATTTCATTTACAGTTGTTCTGTGCTTACGTGCAATTATGGACAAGGATTCTCCAGACTGCACTGTGTGATACTTCTTGCCGCTATTGTTTTTTGCTGTACCAACACTTGTAGTAGTTCCACCTTTGGCATCATCATAGTTTAAAACTTTAAAAGATGACAAATATGTGTCATAATTAAAGTTGTGAATAGAGTCTCTCATCTCTTCAAACCTGATGGAGTGGGGATGAGGTAAAACCAGTGGAAAGCAGGAGCTTTTTGCAGGTATTATATCTCTTTTATATTGAGGATTGAGCTTTTTCAAAAATTCGATAGGAATATCCATCACAACGGCAACTTGTTGTAGGTGCAACTCCTTGTGAATCATAACGGTATCTGTTGAAATTAGGTCAAACTCTGGTTTCACGGGCACTATGCTATGTTCGTTATAGTAATGTACGGTGTATGTTGCAGCTATAAAAGCTGGGATATAACCCCTTGTTTCTCTTGGTAAGAAATTGTAGATATCCCAAAAATTACCCGTTCCGCCGGCACGTCTAATGGCTTTGTTGACGTTTCCGGGTCCGCAATTGTAGGCAGCCAATGCAAGTTGCCAGTCATCATATATTTGGTGTAGCCTTTTTAAATATATTGCAGCGGCAACGGTAGATTTTGCTGGATCTCTTCTTTCGTCAATAAAGGTGTTCACATCCAAGCCATACATTTTACCCGTAGGGAGCATAAATTGCCACAAACCTGTAGCACCAGCCCTTGAAACAGCATTGGGGTTGAGTGCCGACTCAATTATTGCTAAATTTTTCAGTTCTAAGGGCATGTCCAATCTGTCTAAAACCTCTTCAAAAAGAGGGAAATATATTTTAGACAGGCCTAAAACTCTACTAAAGAATGCTTTTTTTCTTACAGCATACATCTCTATATATCGCCTTACATCTTGGTTATATGTTAGTGGAATCAGGCTTGGAATTGCCGCCAAACGAGCCGCATAAACTGAGTCCATATCGACAGAATCATCAAAAGTTGGAGCCGATTTGTCGGTGTAATACTGTGTAACATAGGGGATGTTTTTGCTATACCATAAGCCTAACATGCTATCCAATTCATCTGCAATTTTGGAGTAATAATCAATGGTATCTATAAGGGCAGAGGTGCTGTCGGGAGCTTCGGCTTCTGACAATCTGGGGTTTTGAGCTTTTACTTGCGATAGGAGTATAAAGTATAAAAATAGCAAAGATATTGCTGTGAAAATCTGTTTCATTAAATAAATTCTTTGGATTATTTATGCAAAGAAACACAAAATTTTTGAGACTGTCAATGTGAAATAAGGTGAGATGTTGTTTCAAATAAATAATTTTAACATTTTTGGGCCTAAAAGCAGAATACTATTCTCCCCACCTGAAACTCTTATTTTCTATTTTTAGAATATCTAATATTCTATCTAAAACAGTGTCAACAAGTTCTTCTATATTTTTTGGTTTTGAGTAAAAAGAGGGCGAAGCTGGTAAAACTATGCCACCTGCTTGCACAATTTTCTTCATGTTTTCAATATGAATTAAATTAAGTGGAGTTTCGCGAGCTACAATAATTAACTTTCTTTGCTCCTTTAGCATAACATCGGCAGCCCTAATCAATACATTGTCGGCTATGCCGTTGGCAATCTTAGCAAGTGTTCCCATGGAGGAAGGGATAATAACCATAGCATCAAATTTCGATGAGCCAGAAGCTATGGGTGAGAAAAAATCGTTGAATTTATGCTCCTTGATTTTTTCGTTTTTAAACTTAAATTCTCCAACCTCATACTCATAAACTTGCTTGCCATTGGGCGAGATAACCAAGGCTATTTCTGAAATTTTATTGCCAGAATTTATAAGTTTATTTATTAGCCTTTGGGCATAAATTGAGCCACTTGCACCTGTGATGCCAATAATTACTTTCATTTTAAAAGCTATATGAGACTGAAAGTTGAAGTACATCGTTGAACTGCCTCATATTGTGAAAAGCGACACTTTCGAAATCGGGCTTTTCGCGGATAAAAAGTGCTGAGTAGGAAAATCGGCCGCCCAAATGAAATTTCTCACTTAATTGATAATTCAATCCAATTTGTCCGCTAAAATCGAAATTTCTGAAAGGCTTCCTGCCATATGAGTCAACCAAGCCGTAGAGGTCTTTTTCGTATGCTTTGAAAAGATATGCAAAAGAGAGACCAAACTGGGCTGAAAATTTATGATAAAATCTGTACTGATAAATAAAAGGGACCTCTACATAGTGTAGCGAAATAAGAAATTTTCTTGGGTCATATTCGCTGGGCACTCTTCTGGCACCTTTTTGTATGTAGTACATCTCCATCCTTAGCGAGTTTCTGTCGTCGAAGACAAACTGAGTGAAAACCCCAGCCATAGCACCCAATTTGTTGTAACCCGAAAGCATGTCGCCAGTAACTTGTGTGGCGGTGGGTCCAACCAAAAGTCCGCCTTCAAATCCTTGCGAAAAAACTTTGCCCAGAAGGAAAACAAAAAGTGTCAAAAACAAAAATTGACGTTTCATGAAATAAGTTTTTTAAGAAGAGTCTATCTTAAAAAGACTCTCTTTTGTTATATTCTAAAGGTGTCTCATAAAGGGTGAAAATATATACGAATTTCGTACAAGTTAGCAGTTCGACCTTTTAACTTTATAAGACACCTTCTTCTATTTATTTATTTATAAATGAACACATTCGTCGTATGCGGCAGCCACAGCTTCCATAATTGCTTCCGACATTGTTGGGTGTGGATGTATTGCTTCAATTATTTCACGACCAGTAGTTTCTAATTTTCGAGCCACCACAGCTTCTGATATCATTTCTGTTACATTGTCTCCAACCATGTGGCAACCAAGCCATTCGCCATATTTGGCATCAAAAATAACTTTTACAAATCCATCTTTATTACCTCCGGCAGTTGCTTTTCCAGAAGCTGTAAAGGGAAACTTCCCAACTTTGATTTCATAACCAGCTTCAAGGGCTTGCTTTTCTGTTAGTCCAACAGATGCCACTTCAGGCGATGTGTATGTACAGCCGGGAATATTTTTGTAGTCAAGAGGTGCTACATTGTGTCCAGCAATTTTTTCCACACAAATAATAGCTTCGTGGGATGCAACATGTGCCAACGATGGTCCATGAACCACATCACCAATGGCATAATAGCCTTCAACATTAGTTTTGTAGAAATCGTCAACCACAATTTTACCTTTGTCGATGTCAATTCCCACCTCTTCCAAACCAATATTTTCAATATTGCTAACAATTCCAACAGCTGATAACACCACGTCGGCTTCAACAATTTCTTCACCTTTCTTGGTTTTGATGACGACCTTACATTTGTCGCCAGAAGTGTCCACCGATTCCACTGATGCCGATTTCATAACCTTCATTTTTTGTTTCTTGAAGGAACGTTCCAATTGTCTCGATACCTCTTCATCTTCGTTGGGGACAATGCTAGGCATAAATTCCACCAAAGTTACCTTTGTACCTATGGAGTTGTAGAAATAGGCAAACTCAGAGCCAATGGCACCAGAGCCTACCACAACCATAGATTCGGGTTGTTTATTTAAAACCATTGCACGGCGATAGCCAATGATTTTTTCGCCATCTTGTGGAAGATTGGGCAACTCCCTTGAGCGAGCCCCAGTGGCAATGATTATATTGTCGGCTGAATATTCTTGCACATTACCTTCCGAGTCGGTTACA
>JAAYKF010000068.1 GCA_012522535.1 Bacteroidales bacterium
GTGCCGACCCCCATGGTGGACAAAAACAAGGTGCTAGTTTCGCCGCTACCAATCCTCCCAATAACGATTGGTTGATTTCACCAAAGGTTAGACCTCTAAATAACACATGGAAATTCCAAGTTTGGGTACGCTCATATACACATGAATATGGCTTAGAAAGATATAAAATTGGTGTATCCACAACTGGAAATCAAGCTTCAAATTTCACCACATTCCTAACCGGTGCTTCGTACCAACAAGCTCCCACAACGTGGACTTTGAAAGAATTTTCATTAGCAAACTACGTTAATCAAGATATTTATATTGGTGTAAACTGTGTATCAGACGATGCTTTCATCTTCTTCGTGGATGATCTATTTATTGGAGGTGCTACCGATATAAATGAAAATGACTTGAATAATGAAGTACATATATACCCCAATCCTGCCCAAGAGATTGTGTTTATAAACTTTGAAGAAGCAGCTCGTAAAAACACTAAAATTAACATTTTAGATATGAACGGCAGACTTGTTCATTCACAAATATACAGCGAAGAGGGTGTTGGTGGTACAACAATAGATATTAGCAATATTAGCAATGGACTATATTTTGTAAACTTTATTTTTGATGATAAAGTTGTTGTGAAAAAACTTACCATAGCTAAATAATAGCAATACAATATAAATTTCAGAGGGCTGTTAGTAAAATTTCAGCCCTCTATTTTTTAAAAGAAACAATAATATTATTTTTGCAAAAAATAGAATATGATATATGCAAATATTATAGCCCGCGAGTTGCAACTCAAAGAGAAACAGGTTATTAATACATTAAACCTTCTTAACTCTGGCAATACAATTCCTTTTATCTCAAGATATAGAAAAGAGATGACTGGAATGCTTGACGAAGTTTCAATCCAAAAAATTAGAGATAGAGAAAAACAATTACTAGAGTTGGATACTCGCAAAGAATTTGTTTTGAAAACCATCGACGAACAAGGCAAGTTAGATGAACAACTGAAAGAAAAAATTGAAAATGCCCAAACTCTTTTTGAGCTGGAAGATATTTATCTCCCCTACAAGCCCAAAAGGAAAACCAGAGCCACAATGGCAAAAGAGAAGGGACTTGAGCCTTTGGCAAAAATAATTTTGGCACAAAACAGTGGCAGTGTAGAAGATTACGCCGAAAGATTTATTGACGAAGAAAAAGGCGTAAACGATACAGAAGAGGCACTGCAAGGTGCAAGAGACATAATTGCAGAATGGGTTTCGGAGAATGAGTACTCAAGAAAAAGAATTAGACATATTTTCCAAAATGAAGCCACTATTTTCAGTAATGTGGTGAAGACTAAAAAAGAAGAAGCTGAAAAATATAGTGCATATTTCGATTTTAGTGAACCCATTACCAAATCAACTTCACATAGAATATTAGCTATTTTTAGAGCCGAGAATGAAGGTTTTTTAAGGGTTAAAATTGAACCCGAAGAAGACAAATGCATCAATTTTTTAGAAGAAAAATTTACAAAATCAAACAACCAAGCTGCAATAGAAGTAAAAAAGGCTATTGCCGACAGTTATAAAAGATTGATTTCGCCATCAATTGAAAATGAGATTCGTCAAAATCTTAAAGAAATGGCTGATGCCAAAGCCATTGAGATTTTTTCCGAAAACTTACGTCAACTTCTCTTGGTACCACCCTTGGGCGAAAAGGTTGTCTTGGCAATAGACCCCGGATATAGAACAGGCTGTAAAGTAGTAATTTTAAGTGCTCAAGGGAAACTACTTCACAACGAAACAATTTATCCACATCCACCACAAAAAGAGACAAGCGCAGCAAGAAACAAGCTGATTCGTTTGGTAAACACATACAAAGTTGAAGCAATAGCCATTGGCAATGGCACCGCTGGAAGAGAAACCGAAGCATTTATCAAAAAAACATCATTCGAGAGAGAAGTGATAGCCGTTGTAGTTAACGAAAGTGGAGCATCGGTTTATTCAGCTTCATCGGTTGCTCGTCAGGAATTTCCAAATTATGATGTAACTGTTAGAGGTGCTGTTTCTATTGGCAGGCGGCTAATGGATCCACTTGCCGAATTAGTAAAAATAGAACCAAAGTCAATTGGTGTTGGGCAATATCAGCACGATGTAAATCAAACTCAACTTCAAGAGAGCTTGGGCGAAACCGTGGAGCATTGTGTAAACAAAGTGGGTGTGGAATTAAATACCGCCAGCAAAGAGTTACTTTCCTATGTATCGGGAATTGGTCCAAGTCTGGCATCAAATATCATTGAATTTAGAGACGAAAATGGTCCATTTGAAAACAGAGAATCTTTGAAAAAAGTCCCTCGATTTGGTCCAAAAGCTTTTGAGCAATCGGCAGGATTTCTTCGCATTCGAGAATCAAACAACCCTCTCGACAAAAGTGCTGTTCATCCCGAAAGCTATCATATTGTCCAAAAGATGGCAAAGCAAACAAATTCCACCATCCAAGAGCTGATGAGCAACGAAGAGGCAAGACTTAAAATAAATATTGAAGAATTTGTGGATAGCAAAACCGGTTTGCCTACACTGAAAGATATTCTTGAAGAGCTGGCTAAACCCGGCCTCGATCCAAGGGTGAAATTTGAATTATTTGAATTTGACGACTCCATTCGTAAAATAGAAGATGTGCAGGTTGGTTCAACTATAAATGGTATTGTTACCAATATTACTGCTTTTGGTGTTTTTGTGGATATTGGTATTCATGAAAATGGATTTATTCATATTAGCGAACTGGCAAATAGATTTGTAAAAGACCCCAACGAAATAGTTTCGCTCAACGAAAGTGTTTCGGCAAAAGTCCTCAATGTGGATATTGAGCGTAAGCGAATATCTTTGAGTCTGAAAGAATAGTACCTGTATAAAATAACTCAAAACTCTCCAAACTTTTCCCTTTTTTCCTTTCTCCTCATTTGTCTATGCTTTGATGCTCGCTCGTTGCATTCACTACTCAGTATGACAAATGTTTTCTGCTTTACACACTTTCAATGCTGATTGGGATAACAGCTGATATAAAATAAATTTTTATAAATCAAAAAGAGTCTGAAAATTCAGACTCTTTTTGGTTGTTTATTATTTTAATAGATATTAATCAGCTAATACTATAATTTTATTTTCAAGCACTTCTACCACACCACCTTTTATTTCAATAAATTGAAATTTATTATTTTCATCTTTTATTTTAATTTTTCCAGCTCCAAGAACTGCAATCATTGGTGCGTGATTGTGCAACACTCCGAACAAGCCATCAATGCCAGGCATTTGTACTTGTGTAGTTTCGCCGTTAAAAATTGTTTTTTCGGGAGTGATAACTTCTAATAACATTTTATTATCTCCTTATTTTAATTTTGCGCTTGTGCTAACATTTTCTTACCTTTTTCGATGGCTTCTTCAATGGAGCCCACAAGGTTGAATGCTGCTTCTGGATATTCGTCCACTTCACCATCAAGAATCATATTAAATCCTTTGATAGTATCTTCAATGGGCACGAAAACCCCTTGTAAACCTGTAAATTGTTCTGCCACAAAGAAAGGTTGCGACAAGAAACGCTGTACTCTACGTGCACGGTGAACTACAAGTTTATCCTCTTCTGAAAGCTCGTCCATACCAAGAATTGCAATAATATCTTGCAGCTCAGTATATCTTTGAAGAATTTCCTTAACTCTTTGTGCTGTTCTGTAATGCTCATCACCAACTACGTCTGGGGTAAGAATTCTAGAAGTTGAGTCTAGTGGGTCAACTGCTGGATAAATTCCCAACTCAGAAATTTTACGGCTCAACACTGTTGTAGCATCAAGATGCGAGAAAGCTGTTGCTGGAGCGGGGTCAGTTAAGTCGTCGGCAGGCACATAAATTGCTTGCACCGATGTAATTGAACCTCTTTTTGTGGATGTAATTCTCTCTTGAAGTATTCCCATTTCTGATGCCAAAGTTGGCTGATATCCCACAGCTGAAGGCATACGTCCAAGCAGTGCCGAAACTTCAGAACCAGCTTGAGTAAAACGGAAAATATTATCAATAAAGAAAAGTATATCACGTCCGCCTGATTTTTCGTCGCCATCGCGGTAATATTCTGCTAAAGTCAATCCAGAAAGAGCAACACGAGCACGTGCTCCGGGAGGCTCATTCATTTGGCCAAAAACCAAAGTTGCTTGAGACTTTTTAAGTTCTTCTTCATCAACTTTTGACAAATCCCAGCTACCTTCTTCCATAGATTTTTCAAAAGCATCACCATATCTAATTACTCCAGATTCAATCATCTCTCTAAGGAGGTCGTTACCCTCACGAGTACGCTCGCCAACACCAGCAAATACTGACATACCTGAGTAACTCTTGGCTATATTATTAATCATCTCCATGATAAGTACTGTTTTACCAACACCAGCACCACCAAATAGACCAATTTTTCCACCTTTCATATAAGGCTCAATAAGGTCGATTACTTTAATTCCTGTATATAAAACCTCTTTAGATGTAGAAAGCTCCTCAAACAAGGGAGGGTCGCGGTGAATTGGGTATGATTGTTCTGTTTTGGGCTGAGGCATTCCGTCAATGGATTGACCAATTACGTTGAACAAACGTCCATTAATATTTTCGCCTACTGGCATGGCAATTCCTCTTCCTGTAGCAATTACCTCCATACCTCTTTCCAGTCCATCAGTACTGTCCATGGCAATGGCACGAACTGTGTTTTCTCCAATATCTTGCTGACACTCAAGAACCAAAACCTCACCGTTGGCACGATGTATCTCTAAAGCATCATAAATGTTTGGTAATCTCTCTCCTTCGTCAAAAGAAATGTCAACTACTGCACCTATAATTTGAGCAATTTTTCCTTTACTTTGCATAGTATATATTTAAAAGGTTTATATTATTTAGAAGCCAAAGTAAATAAAATAAATCTACATAAACAAGAAATTTTGCGACTATTTTTTTTAACTTTGAAGTCTAAAACAAAAGATACTACAAATATAAACTGGTATAAGCGAGTTTTTATGAAATTTATTGACACTAAACTATTTGAAATTGAGAACTCTACGAACTTTTCCTTGAAGGTTAAAATAATACATGGAAAAAAACTTGGACGTAAATTAAATTTTCCAACAGCCAACTTCGACTTTAAAGATATTGTAAACACTCCATATTATGGCGTTTATGCCGTTTATGTTTTATATGACAATGAAAAACATATGGGAGTGATGAATTTTGGCACAAAGCCAAGCTTTGACGACGACAGCGTAAACGGCGAAGTGCATATTTTCGACTTTGATGAAGATATTTACGAAAAAGAGATTGAAATATTTTTTGTAGAAAAACTTAGAGACCAACAAAAATTTAACTCATTGGATGAATTGAAAGCACAAATTGAAAAAGATAAATTAAAAGCTTTAAGCATTTTAAAATCACAAGATTAAATGAAACGAAAAATTATATTTTCTATTATTTTATTCCTCCTTGCACTTGGAGTTAAAACATTGGATGCTCAAAAATTAATTCCTATGGAGCAATTGCAAAATGAAAAAATTTATCGATCCATGGAAGAGGCTCTAAAAAGCCCCGAATCGGTTTATAGACTGCATATTAGAAAGAAAAAACTTAATAAAATTCCACAAGAGGTATATCTTCTTAAAAATCTTAATGAATTGGTTTTAAGCAAAAACAGAATTGAAGAAATTCCAAGAGAAATAGCCGAGTTGGAAGCCCTACAAATACTTGATTTATCGGACAATAGACTTGTTTTCATTTCGGAAGAAATTGGTGAACTATACAACTTGAAAAAACTTATTATTTACAAAAACATTTTAACTCACTTTCCGCCATCCATGGGAAACTTGATAAATCTTGAATATCTTGATATGTGGAGCAATTTAGTTTTTGAATTTCCTGAAGAGATGTCTAAGCTAAAAAACAGCCTAAAGGAGATTGATATGAGGGTTATATATATGACACCGCTTCAGCAAGTTAACATAAAAGAGATGTTCCCAAATAGTGAAATAAAATTTTCAAGAACTTGTAATTGTAACTAAAATGCAACTATTTGAACTATATTGTCGTCTTAATTAGTGAGTATGGACAAGAAGCTATTATTTAATACAATATTTTTATTAAGTTTTGTGGGTCTTTTTTCGCAAAGCACTACTCACACATTGTATTTTGACGATTTTAGCGGTTCGAGCCTTTGGACCTTAGGTTCAATAAAAAACAAATGGGTTATAAATAGCGACTACAACTGTGCTGGTCTTTTAACGGGCAACACCCCCAACAACGGTGGCGGCAGATACTTACACGTTTCCAACGAATTGAGTTTGCCCACATATGGCGGCACTTGTGCCTGCTACAACCCTGTTTCGCCCAACGAAATTATTTATGCTACATTGGGTACATCCATAAACACAATTGCCTACGATGAAGTGGTTATCAGCTTCGATTGGCTTTGCAATGGCAATGCCAATAGCTACGGCTTTATTCAAATTAGCACCAATGGTGGTCAAAGTTTTTCAAGCATTACAAACCCACGTGAAAAATATAATCAAAACAGCTCTTGGACAAGCATCTCCATCACCTCTCAGCAAGTTCCAGAATTATTAAATGTTCAATCATTAATAATTAGATTTGGATTTAGTTCGGGCAGCTCACGCAACACCCCCGGCTTTGCCATCGACAATTTGAAAGTTGAAGGCATAAACAACAACTCCACTTTTCGCTCACAAATTGTATCGCTCACCAATGAGCTTTGTAGCAACACCAACAACGGTCAAGCCAGAGTTTTAGCCCTTGGCGGAACACCCCCCTATTCCTACTCTTGGTTTTCGGTAGATCAGTCGCAAATTATTACAGGTAGCGACTCTGTAAGCATTCCCCTAAGTCCGGGCAATTATTATGTAGTCTCGTCAGACAACAATAATAATAGAGACACAATACATTTTCAGATACAAAGTACATTTTCTTCGCCACCTATAAGTGTTAGTGCCAACGACACCATTTGCATTGGCGAAAGCTCCAATATTAGTGCCTCAGGAGGGGTCTATTATGAATGGTTGCCAAATGTAAATATTAATGGCTCAAACACAGAGTCTAATATAAATGTATCGCCCACTCAAACTACAGATTACATTGTTTATGCAAGGGCACCTGTGGACAATTTAATTATAAATGGGGACTTTTCGCAAGGCAATGTGGGGTTTTATAGCGATTACACTTTTTTCAATACAATTTATGGTGGTGGCGGAGTTGATATGGACGACGGACGTTATGCCATTACCAACTGCCCCGGCGATGCCAATTCAAACTGGTGGCATTGCAACGGACTTGACCACACGGGAGATGCTGGTGATATGTTAGTTGTAAATGGTGCAAGCACCCCAGGAGTTAGCGTTTGGTGCCAAACCATAGAGGTAGTCCCAAATACCGATTATGCATTTTCTGCATGGCTGGCATCTATGCACCTTGCAAACTTAGCCATACTGCAATTTTCTATCAACGGAGAATTGATTGGAAACTCCTTTAATGCCTCGCCTGAACTTTGCGAATGGAACCAATTCTACGAAATTTGGAACTCACAAGAAAACACCCTTGCCACAATATGTATTGTAAATATGAACACTGCAGAGATGGGCAACGACTTTGCTTTGGACGATATAGCCTTTTCGCCATTATGCCCTGGGATAGACACTGTTACGGTGGCAGTTAGCATACCCCAAGCCGATGCCGGAAACGACACCACCCTATGCGGAACCAACCAAATAACACTTTCTGCCAGCGGAGGCGAATCATATATTTGGAATACAAACCCACCAAGCAATACTCAAGATATTAGCCTAAGCATCAGTGATACAGAAACATACACCGTTACTGTTACCGATAAATTTGGCTGCACCAATACAGATGATATCACCATAAATATTGGTCAAATGCCCATCACAAATATTGGCACAGACACCACATTGTGCTTTGGAGAATCATATGTAATTGATGCCAGCAATTCCAGCATCGACAACTATTTATGGCACGATATGAGTACATCACCAACAATTAATGCCAGCATTAGTGGGTGGTATAAAATTACTGCTAGCAACGATTGCGGAAATTACCACGACTCTATTTATGTTACAATTCTACCACAACAAGAAGTCAGCATAAGTGGCAACACCTCAGCCTGCTATGGCTCTAACATTGAGCTTGTTGCACAAGATGGATTTGAAAGCTATCTGTGGTCCAACAGCTCCACCCAGCAATCTATTCAGGTGCAAAATAGTGGCGAATATAGTGTAACAGCCACCGATCAATATAACTGCAGCTACGAAACCTCAGTTGAAGTCAGTTTTTATGACGCTCCCACAATATCCCTTGGAAACGACACCACCCTATGCGGCGGAAATTCCCTGAATTTAGATGCAGGTCAAAGTTTTCAAGATTACATTTGGTCAACAGGTGAAGTTGAAAGCAATATAAACATCAGCACATCAGGAAGTTACAGCGTTACAGTTACTGATAATACTGGATGCACTGGACTTGGAGAAATAGAAGTAATTTTTAGTCAAATTCCTGAAATAAGTTTGGGTAATGACACAAGCATTTGCAATAGTGATTTCAATATAAACCTTTCTGTGGGCGAGGGTTTTGCTTCATATTTGTGGAACAATGGCTCTACAAACTCTTCTATAAATGTAAATCAAGAAGGATTCTATTCTGTTACCGTAACCAACAGCGACAATTGCAGTGCAACCTCAAGCATACAAATTTCTGTATATGATTTAATTCCAATCTATCTGGGTGACAGCATCGACATATGCGAAATAGGCAGCATTAGTCTTGACGCCGGCGAAAATAATGGCAACTTTAGTTTTTTGTGGAGCACAGGCGAAAGCACTCAGCAAATTATGGTTAGCGAAGCTGGCACATACTGGGTGCAATACGGAAACGAGCTTTGTATGGTATCAGATACTGTACATATTATAGGCTGTCCGGACTTGACAATGCCCAATGTTTTTACCCCAAATGGAGATGGATTTAATGATAGATTTATTCCCGATGCTCAAAACATTAAGGATTTCAAAATGGTGATATACAATAGATGGGGAAATAAAATTTTTGAAACCAACAGCTATGTCGATGGTTGGGACGGCAAAATAAATGGCAATGATGCTGCCGAAGGGACCTATTATTGGACCATTGAATATAGAGAGATATTTAACTCTAACAAAGTGAAAACAGAAAACGGAACAGTTTCACTAATCAGATAAACCAAAAATGGCAGCCGTTGGCTGCCATTTTTGGTTTAGAATTGAATATTATACCAATTGTAATAATAAAATTTTATTATTTTACAATGGTAAATGCCGATGGTTTAAATATATAGAACAATGTATCGAAGATAAAATTGGGTTATAATATTTTTCCAATCGGTATTATTCTTCAACGCCGGGCTCTTCGTCAACTTCAATAACTTCAAGTTTAAATCCTGAACCGTGAACGTTTTTAATAGCAACATTTGGATCCTCTCTCAAATATTTTCTCAATTTGGTGATAAACACATCCATACTTCTTCCAATAAAGTAATCATCTTCACCCCAAACAGATTTCAAAATAATTTCTCTTGGAATAAGAGTGTTTTTGTGCATGCTTAATAGGCGAAGCAAATCAGCCTCTTTACGGGTTAAATTACGACTCATCGAGGGCGATTTAAGCGTTAAAGCATTGTAGTTGAAATCAAAAATACCAATTTGGAAAGACTCTTGTTTTCCAAGGATAGATGAAATTTTAACCGACTGAGTTCTACGTAAAATAGCCTCAATACGCAGACTTAATTCTTCTGTAGAAAATGGTTTTGTGATATAATCGTCGGCACCAATTTTAAATCCTTTAATTTTGTCCTCTTTCAAGGTGCGAGCTGTAAGGAAAATAATTGGAACACTGGAATCGATATTACGAATTTCTTGAGCCAAAGTAAAACCATCTTTAACAGGCATCATAATATCAAGAATACACATGTCAAACTTGTCTTTACCAAAAACTTTTGCACCCTCTTCACCATCGCTGCAGGCAGTAACTTCGTAGTTTAACATCTCAAGATAATCTTTCAAAACTAAACGTAAGTTTTGATTATCTTCAACCAAAAAAATTTTAGTTTTTTCGCTTTTCATAATCTTATTTTTAAATATTAATACTTCTTTATTTATATATGTAGCTCTTTAAACAAAACTCATAACAAAATGTTTACCATGACTTTAAC
>JAAYKF010000069.1 GCA_012522535.1 Bacteroidales bacterium
ACCTAAAAGCGGGCAAACAATGACAAAAACGATGCTACTAACCCCTAAACACAAATCTATTTCAAAACTTTTTGATGAAAATTTCTGGAAAGATTATTAGGGTGTCCCAGTGTCGAAGTCAGGAAAAGCAACGTAGCAGTTTGGCTTTTAAGAGACAAGTTCTTTTTCTACAATTCAATAATTTTAAATTCTGTTCGTCTATTCAAAGTTCTACCTTGGGGTGTATCGTTGGTGGCAACGGGTTTTTCAACGCCATAGCCTTGATATGTCAATCGGGATTTATCTATATTTTTAGAAATCAAATATTCATAAACGGCTTTGGCTCTGTTGAGCGACAATGTTTTATTATGAGCCACAGAACCTTGATTATCAGTGTGTCCACCAATTTCGATTTTAATTGATTTATTTTGCTTCAATAAATCAACCAATTTGTTTAACTCCAAAATAGATTCAGATTTCAGGTCAAACTTATCGGTATCAAAAAAGACGTTTTTAAGCACCACAATCTCGCCTACATTTATATTTTTCAGAGGTATATCCTTATGGTATGGCTCTGTTTCGGAGTGAACTCCAATGAGGTCGAAATTTTCGGAAAAGAATAAGTATCCAGTTTTATTCACATTCAGGGCATAGCTATTATTGGTGGGAATGCAGACCAAAAACTCACCATTAACAATATCAGATTTTATGCTTGAAAACAGCTCGCCTGTGGATAGGTCATAAAGTTCAACAATCGCTTCAATGGGCTTGCGAGTATTTTCGTCGTAAACATTTCCTTTTAAATATGTAACTGACTGAGGTCTAATACTTTCGTCCAGCTCAAACCAGTATAAGTCCAAACCACCAAAACCGCCCTCTTTATCAGAAGAAAAATAGGCAATATTTCCCCTTGCATTTACAATCAGATTTAGCTCATCGGCAATGGTATTTATGGGATAGCCCAAATTTTGGGGTTCGCTCCATTGACTGTTGTCCATCAAACGGCTAACAAAAAGGTCTTTGCCACCCATTCCCAGATGCCCGTCACTGGCGAAATATAGTGTTTTTCCATCGGGGTGAATAAAGGGTGAAACCTCATCGGCAGGCGTATTTATTGGTGCTCCAATATTTTCGGGGACGCTGAACTTATCATTTTTACCTATTATTGTTTTCCAAATATCAATTCCGCCTACACCCCCGGGTCTGTTGGAGGCAAAATATACTGTTCGACCATCGGCTGCAAAAGCTGGTTGCGACTCCCAATGGGGTGTATTTACTGGGGCTCCTATATTTTTTGGCTCAGTCCATTTTCCACCCACACGCTTGGAGAGGTACAAATCGCAGCTACCTTTGCCTTCCGGTCTATCACAGGCTGTAAAAATCAGATATTTTCCATCGGGTGAAATAGATTGTGCCCCTTCATTATAGTTTGTATTTATGGGCGGACCAAGGGGGTTTCGCGGAAGCCAATTTCCAAAATCATCTTTGTGGCTGATATAAAAATCCTCTTCATGCTTACAGCCAGCACAGGCAGTATATCTGTCGCGGGGGCGACGAACTGTAAAAACAAAAGTCTCCTCATCGGCTGTGAGACTGGGCAAATATTCGTCCCACTCATTATTGATGTTAGCTCCAAGATTTATAGGGTTGAATTTTACTGGCTTCGACATTAAATCAGCTCTAAAGTTACAAACATCAATATAGGTATCTATTATTTCTATTTGTTTTGGATTATCGTGATAAACCATTTTAGAAATTTCGTAATATTTAGCAGCTTGTGAAAACTCGCCACAATTCATCAATTCTCCGGCCAAACTATAATTTATATATGGGAAAAAATCTTTATCTATTTCTAAGGATTTTTTGTAAGCTGGTACAGATTTTTTGCAGTTTTTAGATATGGAGTATATATCTGCCAACATTACCCATGCTTCAACAAAATTATCATCAATTAGAATTGCAGACTCTAAACTTACAATTGCGGCATCTAAATCTCTATTATTCATGGACTTAAATGCCTTATCAAATAACTTTTTAGCCTTCTTATTTTTAGTTCTAAGTTCCTGTTTTTGGGCCAAAGAGAAATTTACAAATAGCAATATAAATATGGTGTAAATAAGTTTTTTCATAGTTTAGGGTATTTTCATAAATTTATGACTTTGCAAGGAAATTTCCCACTGTGGATTTTGCTTCACAAACTCCACAATTTGAGGAATAATTTCAGAATACTTACTCCACTCGGGTTGTAGGTATAATTTGCAAGTTTTTTTCACTCTTTTTTCAAAAGATTTAGCCCAATTGAAATCATCATCTTCAAAAATAATAATTTTTATCTCATCGGCCATAATCAGCTGATTCTCGATGGGAGGGAATTGCTTTTTTGGCGAAATACAAATCCAGTCCCAATATCCTGAAATTTTTTCCGAACCTGAGGTCTCAAGAAATGTTTCCACTCCTCTTTTACGCATTTCTGATGTTAGATATTCCAAATTGTAAGAAGCTGGCTCTCCACCAGTTACAACAACGGCTTGGGCTCCAATCTTGTCAATTCTGGAAATAATTTCATCAGTTTTAATTAATGGATATTGACTTGCGTCCCATGTATCTTTGGCATCGCACCACGAGCAAGCTATTTCGCAGCCACCTATTCGCACAAAATAGGCAGCTTTTCCGGTGTTGTAGCCTTCGCCCTGAACAGAGTAAAACTCCTCTGCAACGGGTAGTGAATCTGTTTTCATTTTCAATAAAATTATCTTCAAAAGTAATACTTTTGTTGTTATTTAAAGCATAAAATATTTTAAAAACTAAGAATCAAGTGATATGCTTAATAAATTGCAATTTCAGAGACTAAAGTTTAGAATGATTTTATTTAAAATAAATTAATCGGAGTAAATTTTATCGTAACACCTAACAAGTCAAATATAACACATTGACAATCAGGACATAATAAACTATTTAGAATCGCTATAAAATACATAACGGACAACCAAAAAAGCACTTTATTTGTCTTATTTATAAATTATTTGTACATTAGTGCCTTGAAAACACAACCTAAGAACCAACATTTACAGTTATATGCTTAAAAAGTTAGCGATTTCATTATTAACACTTTTTCTAGGACTCAATCTTCTTTTGGCACAAAGTGGCGAGATTACTGTAAACAAGAGCTATGCCGATGGCGATATTAAGATTTCTGATGAGCATATTTCATTAATGGAAATTCCTGACAGCGTATATTTTGACGGTTTAAGTGCAATAAAAATTGAGGGAACAGATATTTATATAACTCCTCCAAAAGCCTTTAGACTTAAAGATGGTAGTAATAATTTACTAGTGCAAGATTGGACAAGCAGTAATATTTTGATACAACAGATGCCAGTTTCGTACAAATCGATGATTGCAAATATAAGTGCAGAAACCTTTACAAAACAGGGTTTTGAATACATAAATAAATATGAAGCATTCACAAAATCTGGCAACGAAGGAACGGTTTATGTTTTGGGGTTTGTTAGCGGAGAGTGGGAATATGAACGTCTTGTTTTGCTTTCGGGCGATGGAAAAAAAACTGCATGGATAAGTGCCAATTATCCAGTTATGATGAAACATTTATTGTTTGAAGTGCTTGAAAAATCTATTTTAAATATTGAATTTTAACTGAGGAATGGGAATGAGAAAAGGCTTAATAAAATATATTCTACCAATTTTCCTACTACTGTTTTTGGTGCTTCCCAAACTCAAGTCTCAGGACGGCGACCCTCTTAATAAAACCGAATGTGGCTGGTATTTTGAGGCAATGAATAGAAATATGTGGGGTCCCGAGGGACAGCCTTTCAACATTGATATTGACTATGATTTATTTTGGATAGAAGAGAGTTTTAATCAATCCATTGGTCAAATTTGGACAGACCCACTTTTTGGCACACGTTGGGGTGCACTAATAGAAATTGATTTTTGGATGCTTGCAGGGATGCGATTTAGCATGCATGGGTTCAGCACAGGCTCCATAGATGTGAGGTATGGCGGAAATATTGTTACTGATTTTCCCGATGATTTAACTTTTAACCCTGGGCAAACCATCACCGTTGAATCGCAGTGGACACCCACCAACGACTGGGAGCTAACGACACACTTCCCTACTGCTGGCTGGGTTTCTTTAGACTTTTTCTGGGGCGTGCACTTTATGATAGATGCACAAATTTGCGTTGGGGCATGCATGGAATTTGACTTTGGCATAAGCAATCCAACACATCAGTACGACTCTATTAACATTTTCTATTTAAACACTTTTACGGGGGAATACAATTATCCATGTATTGAAAACGGTATTCCTCAGTTTTGTAGTGGCGATTTTCTGCCAATTATTATTCCTGACTTTTTTGGCATTGGGCTAACTGGCTTTATAACAATACCTTATGTTGAGACAGAGTCGTGGATGGGACCAGGACCCGATTTTTGTTTGTATGCCAATGGCGACAGTATGTGGTGGGGTTTTCAATTGGATATTATCACATTTATCGGATTTGTAGCTCAATTTATTCCGCCACCTGCTGGAACAACTATAAGTCAAATCCTTAGTTATATTAATGGCTCTATAGAGTTATTGCCTGGGGTTACAATTTCGTGGAATTTAATATCTATGGAAATTGGGATGGATAGCCATATGACTCAAGATTTCACCTTCTGTCCTGATATAAAAACTCGACTCACCTTCCCAACACCCGTCAACTACACTGAAGTGGATGCCACCGGCACGGTGGTTTCTTCAGGCGTTGACAACACGGTAGTCTATCAAGTGAACAATGATTTAAACTTTGATTATCCCTGCTTTGATTGGCCCCAAATGCCAGTGCAGGTTGACCACCTAATTGGAAATAGCATTACAAACCACACATGGGATAGCTTAGCTTTTTGGTTTCATATTAGTATTTTGTCTATAACCATCGAAATACATCTTGGACCAATTGACGATGCTTTGCCTGGCGGCGAAATGCCTCCTTTGGTTTTTGATATACCCGTTGAATGCGAAGATAATCCAGATTCGATTTGCTTTGTGAGCGTGTCGTCGGATACATTAAACATTGAAACTGTTCAAGTTCCTGAACTTGATATTTCTCAAACCATCGGACCACTTTATGAACAAACATGGCACTTGGGCTATATTCCGCTAACATGGTTTAATCAAACTTGGACACTTCTGCCAACCTACGACACTCTGTGTGGATTTGTAAATCTTATTCCCCTACCACCCATGGAAATGGAGTTAGATTTTTGCCAACCACTCATTTGTTATGGCGATTCCATAGCCTGTATTATGGCTGTTGTACAAAATGGAAATCCACCATATACATATGAATGGAGTACTGGTGAAATAAATACCCACGAAATGCAAGTTGATAGCCTTCAAAACCTACATGAAGGATTCTATTCCGTTACGGTTACAGACATCACTGGTTGTAGCATCACCGATACAATAAGCGTTTATCCACTAAATCCACCCTTATATTTATCAATTGCTAAGATTGATGTTACTTGCGAAAGAGGAAGTGATGGCGTAGTTAGTGCCCTACCAAGTGGTGGTACACCTCCATACACATACTACTGGGAACCAGGTGCATACACTTCTCAAACTGTTGCCAACTTGCCGTCTGACAAATATTGCGTTACAGTTACAGATGACGTAGGCTGTACCATTACCGACTGCGACACTCTAATTGAGCTACACCCCATTCCACCAGCAGACTTCATACTTTCACCCAAAGAGGGGTGCCAGCCATTGGAGGTTTCTTTCTACGAAATTAGTCCAGACGAGGGACAAACATATCAATGGTGGTTTGGAGATGGCGGAACTGGAGATGGACAAAACCCAACATGGACATACCACGAAAATGGAGTTTATGACGTAACGCTACAAGTTACTTCCATTTATGGCTGCGACTCAGTTATCACCAAATATCAAGCTGTGGATGTGTGGGAAAAACCTGTGGCACGATTTGATGTATTCCCCAATAGGGTAGATTTATACGACCCACAAGTCTTCTTCACGAACCAATCTTCGGCTATTTTCCAAAACTTCTGGGACTTCGGCGATGGAGGTTTTTCATATGATGTACACCCCACGTACAGATACCAAGAACCGGGCAAATACACTGTTACACTGATTGTGAGCTCCGATAGGGATTGTAAAGACACTGCTCAATATGAGTTTGTTTTTGTGGACGACTGGTGGAGTGTTTACGTACCAGGTGCATTTACCCCCACTGGAGATGGGAAAAATGAAACTATTAGACCCATTCACCGAAACTTAACACCACGCGGATATAGCTTCCAAATATACGACAGATGGGGAATGTTGGTCTTTGAAACCAAAGATCCATACGAAGCATGGGACGGGAAAGTAAGAGGCAAGCAGGTTACAACAAACACTGTTTTTACCTATATCTTGAGATTTAGAGATTTAGACAACATTAAACAGGTCAAAACTGGAACTATAACCCTTTTTGTACCGCATTAAACACACTTTCATTTTCTAATAAATTTAATATCTTTGCTAAAGTTTTGATACAATTGATATACATTTATTTGTTCAAAACATTGACTAAAAGAAGCTTAATGCAGCCAATAAAAAACAAAAAATCATTGAGAATAATTGCAATAATTATAGCAAGTCTCGCATTTTTAATTTCTCTCTTTTTCAATGAACTAAATCTATATCATCTCAGAAAAGATAGCCTTGAACTGCGTCATAATTCCACAATCATAACTGCCGATGATGCCAGTTATCTAAATCCAGCAAAAAACTTTATAGAAAAGGGTGAGTTCAAGGGAAATATGTTGGGACGAGGAGCATATTTTCTACGTCCACCAGCATACTCTTTCCTAATAATTGGACTTAGCTATATCTCAGATTATCAAAGCAGTATAACTCTACTAAAATACTTACAATTAACATTATTCTCTATTTCAGTTTATCTGCTATTTTTTATTGCCATAAAGTATATTGGTTCAATAAAAATTGCCATCGTTATTGCACTGATATACGGAACAACAAATATAGCATCAATTTTTTTGTACTACACGCTAACTGAGGGAATTACACCTGCATTATTGATTTTCTTCATCTATTTTCTGATTAAGGCAAGGGAAGAAAAGAGAGAGAAAAACAAGCTAATATTCTATTATATTTCGGCTCTAATTTTCTCATTTATGTTCATTACACGTCCATTCTTGGGAGTTTTGGGCATAGCCTTTCCATTTTTTATATTCAAAGATTTTTGGAAAAAACAGAAAAAACTCTGGATACAGCTATTTATTATAGGGATAATATCAAGTTCGGGAATGATTTTTTGGCAAATTAGAAATTACAAAATCGCCGGAGAGTTTGTGGGATTACATCCAATTTATTATGCAGAAAACAGCCAATCGAGCTTCCGACCCACCCATCAGGCATTTTGGAATTTAGCTAAAGGCTGGGGCGAAACGGGCTCAAACTTTCATTCTTATATGGATAAATTTTGGGAAAACACCATAAGTGGAAATGCAGACAATTCAAATGTAGAAAACATCATCAATAGCCTGCCTAATGATGTTACAGAAACTCTTGGACGTGAACGATTTAGAGATATGTTCAACAATTATCAATCTTCCATTCTTTATCAAAAATATTATATTGAAAACAACTTAGCCATGCCCAATAAAATTCCAGAATTAGAACTGAAAACAATTTCACAAATTGAAACTCTGGAAAGGGATTTCAAAAGCAAATTTTGGTTTAGATACTATGTTGTAAGCCCGCTCAAGGCTTTCAAAGAGATATCTTTTCACTCAAACTTATCACTCTATATTTTTCAAAAAACTTATCGGGGGAATTGGCTTATGGAGGCTTTAAGACTTTTCTGCTTTAGCGTTCACTCACTGGCATTTATCCTACTCATATTCAGCCTATTACACAAAACACCAATGGAATATAAATCTATTTTTTCATTTGCATTACTGATTTATGTTTTCTACCTAATTTTTGTTCAACGAGGCGTTGAAGAGCGGTACACCCTACCAATTTTGTCATTAGTTTTAATAAGTTTTGGAAAAACCATCAATAGTATATATTTGTGGGTTAAAAAAGATAGATTAATACGGATTGGAAAAATATTATAGCCTAATTTTTCAAATCTCCTATTGATTAATTTTCCACCAACTATTTTTGACATCATTACCAATATCAATAATAATAAAGGGAGTCCAAGTTTGGACTCCCTTTTGCAAGCCATGAAGGCGATTTAATTATTGTTTACAATTTAATTTTCTTACCAAATCTTCAGCTTTGGGGTGCTTTAATTCAACAGCTCTTTCGAGATCCTTACAATATGATAATCCTTCCACTCCTTCGGAGACTTTAGACAGAGCAAAAGCTCTTTGGTAATAGGCCTCGGCATAGTTTGCGTTATGCTCTATTGCCATTGTAAAAACTTCAACAGCACCCATAAAATCTCCTTTTTCAAGAAGATAAACTCCTCTTACATTATATTGCTCTTCAAGTGGTTTATCAATTTGTGCACTTACAAAACCAACAAAAACGAAGAGAACCAGCGTTAAAACTATCTTTTTCATATTTTAAAATTTTAATACATAGACAAATATACAATAATAATCATTGTATCAACATGATAATGACGTATTTATTTACTAAAAAGTTGCTTTAGAGGTTAAAAAAGTGATAATTGAGACTTAAGATGAAAACTTTTTCGGTGATAGGGTGAAAAGCCATGTTCTAGAATTGCCCTTTGATGCTCCTTTGTGGGGTATCCCTTATTCTTTTCCCACTTATAAACAGGATACTCTTCCGAAATTTTCACCATATACTCATCTCTAAAAGTTTTAGCCAATATTGAAGCAGCTGCAATGGAATAGAACTTATCATCACCTTTTATAATACACTTATAGGGTATTTTGAGCTTAGTTCTAAATCTGTTTCCATCAATTAGCAAAAGTTCAGGAGTAATTTTAAGTTTTCCCACAGATTTTTCCATGGCAAGAAATGAGGCATTCAATATATTAACCTCGTCAATCACCTTATTATCAAGCTGATAAACAGCCCAATCTTTGGCATATTTCAGAATAAGCTCACGAGCTTTTAACCTTTTATTATGGCTCAATTTTTTTGAATCGGCTATCAAATCATCAGAAAAATCGGGAGGTAGAATTACTGATGCAGCAAAAACAGGACCAGCTAAACAGCCTCTTCCAGCTTCGTCGCAACCCGCTTCAATTAAACCCTCAGTGTGAAATGATTTCATAATATATGTGCAAAATATGATGCAATTATTAAAGCTACAAATACCAAAGATAGTACTTCATTTATTCTTCCCCAGTTACGTAATTCTGATGAAGAAGCTAAGATTATAGATATTGGAACAAAAGCAAATGAGTAAAAACTTATCTCATTATGTACTAGAAAAACGGAAAAAAATAGACTTATAAACAAAAATAAATTTAAAAATTGTAGTTTTTTTCTTACTCTAATTAGTTTTTCACCAGAAGTGAGAATATTTTTCACCATATAGTAAATTACATATAGTAAAATTAGACCATAAAATAAAAAATTGACATCTAAATTTGGAATTTGAAAAGTGTATGAGAGGTTCATAAAATCAGTGTAATATGCCGAAGCCTCATCAATTCTATCCACAAAAAAATAGTAGCTAAAGAGGTATAGGTATGTGAAGGACAGACCCAAAATTGAGGCTAAAATATTTCTTAGTGACACATGCGAAAACAAGAAAAGTGATATCCAAATTGAGAGGATAAATATTAGTGATGGGAAGAAGAAAAGTGCAGAAAT
>JAAYKF010000006.1 GCA_012522535.1 Bacteroidales bacterium
ATTTCGGGTGGAAAATATTGCGAAATTGAAGGTGCACCAAATTTAAGCAATGGCGATTTAGCCACCATGGTGCGAAATCGTATGCAAGAAATTATAGATAAGGATTTGCCCTTTCAAAGGATGGAAATTCCCACCCAAGAGGCTATCGAAATTTTTAAAGAGAATAACTTATATGAGAAAAAACAGCTCTTCAAATATCGAAGTTCCTTCTATACTTCTGTATATAAATTAGACGATGTGATAAATTATTACTACGGATATTTAGTACCCTCAACTTCTTATATCAATATTTTCAACCTCACAACTTTTCATAACGGACTTCTTTTACAAGGCGTAAGCAGAGGTAATCCCACAAAAACACCAGGGATTTATTCGCAAACAAAACTTTTCAATATTTTTCAAGAGTATAAAAACTGGGTGAAAATTATGGGAGTTTCCTATGTTGGCGACCTTAATGAGAGGGTTGCTGACAAAAGCGTTTCGGATTTAATAAATATTTCTGAAGCTCTGCATGAGAAAAAAATTGCCTCTATTGCCGACGAAATAGAAGCCCGGAAAGATGTAAAAATTGTTTTGGTTAGCGGTCCCTCGTCATCGGGCAAAACAACTTTTAGTAAACGACTATCGGTTCAGCTGGCAGTGCTGGGATATAAACCCATTCAGCTATCCATGGACAACTATTTTGTGGAACGCGAAGATACACCCAAAGATGCCAACGGCGAATATGACTTTGAATGCCTTCAAGCCCTTGATCTTGAGCTATTTAACACTCAAATAAAAGGACTGCTTATGGGTGAAGAACTTGAAGTTCCAACTTTTGATTTCACCTTAGGTAAAAAAGTTTATGACGGAAGCACAATGAAGCTCCCCGAAAATTCAATTTTGATTATAGAGGGTATCCACGCCCTAAATCCAGAGCTTACAGCCCAAATTGATGAAAATTTGAAATATAAAGTTTTTGTTTCGGCACTAACACAAATTTCCATCGACAGTCAAAACCCCATTCCCACAACCGACAATCGTCTGATACGCCGAATGGTGCGCGACTACCGATATCGCAGTTATAGCGGCATCGACACCCTAAAACGCTGGGCAAGTGTTAGAAAAGGTGAAGAAAAATGGATTTTCCCATTTCAAGAAAATGCCGACATCATGTTCAACTCTGCTTTAATTCCCGAATTGGGAGTTTTGAGAGCATACGCCGAACCCATTTTAAGAGAAATTCCCGAAAGTGCTCCCGAATATGCCGAAGCTGTCAGAATTTTGAAATTCTTATCCTATTTTAGACCTGTGCCAGAGAAAGATATTCCTAAAACATCAATATTAAGGGAGTTTTTTGGAGGAAGCAGTTTTAGCTATTAAGAATTTATTGTTTTTTGAATCGATAAGTCTATTGAAAAAATTATATTTGCACTAAATTCAGAATGCATAGATGAAAAAGGCCTATTCGTCCCGACAACGAGTATTTATTTTAATATTTGCTTTGATTAGCTTAATCTTTGCGGCAAGGCTTTTCTATCTTCAAATTATTGATGACAGTTGGGAGATTTCGTCCAATAAAAATGCTCTACGACACAAAATTCAGTACCCTTCGCGTGGCTTAATTTACGACAGAAATGGCGAATTATTGGTCTATAACGAAGCCACCTACGACCTGATGGTGGTTCCAAATCAAATTAAGGATTTAGACACAAACGAACTTGCACTATTATTAGATTTAAGTATTGAAGACGTTGAAAACCGCCTATTAAAAGCCCGAAAATACTCCTCTTATGCCGCATCGGCTTTCGAAAAACAAATTTCAAAAGAGACTTACGGCGTTGTGGAAGAGAAGCTTTATAAATTTCCGGGATTTTACGTGCAACCTCGTACTTTGAGATATTACCCAGAACCCATAGCAGCACATATTTTGGGCTATATTGGAGAGGTGAACGACAAGGTTTTGCAAGAAGACCCATATTATCGCCTTGGCGACTATATTGGCATTAGCGGTATGGAAAAATCTTATGAGGAATATTTGCGGGGCAAAAAGGGCGTTAGAGTGGTTATGGTTGACGTTCACAACCGCGAACAAGGCTCATTTCGAAATGGTGAATTTGACACTGTTCCCATTCCGGGGACAAATATTTGGTCGAGCATAGATATACCCCTACAAAAATATGGTGAAGAACTTCTCCAAAACAAAAAAGGTAGTGTGGTGGCAATAGAACCCGCCAGCGGCGAGATTTTGTGCTTGGTGTCGAGCCCTTCCTACGACCCCAATTTGATGGTTGGACGCAACCGCTCGAGCAACTACAATATGCTTTTGAAAGACTCCATAAACAAGCCACTTTTCAATCGTGCCTTGATGGCTATGTATCCTCCAGGCTCAACATTTAAAGTTGCCAACGCATTGATAGGCTTACAAGAGGGCATTTTAACCCCCAGCACTCGCTTGCCCTGTCATGGTGGTTTTGTTTTTGGAAATCTAAGAGTTGGCTGCCATGCCCACGCCTCGCCTTTGGACTTATCCCAATCGGTGCAACACTCGTGCAATGCATACTATTGTCGAGCTTTCAAAATGATGCTTGATGATAGAAAAAAATATAAAAGCACCAGAGAAGCTTATAATATTTGGCGTGATTATTTAATAAAAATGGGCTTCGGAACCACCTTCGATACCGACCTACCCTACGAATTGAAAGGCATTGTTCCCACAGCAGAATTTTACGACAGATACCACGGCAAAAACAGATGGAAAGCCCTGTCAATCATCTCATTAGCCATTGGTCAAGGAGAATTGGGAACCACCCCACTTCAACTGGCAAACTTCACTGCCATGATTGCCAACAAAGGCTACTATATTCGTCCACATATGGTCAAAGCCATTGGGCATCCCGACTCCCTATACACAAAATATACAGAGCCTGTTTATACTGGAATTGACGAACATCATTTTGAGTCTATATTAACCGGAATGTCCAATGTGGTTACAGCAGGTACCGCCCGCAGGGCTCTTATAAAAGATATTCCCATTTCGGGGAAAACAGGAACTTCGCAAAATCCACATGGAATTGACCATGCCCTATTTATTGGTTTTGCTCCCAGCGACGACCCCAAAATTGCCATTGCAGTTGTAATTGAAAATGCAGGGTTTGGTGGCGTGTGGGCGGCACCAATAGCCAGCCTAATGATTGAAATGTATATGAAAAGAGAAATTAGCCGACCCGAATTGGAAAATAGTATTAAATCTCTAAAACTAATTAGATAGATATGATAAGAACAAGAAAACAGTCGCTTTTTCAAAACATTGATTGGGTTCTAATCTTAATCTATTTGCTATTGGTTACTATTGGATTAATAAACATATACTCAGCTACTTACATCGATGACTCCAAATCCATTATCGACTTTTCTCTAAATAGTGGCAAACAATTTATTTGGATTATAGCCTCCATTATCTTAGGTCTATTTCTAATAATTATTGATGTTAAATTCTACACCACTTTCACCTATCTTTTCTACGCCATAACTTTGATATTAATCACTGCCGTCATTTTTGTTGGAACAGAGGTTTCGGGTGCTAAGTCTTGGATTGGCTACGGCGAATTGGGCATTCAACCCTCTGAGTTTGCCAAGGTTGCAACGGCTATGGCTATGGCAAAATATATCAGTACCCAAGGTAGTAGAATGGAGCTACTTTCGACGCAAATAAAAACCTCACTGTTTTTCTTAATTCCAACATTGATTGTAATTCTGCAAAACGACACTGGATCGGCTTTGGTTTTCTTGGGTTTCATATTTGTTATGTACCGCGAAGGCATGCCCGGAACTCTTTTGTGGCTCGGCTTGATAGTTGTTTTTGTGTTTATTTTCACCATTCTTTTTTCGCAGTGGCACGTTGTGGCTATTGTTGCCGTTGTTTCACTAATATTTGGCTATTATATCAGAAAATATAAACGAGACTTACTAAAACTCACCCTTATTGCGCTCTTTTTGAGTGTTTTTTCCTTTGGCGTTGACTATATTTTCGACAATGTTTTACAAGCTCACCAAAAGAGCCGTATTGAAGTTTTATTGGGCATAGACCAAGATTTGCAAGCAGCTGGATATAATGTCAACCAATCCAAAATTGCCATTGGCTCAGGCGGATTTTGGGGTAAAGGCTTTTTGAAAGGTACTCAAACGAAATTCCGCTTCGTACCCGAACAAAGCACAGATTTTATCTATTGCACCATTGGCGAAGAGTGGGGATTTGTCGGTAGCTTTGGAGTGGTACTCCTATTTTTAGCTCTACTTATCAGAATAATTATCAACTCCGAACGACAGCGATCGCCATACAGCAGAATATACGGTTATGGTCTGGCATCAATAATTTTTGTACACTTTGTTGTAAATATCGGAATGACCATGGGACTGATGCCCGTTATTGGAATTCC
>JAAYKF010000070.1 GCA_012522535.1 Bacteroidales bacterium
CAAAAGAAGTAAAAAAGTGTTAATTAAACCGAAATAAACACAAAACAAGCCTAATACACTGTATATCAGGATAATAAAATATTTTATTTTATACCGTCAAATAGGTCTTTGTATTTTTTGGACACAATATTCCAGTCAAATTTCAATTGAAAACTCTTCAAACTGGTTTCATTAATTGGACCTATATCCTTTTTTAAATCTAAATTATTGAGATATTCTATGATATTGTTAATACATTTTTTATTATTTTCGAAAAGTTTTCCCAAACTGGCTTTTTCGTCTATCACCTCCATCATTCCACTAACTTTAGTCGTCAATACTGGCGTTGAGCAAAATATTGATTCAATAGCCGACAACGACATTCCCTCGCTCAACGATGGAGCTAATAGAAAATGTGATTCATTATATAAATTTACTAAATCAACTTGAGGAATATTTCCCAAAAAGACGATTTTATTACTTAAATTGTTTTTTCTAACAAAACTCTCCATCCTACTTCTTTTGGGTCCATCGCCCACTATACGCAATCTAAAGTCTGTTTTACAATCTAGCATTTGAGCTATTTTAAGAAGACGTCTAACTCCTTTTTGACTAACCAAACGTCCCACAAAAAGCAATTTCAATTTATCACCTCTATCCTTTTTCTGATCATAGAACAACACGCCATCACACGCATTATTTATTTGAACAATTTTATTCTCATCTTTTACAAGTTTCAAGGCATTGTTTTTCAACTCTTCAGACAAGACAATAGTATGTTCAGAATTTTCAATTATACTTTTGATTTTATAGTACATTAATATATAATATGGATAGTTGGAATATGGCTTCACCCAAGGTATATCGTGTCCATGCGAGATGGCTACATAGGGTAAATTATACCTCTTTTTCAGCTTAAAGGCTACCAAACCTCCTGGGACAACAAAGTTGGAAATTACAAATTCAAAATTTTGGCTTTGTAATAAATCCTGTGATTTTAAATATGCCTGCTTAGACCAAGAGAGCATTTCCAAGGGATTTGACTGATATTCCTTTCTTCGCAAACTTTTAACTCTATAGATTTTTATATTGGAGCTTTTCTCTTCAAATTCTAATCCGTAAAACCAAGTTGTTATAACTGTAAAATTAAAATCTTTTGAAAGTCTTTCGCAGATATTTTTAATTACCACTCCACCGCCGCCACCAATGGGTGGGTACTCATATGTTAAAACTAAAACATTTTTCTTTTTCAATACTAAATATTTTCTACATTTCCTATAACATACGACGACATTCCAGCTTGCGACTTATATACTTTTCCTATAAACTCGGAAACAATCCAAATTAATACAAACAAAAAACCAACGAAAATATAAATTACAACTACAAGCCACTCTAACAGCTTATAAAACTGATCGAAAAACAGAAAATTTATCATCAGATAAAATAGAAAAATAACTCCAGTAAAAATTGAAAACATTCCCAAAAACAGACCTATTCTAAGCGGTGCCAATGAAAAGTTCAAAATCCCATTCATAGCCAATCTTAGCATTTTATATATGCTAAACCCAGTTTTTCCAAACTCTCTTTTGGGTCTTTCAAAATCTACAAAAGCTTGTTTATAGCCCAACCACGCTATCATACCTCTAAGATAGCCTGTGTGAATGGAAGCTTTTTGCAAATTAGAAACCACCGATGAATCTATAAGTCTATACTCTCCAACATCGTTGGGAATCTTGATTTCTGAAATTAAATTTAAAAGCCTATAATATATCTTAGCAGTCAACTTTTTAAAAAAAGAATCATTACGTTTTACTCTCCTCGCATAAACCACTGGAACACCACTTCTCCACTCCAAAATCATATCTTCAATTAATGAAACAGGATCTTGCCCATCGCAGTCCATGGTAATAATTGCATCACCTTTAACATAGTTTATTCCAGCAATTAATGCAGCTTGTTGTCCAAAATTTCGAGTAAAATGAACCACTTTTATAAAGCTATGCTTTGAAGACAATTGGGATAAAATTTCAGCTG
This sequence comes from Bacteroidales bacterium, assembly GCA_012522535.1. Taxonomy (GTDB): domain Bacteria; phylum Bacteroidota; class Bacteroidia; order Bacteroidales; family WCHB1-69; genus JAAYKF01. The sequence goes on from JAAYKF010000070.1 coordinate 2,017, forward strand.
AATCATCGTTACTGCCATCGTTAATGTATATCAATTCATAGCTGTATGATATTTTAGAAAACAACAAATCAATCTCTTCAAAAAGTCGAATAATATTTTCAGACTCGTTGAAAACTGGTACTACAATAGATATCAGATTGTTTTTTTTCATAGACCTTGAATTGAACAACGATATACAAACTTAATGATATTTTCGTAAAAATCACGAAAAAAGCGAAATTTATGAGATATGGAAGTCAAGTCGTATTAGAATTGCAAATAATAATTTTGCTTATTTGCAATTCTAAAATATTTTATTGCTTACAATTAAATATTTGTGTTATCCTCATCAACATTTTCAATTTGTGAGTAATATCCATAAGCAGCACAACGCTGCTTGGGCTTGCATGAAGCCAAAACACCTATTACAAATAAAAGTAATAATGATATAACAATTAATCTTTTCATAAATTGAATATTAAACGTTTGAAATACAAATGTAACAAATAAAACTTGTAAATTTACGTTTTTATAAAAAAAACCATAGAAAATATCAACATCAGGCTGTTAACAATGAAACAAGAAAAGATAAATCCCGAAATAGAAAGCAGTTGGAAAAAACTTCTAATTGATGAATTTAATCAAGATTACTTCATTAATTTGAAAAAATTCTTATTGGAAGAGAAGCAAAACAATATTATTTATCCCAAAGGTTCTGATATCTTTAATGCATTCAACTTCACCCCTTTCAACAAATTAAAACTTGTAATTTTGGGTCAAGACCCTTATCATGGCGAGGGACAGGCTCATGGTCTATGTTTTTCTGTACCTCACGGAATTAAGATACCGCCCTCATTGGTGAATATTTATAAAGAGATGGAAAGTGATTTGGGCATAAAATCGCCACAGCACGGCAATTTAGAAAAATGGGCAAAGCAGGGTGTTTTCCTTTTGAATGCCACTTTAACTGTTCGGAAAAATCAAGCTGGTTCGCATCAAAACAAAGGCTGGGAAATATTTACAGATAGAGTTATTTCTTTAATTTCAGAAAAATCAGAAAATATAGTTTTCCTGTTATGGGGTAGCTATGCTCAGAAAAAATCTACTCTGATTGATGCTAAAAAACATCTAATCCTGAAATCAGTACACCCTTCACCACTTTCGGCATACAGAGGCTTTTTTGGCTGTAAACACTTTTCTAAAAGCAATGATTTTTTAATTTCAAAAAATATAGAACCCATAGACTGGACTTTGGAATAATATAACAAAAATGATTTTAGTTTATAATAGGTGGATTTTTATTGTGGTATTCTTTTGGGGATTATTACACAGCCTTTCATCTATGGCACAAAATTCCATTGACACTAATATAGTTCAACAACAATATGTAATCGTAAACAGCTTGGAATTTAATCCTCTAAAAAACAAAGCACAAGTTTCTAAAAATAGAGAAATCATTTTAGGAAAAAAAATAAGTATTGAGGAGTATTTTGCAAGCTGCAATTACATTATTGAATGGTACGAGAACAATGGCTATCCTTTTGCCAACATTCAACCTAAAGACATTGAATATAAGGATAATACATTTGAAATGAATTTAGATATTGAAAGTAATAATCATTATAAATTCGATTCAATAATTGTAAAAGGTGATGTAAAGATTTCAGATTCGTTTTTGAGAAATTACTTTCAAATTCATAAAAAAAAGTCTTATTCCGAAAAGCTAATAAGTAATATTGAAAGGCAGGCAAATCAACTTATTTTTGCCTCTATGTCCACACCGGCAGAAGTTATTTTCACCATCGATGAGTGTCATACTTATCTTTATCTAAACAAAAGAAAAACCCACAGTTTTGATGGAATTATAGGTTTTGTTCCAGCTGACGAAAATAGTAAATCTATAAAATTGACAGGCGATGTTAAGCTAAAACTGAATAATATTTTTGCAAGAGGCGAAAGTTTAGCTTTTGAGTGGAGATCGTACGAAAGTAGTTCGCAAGATTTATTTATAAACACATCATTACCATACATTTTCAACACTCCTTTTGGTAGCACAGTAAATTTTAAATTAGATAAAAAAGATAGCAGTTTTATAAAACAAGATTTTCAAGCTGGCATAAATTACTATTTTTCAGCTTTAAATCATATTTCTCTTTTCTATCGCAATGAGAGTTCGTCTGCCATTTCAGCAAATAATCAGTACGATTATTCAAACTTCAAGGCAAATTCTTATGGCTTGCAAATTCTCTTTGACAAACTCAATGAGCCAATACTGCCCACCAATGGATATAAAATAATAAGCAGTGTTGCCTACGGCAAGATGAAAAGAATAAAATCGGAAAACAAAGAAAATATGGACAAATATAATTTTAACTTCGATATTCCATTTTACAGAAGGATATATAAAAACTTCATATTTCATTCGCAGTTGAGCGGTTCGGCGAATTTTCCTACAAAATTACACGAAAACGAGATGGAAAGATTTGGCGGTTTTGGAAGTCTTAGAGGTTTTGACCAAAATGTGTTTTCGGCAAATTTATTTGCAATATTAAATACAGAATTTAGATTTATGTTGGAAAGATATTCCTATTTGTCCATATTTTGGAATGGTGCATATTACGAAAAAAATGCCATTAACTCCTACTCAAGCGACTTCCCGTGGGGACTTGGAGCTGGAATTGCCTTTAACACACCTGCTGGAATTTTCTCATTACAATATGCCATCGGAAAAGAACAAAATAATCCCTTCGATTTTAGAAGTTCAAAAATTCACTTTGGAATTACAGGTATGTTTTAAAATTTACTTAGAAAACAGTCTTCCCTGATATGTTTCTCTCTCTTGGAAGCGTTTTTCAATCTGTTTCAGAACTTCGTAATACCTAACAATTCCCCACTTTGAATCACTAATAAAACGCGGTGGAACTTCGCCGGCAAAACGTTCTATAATAAAATCAGGATTTAATCTTTCGGAAAAACTCACAATAAAATCAATATATGACTCCATTGTAAAATGGTGAAAAAGTTCAGGGTTTGAATTATAAAAACTCTCCATTTTTGTTCCTTTTACAACTTGAAGTTGATGAAATTTGATTGTTTTTAAGGGTAAATTATTTATCAAATCAATGGAGTTCATCCAATCATCAGGAGTTTCGCCAGGTAAACCAAAAATAAAATGTCCGCCAATGGTAATATTATATCTACTTAAAAGTTCTGTGGCATCTATCACAGCTTGAAAATCATGTCCACGATTTATCAAATCCAATGTTTTATCATATACTGACTCAACACCCAGTTCTACGTGAACATAATGATTATCAGATAGTTCAGCCAAAAGCTTAGAAACATTTTCATCTATGCAATCGGGTCGAGTTCCCACAATTATCCCTCTAACATTTTCGATGGACAATACTTCTAAATATTTTTCTCTCAAAACAGAAATTGGTGCATAAGTATTTGAATATGGCTGAAAATAGACCAAAAAAGAGTTTGCTCTGCGATAGCGTTTTTTATGAAATTCAATACCTTCAAGCACTTGTTGCGAAATTGATTTTTCGGGCTGACAATATGACGGATTAAAGGCATTATTATCACAATACAAACAACCTCCTTCTTCCCTATCCAACTCTCTATTGGGACAAGTGAAACCTGCATCAACAGAGACTTTTTGAACACGACCTCCAAAAACTTGCTTGAAATATTCAGAATATGAGTTGTATGGTTTTTCTGCGTTCATTTTAAAACTTTATTTTGTAATTTCCACCTAATTTTATCCATCTACCTGCTTGCGGAATACCTCCAAAATCAAAATATTCTTTGTCAAAAACATTTGCAACTTCCAAAAAAACAGTCCAGTTTTCATCGTTCCACATTAGTTTTATATCTGATAAACTAAAGGGCTTATAATCCACATAGTTAGCTGTGGCAACATCTTTCGACTCCCAAAATCCACCATTTCTATCTTGTAAGCTGAAATTATAAGACAAATACAAGTTTTTATAAAGTTTGAAATTACCAAACAAAACAAACTTATGTTTAAGATTATCAAGTACATAAGCCGACTGAAAATCGCTACTTTTCTGATTTATATTTACAAAAGTATAGCCCAATGAAAGATTTGTAAAGTGGGATAAATATTCTGAAACAGTATGAGGGTTAAAATAAAACATAAACTCCAAGCCACTGTAAATCAAATTAGTATGATTACTACTATGCCAAAATTGATCATCTGGATATTTTATCCAATCTATCAAATTATTTGCTTGGCGAATAAAAGCACTCAAATTTAATGTATTATGTTTTTGAGAAACATACCTATACCCCACTTCATAAGTAATTGATTTTTCTGCACTTAAACTTCTATTTCCAATTAAATTTGGACTTTCGTAATATAAATCTGTAAAACTTGGCAGCCTCATAGCACTATTTATTGATAAAAAAACCAGAGATTTATCGCTTACAGAAAAGCTTAAATCGGCACCAGGGAAAAATCCCCACGATTTTAATGACGAATAATAGTTTGAATTTATCCCAAAGGAGCTTGAGAGTCTCTTATATATATACAAGTGGTCTATGTATATGGAACTAATATTTCTATTTTTGCCAAAAAGCAAATCTATATTTTCAAACAAATATTTTCTTGTATTTCTCAATGAATCGCCAAGGACAGTACTTGATATAGACTCATTTCTAAAATCGGCACCCAAGCTAGTTTTTCCAAATCTATGCCACTTGCTGGTACCTAGTCCAAAACCAAACATATTACTTTGATGGTAATTGTGCTGTGAGTACCACTCTGGAGCTGTTTTCATACCTCTAAAAAGCTCAAATCTATCAACATTTCCTCTCCAAAAAATCTTAGTTTCCAATTGAATAGGCAAATTTATACTCCACTTTAAGGATGAAAGTGCCGTTTTCACATCTTCAAATTGATTGGGATATGCAGCCGAATAGAAGGAATTGGCTCCATAATTTCTATCCATTAGCCCTAACTGATATTCCAATTTTGAAGTTTTTAAATCTATTTCTGTGCTATAATATAAAGAGTTGGATTCAAAATCTGTATTTGCCATATAACCATCTGAACTAGAACGACTTAATGAAATGTAATGCTTGCTATTTTTAGTAGTAAAATTTCCACCAATAGAGTATTTATAAAACCCATTTTGACCTCCATGTAGAGATAAATTCAAGAAATTATCATTTTGAGGATTACTAATAAAATTTATTGCTCCACTCATGGCTATATTACCATAAACTCTTGAACTAGAACCATATAGCAACTCTACCCTGTCAACACTTTCAATGTCTAGTGGCAGACTCATATTAAAATGCCCCGATTGTGGATCGTTGAAATAGATTCCATTTAAAAGAAATAACGTTTGTTCATAGTTTCCACCTCTAATACTAATATCGCTCTGAACCCCATTACCACCACGCTGACGAACATCAACCAAGGTGTTTGAACGTAGCATATTATCCAATGAATTTTGCGGTAAACTTCGCAAACTCTCGGCATTTATTACTTGGATTGTTTTTGTGGTTTTCATCAATTCTAACGGAAGTTTTTCTGCAGTAATTGTAATTGCATCTGTCTCCAATGTATCTGAAATTTGCACATGCTCAGGACTTTGTGCTTCAGTTTTGGGTAGTAAAACCAAATTTAAAGATATGGCTAAAAAGGAGATTATTATCTCTCTCTTTTGACTGGAAAAGAGAGCCCACGAATTACGTGTCCATCTTTTAAAATATGATTTGTGGCAGTTTTGCTTTATTGTTTTTAGCATCTCAGAGTTAATTAAGTGGTGCAAATTTACACATTTTAAATCAAACTACTTATTCAGCTCCAAAAACTCATTGATTCGACTTATCAACCACAATCTATTGTACAAATAATCGTAGCCAGACAAATATTTTTTATAGAGTTTTTCTACTTCTGTTTTATTTATTATCGAATTTTCAGTAAAAAGCAAATCTTCAAAATAATCTTTCAAAATTGTTTTCATCCATTTTGATAAAGGTGCACCAAAACCCCATTTGGGTCTATCGTACAGCTCGGCAGGAACATATTTATATAAAACTTGCTTGAGTACATATTTAGCTTCACCATTTTTCAGTTTCAACGACTGGTCTATATTCAGAGCATATTCAACCAAATTATGATCGAGCATGGGAGTTCTAACTTCTAAGGTGTTGTACATGGAAGCCCTATCAACTTTAACCAATAAATCGTCTGTTAAATAATATTGCAAATCAAAATGAGCTTGCTTCTCCACCACTGATAACTTTCTTATTGCTGTGCTAATATCCTCATCAAAACCAATTGGTTTATAAACATTAGAATTGATTATTTTCTCCAAATCTTTTATTGCAAAACAGTATTGTTCTTGGGAAAAAATATGGCTTTTAATTCTATTTATATCATCATATTTCAAAAGCTTCGACACTCTTTTATATCTATTTCCGCCAAAACTCAAAAGAGTGGAAATTGGATTTGAGAATGTTCTTAAAAGGGGATTAGAAAGGCGTTGAGCCCAGATATATGAGCCATAACCAAAGAACAGTTCATCGCCACCATCGCCTGCAAGGGCTACTTTGTGATTTTTTGAAACAAGTTCAGAAACTATAATTGTGGGCAAGGCTGAGGAGTCGCCAAAAGGCTCATCGTAAATTGAGGTCAATTTGGGTATTAAGTCTAATATATCAGTCTCACTTACAATAACTTCGTGATGATTTGTACCGAGATGTTGAGAAATCTTTTTAGCCCACGGCATCTCATTTACAAATGACTTTTCGGCAAAGCCCAAAGTGTAAGTATCAATGGTAGTGGCAGATAGCTTTTGCACCATAGCTGTAATCAAACTTGAATCTATTCCGCCACTCAAAAAAGTTCCAAAGCTTACCTCTTTAGGCAGACGTAATTCCACTGATTTCAGCAGTATATCTTCAAGTTTTTCTACTACATTTTTTTCATCTGAAAAAGTTTCTGCTTTAAGTGAGTCAAGGGCTGACCAATATTTTTCAATTTTCAGTTTTCCGTTTTTGAGAATGCCATAAGAGGCTGCAGGGAACTTCTTTACATCTTCGTAAACTGTTCGTGGTGCAGGAATATAGCCCAAATATAAAAACTCAGAAAAAGCTTGATTATCGAAATTCCAATCTTTGGAGATAGTCTTATTTGCTTTTAATGCTTTAATTTCGGAAGCAAAGGCAAAAACATCATTTTTATGATAATAAAAGAGAGGTTTTTCGCCCAATCTGTCTCTAAATAAATATGTAGTTTGGCTCTCTTTGTCATAGATTGCAACGGCAAACATTCCGTTAAGTTTGTGAACAAAATTGACTCCCCAAAGAGAGAATGCTTCTAAAAGGATTTCCGTATCTGAAGTCGTTTTCCATTTATTTTCACCATATGGAACAAAGTTTGAATGACTTTCTACCTCCTTTTTTAATTCAAGATAATTGTATATTTCGCCATTATACACAACGCAATATCTTCCGTTGTGGGAAAACATGGGCTGGTTTGCATTATCTGAAATATCTACAATTCCCAAACGTCTGTGAGCTAAAAACTTATCTCCAAACTTTTCTATTCCAAAAAAGTCTTTTCCACGATGTTCGATAGATTCGCTCATCGCATTTATATCTTCATTGGAAAACTCAGCTCCAATTATGCCAAATATACCACACATTCTTATAAATTTTCTGCTAAATTACAAAAAAGAGGGAATGATTTTCATTAAAATCAATTTTAATAAAACTCATCTATCCATTGCCCTTCTATCGCCAGTTTTGTATTCTCAAACACCTCTTTTGCTTCACTCAATAGTACGTTCAAATCATCATATCTTGACGAATAATGCCCAATTATAAGCTGTTTTGCATTTGACATTTTTGCAATTTTGGCAGCTTGTTGAGCGGTACTATGATGTTTTTCTTTTGCATGCTCTTCATTATCATTTCCAAAAGTGGCTTCGTGATAAATTGTATTTACACCCTCCAAATGTGGCACAATTGATGGGTCGAAAATGGTATCAGTGCAATATGCAAATGAAGATAAATCTTTACGAACATAGGTTATATCTTCATTTTTGAATAACTTTCCACTTTCAGAAATAAAATCTTTGCCATTTTTGATGGAACGAATAGCCTCAAAAGGCGGATTTTCAGCTTCTACAAAGTCTTTATTTATATTTCGTTTTATATTTTTCTGCCTAAAAACGTATGCGTGAGTTGGTATTCTGTGCTGCAAAGGAAAAGTTTCTACTATTATATTTTTATCTTCGAAGATTTTTCCAATATAGTTTTCTTCAATGGGAATAAAGTCGAGTTCAAAACTCAAATTTGTGTTGGAAGCTTTAAATTGCAGGTCTAAAATATCTCTTAAAATGGGCGGTCCATATAGTTCTATTTTATCTGTTCTACGATAAAGGTGGAAGGAAGACAACAATCCCGACAAGCCAAAATAGTGATCGCCATGCAAATGAGTGATAAATATTTTAGAAATTTTACTGATTTTCACTCTAAATTTTTGCATTTGCATTTGTGTACCTTCGCCACAATCTAATAAAAAAAGCTGTTCACCTATATCAAGTATGTGGGCACTGGGGTTTCGTCCTTTTACAGGCAAAGCAGAAGCACTGCCTAAAGTTAGAATCGAAAAATTCATAATATTATATTATTACAATTGGTATAACAAATATACTCTTTTTTAAGACAATTGGTTTGCTATTGCTTTATCAAACAAAAAAAGACAAACAATATTCTAAATATTATCTGTCTTTCTTTTTGAAAATCAAATATTTATCTTGTTCTATAAAGGATTACTTGTCCTGTTAGGTCGCGATATTTTCCATCAGCATCTCTATATCTAACTACATAGAAATATGCACCTTCTTCCACTTGTGCTCCTTTAAATTTGCCGTCCCAACCATATTCAATATTTTTGGACTCAAAAACTTGTTTTCCATTTCTTGAGAAAACCATCATTTCAAAATCGCTGATATCGCCGTTATAGACTGGTTTAAACTCATCATTTAATCCATCTCCGTCGGGTGTAAATGCTGTGGGCATATAGAGTTGATAGCAATCAACTACTTGAACAAAAACTTTTAGATTTGTATCTACTCCGTCACTTCTGGTGGCTCTAACGGAGTAAACTGCCGACTCAGATGGCTCAACGTAAATACTTTCGGTGGTGGCACCATTACTCCAAAGATTTTGCGTACTACCTTGAACTTTAAGCTCTACTCCTGTCCAGCGGCAAATTATTGTGTCATTGGAAATTTCCACTGGAATTATACTTTTTTCGGGTGCTGGCTCTTGCTGTCTCGTCAATCTTTGCTGAGGCTCTTCTCTGAAGACAGATAAACTATTCACAGAATTTACAATCGGTTTTTGTGTTGTTTCTGCAACAGATTTTGTGGGAATATGTGTTGGTTTGTCAACTGTTTTGTCTTCTTTTCCATCATCAACAACTGCCACACTATGCTCTTCCACAAACTTATCTACTTTTATTATATTCTCATTTAAGTCAGATTTTGTATCAAGCTTAGTTGTTGTTTTTTGGTTTGTTTTTTCAACTTCCTCAACTACAATGATATTATTTTCATTTTTTACGGGAGTACTATTTTCTATTATTTTCGTTTGTTCAACAAGAGTTTCTATTTGCTCTGGCTTTGCAAAATGGTTTATGGTAAAATAGGCTGCTGCACCAACAATTGCCACTGCACCAACAATTCCAGCCACATATCCATAGGATTTGAAACGAGCCAAGCGGTTGAACTTTTTCAATTCAGCGTTTGACTGAATTTGCGTCCAAAGTCCGTCGGTGGGTGTTTCAGAGAAGTTATAAAGCTTCTCTTTAAACATTTTGCCAATTTCTTTTCCTTGTTTCATATTTACAAATTCTCTAATTTTTTTTCTTCATAATTTTTCAATTCTTCAATCTTTCCTTGTAGGGTTCTTCGTGCTTTCAGAAGTTGCGATTTGGAGGTATTTACAGAAACGCCCATCATGTCGGCAATTTCTTTATGCGAATAACCTTCTATTTCGAATAAATTAAATACAGTTTTATAGCCCACAGGCAAATTTTCTATCATATCCATAAGCACTTTTGCATTTAACTTATTGTAATCATTTACTCTAATATCAGGTACAGACTCTCCTATTTCGTCAATATCGGAGTGATAAGCATATTTCTGCTTAGCTCTGTAATGGTTTAGAGCAGTGTTTACCATTATTCTTCTAATCCAGCCTTCCAAAGAACCATCTAATCGGAAATTCTTCAGGTTTAGAAAAACCTTTATAAACCCATCTTGAAGAATGTCCTCTGCCTCCTCAATGGAGCTCGAATACCTCATGCATACTCCCTTCATCAACGAAACGTACCTATTGTATAGGGCTTCTTGATAATGAGATTTC
>JAAYKF010000071.1 GCA_012522535.1 Bacteroidales bacterium
ATAAGCATAAATATAAGTTCAACAGTTTCAGACGAATTTATGCTTGCCGAAATGATGTTGGGAATGCTTGTGGCACAAAAATATGCCGAAGATGAAGAAAAAACTGAATTAGAAAACTTTGCAGATATAAGCGGTGGCATTTTTAATTTTCTGGGCGATATGAATGAAGGTAAAAAGGGATTCTTTTGGGACTTCTATGTTCCATTTTTCCACGATATGGCAAAAACCGAAAATTACGAAGCCTTTTGCTACTACATTTCACAGTCCAAATTTGAAAAAGATGTAGATGAGTGGTTAGAAAACAATCCTGATAGCAAAGAAAAACTGATTCTTTGGATTCAAGCACCCTAAAAAACCGTTAATCTTAGTTTTTATGCACTTATCTGAAAACATTGTAGCCCTTTTGTTGTTACAATTTATTAATAGATAAATTGCAATAGATTTTGTAAATTTGCAAACCAAATTGAAATTAGATTTTATGGCAGACGAAATGAATGATGTTTTGCAGGAGGTAACAGGTGGTGAATATAAATATGGTTTCTATACCGATATTGAGATGGACACCGCCCCCAAAGGATTAAACGAAGATATTATACGTTTTATTTCTGCAAAAAAGAACGAACCAGAATGGATGCTTGAGTTTAGACTCAAGGCATATCAAAAATGGCTTACAATGAAAGAACCTAAATGGGCTCATATAGAATATCCGCCCATCGACTTTCAAGATATTATATATTATGCAGCTCCAAAACAGAAAAAAGAGCTGGAAAGCCTTGATGAAGTTGACCCAGAACTTTTGGACACCTTCAACAAATTGGGTATCCCATTAGATGAACAAAAAGCTTTGGCTGGAGTAGCTGTAGATGCTGTTATAGACAGTGTTTCAGTGAAAACAACTTTTCAAGACACCTTGGCTGAAAAAGGGATAATTTTCTGCTCCATGAGCGAGGCAATACAGGAACATCCCGAATTGGTCAAAAAGTATATCGGTACTGTTGTACCCATTGGCGACAACTACTATTCGGCACTCAATTCGGCAGTTTTCACCGATGGCTCATTTTGCTACATACCCAAAGGTGTTCGCTGCCCGTTGGAACTTTCAACCTATTTTCGTATCAATGCGGCTAATACAGGTCAGTTCGAAAGGACATTGGTAATTGCCGACGAAGGCTCTTATGTTAGCTATATGGAAGGCTGTACCGCCCCGCAACGTGATGAAAATCAGCTACATGCGGCCGTTGTTGAGCTTATAGCTATGGAAGATGCTGAAATAAAATATTCTACTGTACAAAATTGGTACCCCGGCGATAAAGAGGGAGTAGGTGGGATTTATAACTTTGTTACAAAACGTGGTATATGCAAAGGCGATAGGTCTAAAATTTCTTGGACACAGGTGGAGACAGGCTCTTCCGTTACATGGAAATACCCAAGCTGTATTTTGTTAGGTAAAGATAGCATCGGAGAATTTTACTCTGTTGCGGTTACAAACAACTATCAGCAAGCCGACACCGGAACCAAAATGATTCACCTTGGCGAGGGTAGCCGAAGTACAATTATCTCCAAAGGTATATCCGCAGGACGAAGTCAAAACAGCTATCGAGGTTTGGTAAAAGTGGGTAGAAAAGCCCTAAATTCGCGAAATTTTTCACAATGCGACTCACTGCTAATGGGTGATAAATGCGGTGCTCACACCTGGCCCTACATCAAATCTGAGAATAAATCATCCATAGTGGAACACGAAGCTACAACCTCGAAAATTTCAGACGATCAGCTTTTCTATTGCAACCAAAGAGGTATAGATACCGAAAAAGCTATCGGACTTATCGTAAACGGATATGCTCGCGAAGTTCTGAATAAACTTCCCATGGAATTTGCCGTAGAGGCACAAAAATTATTAGCTATCAGCTTAGAGGGTAGTGTTGGTTAAAATAAATTTGAATAAAAAAATATTGAATATATGTTACTGGAAATTAAAGATCTTCATGCCTCCATCAACGGCAAAGAAATTTTAAAAGGGTTAAATCTTAAAGTAAACAGAGGCGAAGTTCACGCCATAATGGGTCCCAACGGAACCGGAAAAAGCACCTTAGCATCAATTATTGCTGGACGCGATATATACGACATCAGCAAAGGCGAAATCTACTACAAAGACAAAGAGCTTTTGGATATGGCCATTGAAGATCGTGCCCGCGAAGGAATATTTATTGGTTTTCAATACCCAGTGGAAATACCCGGTGTTAGCATGACAAACTTTATGCGAACAGCTGTTAACGAAATCCGCCAGTATAGAGGCGAAGAGCCACTCTCCGCAGCCGAGTTCTTAGCAATGATGGAAGATAGAAAAAAACTCTTAGAACTACACTCTAAACTCACAAATCGCTCTGTAAATGAGGGCTTCTCTGGAGGAGAGAAAAAGAGAAATGAAATCTTCCAAATGGCAATGCTAAATCCTGAATTGGCAATCTTAGATGAAACCGATTCTGGACTCGATATTGATGCCCTTAGAGTAGTTGCAAATGGTGTAAACAAACTTCGCAGACCCGACAATGCAACTGTCGTAATTACGCACTATCAACGACTTTTAGACTATATCGTACCCGACTTTGTGCATATACTTTACGAAGGTAAAATAGTGAAAACTGGACCCAAAGAATTAGCATTAGAGCTGGAAGAAAAAGGTTACGACTGGGTGAAAAATGAAATTGCAAAATAGATAAAGCTGAAAAAATGGAAACAAACTTTTCCTTACAGAGTTTTCTTGTAGAACAATATAAAAACAATCAAAAAACAATCAAAGAAGGCGATTCAAGTAAACTCGCCCAAATGAGAGACAAAGCCTTTGAAGCCTTTGCCGAAAACGGTTTCCCCGATAAATCAATGGACAACTGGAGAAGCACTGACCTTACAAAAGCTTTGAGTCACGACTATAAAATTCTTCTACAAGCTCCGCCATACAATCCCGTTGACTCATATTTTAAATGTAATATAAAAGATTTTGACACTTTTATGTTTACCTTCCTAAATGGATGGTATGTGCATAAAAATGTGCCGCTTACAGTTTTTCCTGATGGAATTATCGTTGGAAGTTTGGCTCATGCCAAGAAAGAATATCCAGAAATTGTAGATAAATATTTGGGAACAATTGCTAAGGATAATAACAACCCAATGCTAAATCTAAATGGAGCTTTTATGCAAGATGGAGCTTTTGTTTATGTGCCCGAAGGCGTACAAATTAGCAAACCACTTCAAATTGTTAATATTGTAAATACAAAAGAAGATTTGTTGATACAAAATCGCAATCTAATTATTGTGGAGAAAAATGCAGCCTTGAAACTTGTTCATTGCGACGATTCTGTTACTACAACTGATACTTTTATTAACAGCGTGAGCGAAATATATGTGGGGCAAAATGCAGAAGTTAGCTACTACAAATTGGAAAATAAGGATAGCCAATCATTGCTAATAAACAGCTTGTACGTGAAGCAAGAAAATGATAGCCGTTTCTTGTCCAATGGAATTACCTTCAACTCTGGCGTTACCCGAAATACCATAACTGTAAACATTGATGGCTCCAATTGTGATGCCGATGTAAATGGACTTTATTTGGTTGACAAGCAACAAAAAGTTGATAATTATGTGAGAATAAATCACAACAAACCCCATTCGCGTAGCTCGCAACTCTACAAAGGAATTATGGACGACCAAGCTTCCGGCTCCTTCACAGGATATGTTTATGTGGAAAAAGATGCACAAAAAACCGAAGCTTATCAAACCAATAATAATATAGCTCTAACAGATGAAGCATCGGTGGGTGCCAATCCCTTTTTGGAAATCTATGCCGATGATGTAAAATGTAGCCACGGAGCCACCATCGGGCAGTTGGATAATGAAGCACTGTTTTATATGCGTCAAAGGGGTATTTGTGAACGCAATTCCAGAATGCTGCTGATGTATGCCTTTGCCATGGAAGTGGTAAATAAAATTGATATTGAAGCCCTTCACAAGCAAACCGATGATATGGTTTCCAGAAGATTAAGAGGCGAACTTTCAATTTGCGATATGTGCGAATTGCATTGCGGTGATCACACCGAGCTGCATTTCGAAATTGATATGTCGAAGATATAATGCATTATTACACAGGTGTTTGTAAGTTGTGTAATAGTAAATGAAATTTATTTCCAAAATAAAGTATGGATATTAAGGAGTATAACTACAAAAGCGAAAACGATAAACAAAACCATCCTTGGGAATTTGCTCGTTTAAAAGTGGTTTACGACTTAATAGAGGAAAATATTTTAAGCAATTCTGAGCTATCTAAAAAAGATAGTATAACAGTTTTGGATATTGGTTGTGGAGATGCTTTCTTCTTGGACACTCTTTCAAAAATGATTCCCAATATAAAGGCTTACGCCATTGACACAGCCTTTACAGATGAGTCGATAAAGTACTTTGAAGAAAAGTATAGTAATTCTTCTATAAAATTCTACCAAAATATTGATGACGCAAATTTAGATAATATTGAGGCTGATATTGTCCTACTTTTGGATGTTATAGAGCATATTGAAGATGACGTAGCTTTTTTGAAATATCTAAAAAGCAAGTCATTTATAAAAACTAATACCAATTTTATAATAACTATTCCTGCATTCCAATCCCTGTTTTGCTCCCACGACCACTGGTTGGGACATTACAGACGCTACAATACCAAAATGCTACGAAATCATTTGCAGGAAGCGGGTTATACTACTGAAAAGGATGGTTATTTCTTCTTCACATTAATTTTTCCACGCTGGCTTAAAGTTCAAAAAGAGAAGTTTATTAAACCCGATTTAAGTGAGGTTTCTGGCATAGGCGATTGGCAAGGAGGAAAGTTCACGACCAACTTAATTGCAGGTTTTTTATTTTTGGACTATTCCATTTCAAAAATAAAACGTAAATTTGGCATTAAACTTCCAGGATTGTCAACATATTCGGTATGCCAAAAACAGTAGTTATAATTCCGTGTTACAACGAGGCTGAGCGTCTGCCACAAGAAGATTTTGTGGATGCTTTTGAGTCGTATCCCAATCTCACTTTCCTTTTTGTAAACGATGGTAGTAGCGACCACACATTGGATATTTTAAAAATTTGGGAAGGTATTTATCCCAATGTTATAGCCTTGGACAAGCAGCCTAATTCTGGTAAGGCAAATGCTGTACGTTTTGCAATGTTGCATGCATTCCAAAATCTTGAATTTGATTATATAGCCTATTTCGATGCCGATTTGGCAACCCCTATTTATGAAATAGAAAACTTTCAGAAATGCTTTGCAAGCAACGATGAAATAATGATGGTTATAGGTTCCAGAATTAGACGTATGGGAGCAAATATCGATAGAAAGTGGAAACGCCATTTCATAGGACGAGTATTTGCCACCTTTGCTTCTGCAACCTTGGCTCTGCCCATATACGACACACAATGTGGAGCTAAAATGCTCAAAAAAGAGCTAATAAATGAGCTTTTTGAAAAAGAATTTATCAGCAAATGGCTTTTCGATGTGGAAGTTTTGGCACGACTGAGCATAAGGGAAGGTTTTCCTAAAATTGAAACTTCATTGTATGAAAAACCTCTCAACGAGTGGTTGGAAAAAGGCGACTCGCGAATAAAACTCAAAGATTTCTTCAAATTTCCTTTAGATTTACTTAAAATCCACAGAAAATATCATAGGAAAATCATGAAATTGAAACGAAATCATAGATAATGTTAATTTGTTTCCTATTTAGTGTTTTCAATATCGAATTTTATTGAAATATTTTGTAAGTTTGAGCAAAATTCAAAGATAAATTAATTCCTATGAAAAAACACATCTATTTTGTATTGCTTTCTGTGGCACTATTTTCTGCCTGTAGTAAGGATAAGTTATCCAAAAAACCATATATGGAATTTACATATAATGGCAAAAAGCACACCTTTAAATCAGCCTGTGTTTTCAATAATACAGATATTGATTGCCTTATTTCGGCCAACGATAAAATGATAAACATGCTCAATATTTCAACATCCATAAGTTTAGAGAAGGATAAAACTTACACTATTTATTCTGCCACACATTCTGGAGAAACAGAAATAGTTGTTCTTCTAACTGTCAATTTAGTAGGTGATTAATCAGCTATTTATGATAATACTTCGATCCAAATTGGTGAACTTAAAATCACTGAGCTTACAAGTGAAATAATGGAAGGTGAGTTCTCGTGCAAAATGATAAAAGGAGACATTACCAATGGCAAGTTTTTAGCAAATTATGATGATATGGAGGATTGGTAAGTACGCTTTTTTAACTTCTACAACTTACACTAAACTATTTTAAAGTAAAAAACTTTAGCATGATACAATATTTCAAATATGGCGAAAAGGAGATTGAGCACCTAAAAAGTGTGGATAAAAAGCTTGCTAAAGTCATTGATAAAATTGGAACAATAAAACGAGAAATCACCCCCGATCTCTTTACTGCCCTTGTGCATGCCATTGTTAGTCAGCAAATTTCCAACAAAGCTCGCGATACAGTTTGGGGCAGAATAGTGGATAAATTAGGGGAAATTACTCCTACCAATGTACATAATTTGTCGGTGGAAGAATTGCAGAGTTGCGGAATTTCGTTCAGAAAAGTCAACTATATAAAATCGGCAGCCGAGAAAATAGTGCAAGGCGAACTAGATTTGGACTCACTATATTCGCTCTCCGACAAGGAGGTGTCAGATAAACTGTGTCAGCTAAATGGCATCGGACCGTGGACAGCAGAAATGTTGATGATGTTCTCCATGCAAAGACCCAACATTCTGAGCTTCGGCGACTTAGCCATAAAAAGAGCCATGAGCACACTCTACAATTTAGATGAGATAGACAAAAAAACTTTTAATAAATATTGGAAAAAATATTCGCCCTACGCATCAGTGGCAAGTCTCTACCTTTGGGAAATATCCACCGGAAAGTATGATGTTTTTGATGATTAAAAGGTCTAACACTACTTTTTATGTAAGATTAGAAAACTCCTGACTTGTCCCACTTTAATTTAGTGCGGTTGTAACTTATTGATATTCAACATTTATATATTTTATTTTAGTATTTTTACCGCACTAAGGCACTAAAAAATATGAAAATAAGAGTGGTAAATAC
>JAAYKF010000072.1 GCA_012522535.1 Bacteroidales bacterium
TATGTGCATGTTTTCATCATTGATGCAACAGGTCAGATGCAGGCAATTTATCCGCTTTCGAGCGTTGAAAATAAGTTTCCAAAATACAACAATCATAGAGAGATGATTACTGAATATAAACTACTAAGAAACATTGCCATCGACGACCCATTGGGCTACGACACTTTTATTATGTTGGCATCAACAGAGCAAATTCCCAATTTCAGAATGCTACTAAATCAGTCTGGCGTTCTGACACGCGGTAGCGATGGCGGCTTAGCCGAACTCTTTAATGATGGAGTATCTACAAGAGGCGTAAGTTTTGGAAGCAGTTCGTGGTATATGAAGAGATTAACAATAAAATCTGTTGAACAAGAATAATTATTGTATGATGAAAAAAGGTATTTTTTTATTTCTTAGTTTGTGGCTTTTTAGCATAACACTTCTATTATCGCAAACAGCACGTGGAATTAGAATTGACGATGGTGCCGATGAAGAAATTGACGGCAATTACAGAATGCTTGTTATAGGTATTTCTGCATATAAAAACATCCCTTCGCTGGAATACGCCGACAGAGATGCTACTCTTTTCTACAACTATATGTTGAATGCATACAGTGATAAATTTAATGGCGAAAATGCCAAACTAATTCTCAACGAAGAGGCTACCGCTGCAAATATCTATTCTGATGGTTTCAACTGGCTGGTTGAAGAGGCCGAAGACGACGAAACTGTTATCATCTATTTTGCAGGTCATGGCGATGTGGAAAATGTTACCATGAACAAACATGGTTTCCTTCTTGCTCACGACTCCCCCAAATCTGTTTATGCCGCTGGTGGTACAGTTTTGGTTGATATGTTAGAGTCATATGTCCAGACCTTAGTTGCGGAGAAAAACTCTAAGGTTATCCTTATAGCTGATGCTTGTAGAAGTGGCAGTTTGGCAGGTGGTGCAAAAGGTGCTTCCACTACAGCAGCCGCCTTGCAACGACAGTGGAATAATGTTATAAAAATTATGTCATCCCAACCCGGAGAGGTTTCTTTTGAGGGTACTCAATGGAACAATGGTGGTGGGGTTTTTACCTATTATCTGGTAAAAGGATTTTTGGGTCAGGCTGATAGAAACAGGGATGGCAGAATTACAATCCGTGAACTGGACAACTACCTATATGACAATGTTTCGGAAGATACAAAAAACTCACAAACACCTAATATTTTAGGAAACAATTCTGAGGTTGTTGCTTACGTAAATGAGGAACTTACTGTGCAATACGCATCACTTCTAAACGATGGTGGAGTCTCTAACCAAGTGGCAATGAACACCAGAGGAATGGGTGATAATATTAAAGATCCCAAACTAAAAGAGCTATATGATAAATTCACTCAAAGCGTTGATAATGGAGTTTTAACGCATAGCGATGATGGCAATAATGCTTATGACTACTTACTAGAAATTGAGAAAAGCGACAAAAGCAAAATTTGGTCCAGAAATGCCAAAAGACGACTTGTTGGCTCACTACAAAATAGATACGTGGCTTTTATCTCCAATATTATTGAGAATGGAAATATCTCCGATTTATTTAAAAATAGTGATGAAAAATTAGAAGTTGAAAAACAGGTATCCCTCGCATTGGAGCTTATAGACGAAAATTACCCCAATTACAGTAATTTGGTTGCAGCAAATATTATCTTAAAGTCTTTTAATGTAGAATTTGAGACTAAACAATCTGGTTTTGAAGACTTTATACCCATAATTGACAGCTGCATTAATCTAACCCCAGACAATAGCTTGCTATTTTATATTAAGGGCAAGCTTTTTGACCTAACCGATAAATATAAAGATGCCCAAGCATGCTACGACACAGCCATACTTTACTCTCCCACCTTTATTTTCCCTCTAATAAATAAAGCTGAATTTGAATTTAAAAACAACAACTACAATGAAGTCATAGAACTTTTAACCCATGCTAAAATTGAAGAAAAATCTATAAGCGGATACAATCAATGGCATCAAATGATGGTTCAATCGCTTCATAAACTAAATAAAAGGGATGAAGTAGATAGATATTTTAATCAACTTGAAACTAAAGCTTTGGACGAAGAATCTTCTACAAATACTCTTTTAGGACTTACAAATCTTTACAAATGGTACAGAAGTGAAATAGACAAAGAGACCCATGATAATCTTCTAAAAAAGGAAGAGAATATTATCGAAAAAATTGTAAAAAACGAAGAGTCTAAAATAAAGCAGATAGCCGAAAAAGATGCAGACGTTGACGAAGAGGTAATTTATGAAGTGATGCAGCTGTGCGAAAATCTAATTGATTATTATTTTGAAACTGATGAAGAAAAAACCGAATATTATTATCGCACTTATATTAATGCTATTGAAATTATTTGCGAAAGAGACCCCAGCATTTCCAATCTTATTGGTCTAATGGGTTCATACATTGGAATTGAAGAGTTTGATAAAGCTTATGACACTTTAGAAAAACTTGTAGAATTAGGTTTTAGAAACTTCGAAATGATTGAAAAAAGTGAAGGTACTGAAGCGTTTACAAAAGGAAAAAAATATAAACGAATAAAAAAGAAAATAAAAAAGTAACATAAAACTAAAATTAAGACATGAAGAAAATTTTATCATTTTTAGGAATTATTGGGTTGTTTGTTTCTGCAAATGCCCAAGTGAGCGTCAACACAACTGTTGACATCGACTCTGCCGTGCGGCATATTTTAGCAGGCACTGGTATAGAGATTTTAAATGTAAGCATTGATGCAGTTGACGGCTCATGGGGTATATTCAGTTCAGAAACTGATTTACCAATTGGATTTAACGAAGGTATTATTTTAACTACTGGACAAGCAGCAAATGTTTTTCAAGATGATGCAGAGCTTTCAACATACAACGATAAAGAGGAAAGCGAGTTTATTACAAACGATTATCCCAATGAATTAGTTTACGACGAGGCTGTTATTAGCATCGAGTTCACTAGTCAATTGGATGAACTGCACATCGACATTGTATATGCTTCGCAAAACTATCCCTCAGAAGAAAACGACTTGAATCAAGACTTTTTCGATCCAATAGGTTTATATCTTTCCGATGAAACTGGACATAGACAATTTGCCTATGTTCCAAACACGTATGATCAGCTTATTTCCAATGAGACTATTAACAATGGGCCTACAAATGAAGGACCTTGTCAAAACTGCGATTATTATGCAGGAGGCGCCGAGGGAGTTGCATACAACGGCTATACAGAAGTTATAAGTCTTAGCACTTGGCTCACTCCTGGTCAAACATATACATTAAATATAGCCATTGCCGACCTATGGGAACCTGGCGACGACTCTGGAATATTCTTGAAGGCAAAAAGTTTAAGAGCAATATGTGCTGAACCCATTACCAACGAAATAGAAGTTGAACTATGTGAAGGAGAAACTTATTATTTTAACGGTGTTACATATCATGAACCAGGATTTTATGAAGTGTTTATTAACGGTGAGGAGTGCGATACAATATATTTTATAGATATAATTCAAATTTACCCCGAACCTGTTGACCTAAATATTTATTTTGCTCAATCGCCCGACCATGTTTCAGTTATGACATATCTTGAAGATGGAAACACAATTTTTAATTACCATTTGGGAGATGGAAATCATATATTTACAGACGAAACACAACTTAATTTTTCATACGAAGAATATGGAATTTATGATATAGATGTTTTAACACTTGACTTAACAAACAACTGTATCTCCGAGTATAAAAATATTATTGTATATGATGGAACTGGAAATACTGAAAGTTATGTAACCTATCAACCAGCATTTTTCTCACAAGAAACAGCAGCTATTGGTTTCTCATGGCAACAAAGAGAACAATCGGCTATTGAATTCACAGCCGACCACGCCACTAGCAATATTATTTGTAAATGGGTATTTGGCGATGGTGCAATAAAATATGGACCAAATGTAATTCATGCTTTTCCTGCAGCTGGCATATATAAAGTTACTTTATACTTATATAGAGAAGACGGAAGTTTGATGCACTCATACTACGAATATGTTGAATTTACACAATTTACACACGATTTAATACCAAATTTTACATATTTTGCTAAAGCAAACAACGAAGTAATGTTCCAAAACCTTTCGTATGGCAATGAGTTGCACAGCTTTTTATGGGATCTAGGAGACGGAAACTACTCTACAGAAGCTAAATTTTCACACTTTTATGCAACTGGCGGATATAAAGATGTTTGTTTGACAATCTTCAACGAAGAAGGAGATAAAAACATAATGCACTGCCGCAAAATTTATGCAGGCGAAGAAGATACTTCCATACCAGAAGTTGTTGATTGTCAAGTTACAATTAACACCCTAAAAACAGGTGAAAACGAAGATGGCACTGACTACAGAGTTAATGTTAGTATTTATCCTAATCCTACTCACGAAAACTTCGAATATGCATGGCAAATCAATGATGAACCCTTTGAAACTGAGAGCACATCATTTACACACACATTTGAAAATGATATGATTCACCTATTGCATTTCAATATCACATCAGACTGGTGCAACACCGACGAGTTCGCAATGATTAACCTTACCGACGATCAAGGACTAAAAGTTCGTTTTGGTGCTATTCCAATGGAAGAGCTTGACAAAGACGTTACTAGTAAGCCAGTTAAATTTAAAGGAATCACCATGGGTGAACCTTCGCAAGTTAGCTGGGACTTTGGTGATGGCGAAGAGAACAACACTACAATGTCTCCAATGCACTATTTTGATGTAAATGTTGTTTACAATGTTTGTGTAAATGTTTTCAACAGCACAACCGAACAAAGTGATGAGTTCTGTAAAGAGATAATTATTGTTGAAACAGATACTACATCAATAAACGATATGTTGAGCGATATTTCAATTAAATGCTACCCAAATCCAGTAAACGATATCCTAAATATTGAGTACGATATTATGGGTAACTCATGGGTAAATATCGAAATATTTGATATGTATGGAAGAAAAGTTAAAGATATATTTAACGGTAGAAATACTGAAGGAACACATCGTTATAGCGAAGATATTAACGATATGCCCAACGGAGCCTATTTCATACAAATATCAACAGACAATTCAATATTTATAAACAAAATAATTAAGAGGTAGCACAAGCTATTTCATACAACAAATGCAAATGTGGTGTTTATTCACTACATTTGCATTTGTAATTTAAAAGGGAAACAATATGTATTTATTCAGTGCTAATAAGATTCATCTAATCTTAATAATCCTAATTGTTTGGGATATGGTTTGGAGATCCATTGCCTTATGGAAATCAGCTCGTAATAAGCATTTAGCTTGGTTTATCTGTTTAATAATTTTCAACACCATAGGAGTTCTGCCCATCATTTATATTTTGATAGATAGATACAAAAAGAAGGAAGAAGAGATAGCCTAAAAAATCTTTTTTCTTGAATGGCAATAAGGTACACCACCAACTTTATTGTAATAGCTTTGGTGGTATTTCTCGGCTTTCCAAAACTCCGATTTTGGGCTTAGCTTCGTTGCCACATCATAATTCATAGATTTCAGAACTTCTATAAGCTTTTCAGCTAAAGCTTTCTCATCATCATTATTATAGAAAACTTCACCCCGATATTGCTCGCCCACATCAGGTCCTTGACGATCTATTTGGGTGAAATCATGTATCTCGAAAAAGAGTTTTAACAAATCCTCATACCCCACCCTATTCTTGTCATAGACAACTTTAATCACCTCAGCATGACCGCTATTGCCCTCGCAGACCTCTTCATACGTGGGTGAGATTTTGTGTCCGCCCATATAGCCAACTTCGGTTTCCAAAACACCCTCCCTACGCTGGAAATAATATTCAACACCCCAAAAACAGCCTGCTGCAAAATATGCTTCAGCCCTATCCTCTTCCACTTTATGTGGCTCAAAATTCAAAGAGATGGAGTTAACACAATGACGTGTATTTTTATCTGTATATCCCTCACCCTCAAAGACATGACCCAAATGTCCTCCACAATTGTTACAAACAATTTCGGTTCTTCTGCCATCGGCATCGGGCTGTCGTTTTACAGCACCTTCTATTTCATCATCAAAAGAGGGCCAACCACAGTCTGATTCAAACTTATCTTCCGACTTATATAGGGGTGTATTGCACTGTTTGCACAGATAAAGCCCTTTATCAAAATTATCTATATATAGCCCACTAAAAGGGCGTTCGGTACCCTTCAATATCATAATTTGATACTCCATGGGATTTAATTTATTGTATTCCATATCTCTTGTTTTGTCCACTGTTCACCCATAAAACAAGATGCTTTGATTAATGTTCGTCCATTATTAACAATAATTATAATTATTTCAACTTATAATGAATTGCCAAAACTTATGAGACAATATTTATTTGTACTTTTGTAGTTTGTGAAATAAAGACGATGGGCATATTTTCTGGCATTAAACGTATAACAAGTAAATTCTTCTCCAGATGGAAGAATAAGTATCGTTTTGTGATTATGAACGAAAGCTTTGAGGAGAGACTTTCTGTTAATTTATCTCGTCAAAATGTTTTTGTAATTTTCACAACTTCGTCTCTGATTTTAATATTTCTAACCACTATCATAATTGCCTACACCCCCCTAAAAGAGTACATTCCCGGATATGCGTCGGTGGATATGCAAAGGGAGATGCATAGGCTAAAACAGAAGGCTGACTCACTGGATGCCGAGTCGAAACAGAGGGAAGCATATTTGAAAAACATTCAGATTATTCTTAATGATGAGCTGGTGGATAATGAAGAAAATTACAAGGAAACATCCAATAAAGAGAAAGATGCCAAGGTAGAAGTTGAGCCAGAAAGCTTAGACCCTTCGGTGCAAGATTCAATTTTTAGAAAAGAGGTTGAAGGGCAAATAAAATATTTTGGTTCAACTATTAATCAGGGGTCAAAAGGGACTAAAATTGGAAATATTGACAATACAGAATCTTTAAAAAACATCTTCTTTCACACCCCCACAAACGGATTTATTACCAATGTTTATAATCCTTCCAAATCGCACTTTGGAATTGATATAGCAACAGCCCCCAATCAGCCCATCAGAGCCATACAAGATGGCTTTGTTTTGGTCTCGGACTGGACCCTAAAAACTGGAAATATCATAGTAATACAACATGCCAACAATTTGGTTTCTGTCTATAAGCACAATGCTAATATTATGAAACGGCAGGGGGATAAAATAAAAGGTGGCGAAATTATTGCACACGTTGGTAATACTGGACTAAGCACCACCGGAGCACATCTTCATTTTGAAATGTGGCACAACGGAATTTCAGTCGATCCGAGGAAGTATATTTCATTTAAAACTAAGTCGCAAAACTCAAAATGACACATACAGAATCTAAAAAGACAAATGTAGCTATATTAGGCTCTACTGGCTCCATAGGAACACAAAGCCTTGAAGTAATAAAACAACATCAAGACAAATTTCAAGTTGAAGTTCTAACTGCTTGCAGAAACTCCCAACTGCTTATTAAACAGGCAACTGAGCTCAAACCAAACGCTGTTGTAATAGCCGATGAGACCAAATATGAAAAGGTAAAAGAGGCATTAGAACCACATTTTATAAAAGTTTTTGCAGGAACTAAATCCTTAGAAGATGTGGTAACAATGGAAAGCATCGATGTAATTGTTATGGCATTGGTGGGTTATAGCGGACTGAAGCCCACTTATAATGCCGTTAAGGCAAACAAAAGAATAGCTTTGGCAAACAAAGAGGTTTTGGTTGTTGGTGGCGAACTTATAATGAATCTTTTGCAAAATAGCAGAGCCTCCATCTACCCCGTTGACTCCGAGCATTCGGCTATCTTTCAATGCCTTGTGGGCGAATCTTTCGACACAATAGAGAAACTAATACTCACAGCTTCGGGAGGTCCTTTTAGAAATTTAGAAATAGAAAAGTGGGGTCAAGTTACACCCGAACAAGCCCTTAAACACCCCAACTGGTGCATGGGCGACAAGGTAACAATAGACTCCGCAACCATGATGAACAAAGGCTTGGAGGTTATAGAAGCCTATTGGCTGTTTGGCGTTCCCATAGATAATATCGAAGTGCTTATTCACCCCCAATCCATAGTACATTCTATGGTTCAATTTAACGATGGCTCGGTGAAAGCACAATTGGGAATACCCGATATGAAACTACCGATTCAATACGCTTTGAGCTACCCCCAAAGGATTAAATTACAAGAAGAGAGACTTGATTTGGCTAAAATCGTTAGCTTAGATTTTGAAGAGGTTGATACCGATAAATTTAGAAATCTTAAAATTGCAATAAATTCTATTAAAAAAGGAGGACTTTATCCTTGTGCCATGAATGCAGCCAACGAAATTGCTGTGGACGCATTTTTGAACAATAGGCTAAATTTTGCTAAAATTCCAGACCTAATAGAACAAAGCACTGCAAATATTGTTTCCATTTCCGGTCCCACAATCGACGACTATTTTGAAATGGATAAAGAGATAAGACACAAAACAAACGAACTAATAATCAAAGGAATATGACAGGATTAATTATGGCAGCCCAACTAATTTTGGGGCTATCAATTTTGGTACTTCTTCACGAAATGGGGCACTTTTTAGCTGCCAAAGCTTTCGGAATAAAAGTTGAAAAATTTTATTTATTCTTCGATGCATGGGGAATAAAACTTTTAAAATTCAAATATAAAGATACCGAATATGGCATTGGCTGGCTACCCTTGGGCGGCTATGTGAAAATTGCTGGAATGATTGATGAATCAATGGACAAAGAGCAAATGAAAGAGGAACCCAAAGATTGGGAATTTAGGTCTAAACCAGCATGGCAACGCCTGATAGTGATGATTGGCGGAGTGGTTGTAAACCTCGTACTTGGAGTTGCACTCTTCACCATGGTTATTCTGGCTTTCGAAAAGGAATATGTGCCAATTTCTGTCTTAGACAACGGCATATCACCATACAATATAGGGCTTGAAGCTGGATTTAAAGAGGGCGACAAAATCATCTCCATAAACAACAAAAAACTAGTTCGTTTTAAAGATGCACTTTCCGTATCTCTAGTTTTTGGTGCCGATGTAGAAGTTGAAAGAGATGGAGAAATTGTAAAATTCACCATTGATGACGAGTTTTATAATAAATATAAAGAGTCTGAAGACCATGCCCTATTTGAGCCAAGTAGTGGAAGATTTGAGGTTTTTCAAGTAATGGAAAATAGGCCTGCATATGAAGCTGGGATTGAAACTGGCGACGTTATTCTTTCCATAAACGAAGATATCGAAATCATCAACTGGCCTCAATTTTCTAATGTTATTAGAGAGCACCGAAATGAGGAAATATCGCTTAGCATTCTTCGCAATGGCGATACTTTAGATAAAAGCTTAACCGTTGATAGCCTTGGTATAGGCATTATGAGAAATATGAACGCAGATTTTCCCACTCAAAAATATGGTTTTGGACAAGCAATTTATTACGGCTGGTCTGATGCCATGGAGATGCTAAGATTAAATATTACTGGCTTAGGTAAAATTTTCAAGGGTCAAGAAAAAGCCACCGACTCCCTGCAAGGTCCAATTGGTATTGCACAAATTTATGGCGGTGTTTGGGATTGGCATAAATTCTGGTATATCACTGGTTTGCTGTCGCTTATACTTGCATTTATGAATATTCTACCCATACCAGCCCTCGATGGCGGACACGTTATTTTCCTCTTGATTGAAATTATTACAAGACGAAAACTTTCAGATAGAGTTATGGGCAATATTCAAATGATAGGTATGTTAATTCTATTTGCACTAATGTTCTTTGTTATTGGCAACGATATTTTTAGACTTTTCAAATAAATTTAAATGTAGATTAAACCTATGACACAAAATCAAGTCATAGGGTATCACTAATAAGAAACTAAGCATGAGAAAAACATTTTTATTACTTTCAATTTTAGCAATATCAGGCTACGTGTGGTCGCAAGGCAGACAAGGCGGTGGCATGGGTGGCGGCATGGGCGAAGAGATTCGCAAAATGGTAACCGACACCAGCGGAGTAGTAACCGGCATCATAGTTGATAGTAAAAGCGGAGAGCCTTTGGAATACGCCACAGTGGCAATTTTCAGCACCAAAGATACAAGTCTAATAAGTGGTGGAATAACCAACGAAGAAGGTCGTTTTGCCATTGGCAGAGTGCCCTACGGGAAATTTATTCTAAGAGCCGAATTTATTGGCTACGAATCCACTTGGGTATATGATAAAACATTGGAAAAAATTCGTCCCGTGCAAATGTTGGGAAAAATAAAAGTTTCTCCAGGAGCCACAATGATTGAAGGCGTGGAAATTACTGCCCAAAAAGAGATGATTCAAACAAACTTAGATAAAAAAGTTTTTAACGTAGCTCAAGACCTCACCAGCATGGGTGGTTCGGCGGTGGACGTTATGCAAACCATTCCAGCCGTACAAGTAGATATAGATGGAAATGTGAGCATTAGAGGAAGCGGTAGCATCACGATATTAATTGACGGCAGACCAACAAACCTTGAATTGGAGCAAATTCCTGCCGAAACAATTGAGAGTATCGAAGTAGTTACAAATCCTTCAGCCAGATACGACCCCGACGGAATTTCCGGAATCATCAACGTGGTTCTCAAAAAGGAGAAAAAACCAGGCTTTAATGGTATGATAACAGCAAATCTTGGAATTGGTGAATTGGAAAACAAATTCAATGCCGACAAAGGCAATCTTTCTCTTAATCTAAATTATAGATACAATAAAATCAATACAACATTTGCCTACAATGTCAGAAAAATGACCAATAGATTTATTGGAGATTTATACAGAGAGACAACTTTTAGAGATACAACCTTAAATCAAGATTTAATTTCCATATTAGACCAAGATATGCATGGAAAATTTAATCATCAGTTTCATAATGTTCGCTTTGGAATAGACTATTTTCTTAACAAAAAAACCACTCTCTTTTTCAACGGTAGCTATGGCCATCGTCAGGGCGACAGATATACACTAACAAACACTTCGTCGCAAAGACAAAATCCAGTACGTGAAGAAATTTACGACCAAAACAACTATTCCGAAAATGGTGGAAATCGATACGAATTAGCAGCTGGCTTCATACGCACTTTTGAAACAAAGGGTAAAGAGTGGACTGCTGATTTCCTATTCAGCGACGGAGAAAATGATAATATCAGCGAATTGGTAGAAGAATATTACTTAGCACCTGAATATGAAGATGTTATTCGTCAGTTTTATCAAAACACAGAAAATAGCGGCAACAGAATGACAGTTAACGCACAAACCGACTTTGTTACTCCCAT
Source organism: Bacteroidales bacterium (assembly GCA_012522535.1). Taxonomy (GTDB): domain Bacteria; phylum Bacteroidota; class Bacteroidia; order Bacteroidales; family WCHB1-69; genus JAAYKF01. Next base: position 11,371 of record JAAYKF010000072.1, read on the forward strand.
TGGCAACGGTGGACGATTAGAAACTGGATACAAATTTACAATCAGAGAAAGAAGTAATATATATAATTTGTTTTCTGGCGAGCAGATAGACAATATTGTGGAAGACTTGAACAAGGCTGATGACTTCACCTATACTGATTATCTACACTCTGCTTATGTTATCTACTCAAATACTTTGTGGGAAAAGTTGAAATATCAAGGAGGTTTAAGAATTGAAAATGCTAATATTATTGCCGACTCTAGAAGTATGGGCGAAAAATATAAAAACCACTATCTAAATATCTTCCCCACTGCACATATTAGATACGAACCTAGCGATAAAAGTGCTATGCAACTTAGCTATAGCCGCCGAGTTAGCCGCCCAAGCATGTGGGTTATAAATCCATTTGTGGACTATTCTGATAGACTTAACCTTTCAAAAGGAAATCCAAAACTACAACCTGAATTTATTAACTCATTAGAATTAAGCCACTATCTATTCCTAAAATCGACCTCTATAAACACAACAGTTTTCTACAGAAACAGAACAGATATTATCACACGTTTCACCACTCTTTTGAACGACTCAACAACCATGATGACCTACGACAATGTGGACAAAAGCACATCCTATGGAGCAGAACTTGTTGTAAGCCAAACACTTGCAAAATGGTGGAAACTTACACTTTCTGGAAGTATGTATCAAAACTCATACAATTCAAGTATAGCCTTAGACCCCGACTTACTCCAAGACTTTAACTGGAATGCACGTTTGATGTCTATTTTCAATATTAAGAAATATGGCGATTTACAACTATCTGCAAATTACCGCTCTCCGATGGTAACAATTGGAACAATGGGCTTTATGCGTGCAGGCGTAGGGCAAGGGCGAATGAGTGCCACGTATAGCATGGATTTAGGCGGAAAAGTAAATTTATGGAAAGACAACTTACATCTAAGATTTAGAGTTTCGGATATGTTTGCATGGTGGAAACTTGATGCCGAAACCAATGGCATTGACTTCTATTCACACTCTAAGCGACAACGCGAAAGCAGAGTAATTTGGATAGGCTTCTCATATAAGTTTAACGACTATCGAGCTGTTCGCGAAAGACGTAAAGCCAACGGCATGGACGAAGAACCAGATGATATGTAGTACCAATCTATAAGAGATATATACGCACAAAAAAAGGAGCTTTATAAGCTCCTTTTTTTTGTGCGTCGTACTGGACTCGAACCAGTGACTTCCACCCTGTCAAGGTGACACTCTAAACCAACTGAGTTAACGACGCTGAATTTTTGAGAAAGCAAATTTAGAACAATTAATTCATATAATCAATAAAAAATTAATTGGATTCTAACAATTTGAAAAGCTCATCCATTTTGGGTGTAAGAATAATTTCTGTTCTACGATTTTTAGCCCTTGCCTCTGGCGTATTATCGCCATCAATGGGAATGTACTCTCCTCTACCTGAAGCTGTTAATCGGCTTGGCTCAATATCTCCATGCTTAAGTATTATTTTCAGAACACTTGTGGCACGCAAAACACTCAAATCCCAGTTATCACGAATTTGCCCCGAAGAGGCTCTGTATGGCACATTATCAGTATGACCTTCAATCATCACATTGATGTCGCTATCTTGCTCCAAAATTATAGAAATCTCCTTTAATGCCACTTCACCACGAGGGTCAACCTCGTAACTGCCCGTTTTGAAAAGCAATTTTTCGTCCATAGAAACATACACTTTGCCATTCTTTTCATAAACATTCAATCCATTGTCTTGATATACCTGCAAAGCTTTTAAAACCTTATCTTTCAACTCATTAACAGCAAAATCCTTATTATCTAAAATTCTTTGAAGCTCGCTAATCTTTGCCTCTTTATCTTCAATTAGTTTCTCTTTTTCAGTTAACTCTATAAGTCTATTGTGCATTTCGGTTTCCATCATCTTTAGCTCGTCTTCGCGACGCAATAAGTCAGCTTTCAATTTATTCAAATTATCTAAAATTGCCGAAACCTCACTTTTATTACCCGCCATAAGCGACTCTGTCGATTTCAATAAATCATCATACGACTCTTGCAATTTCTGCAAATTCATGGATTGCGTTCTGAAATTTTTGCCCAGCAACAAGGTATCTCTCTTTAAATTTTCATGCTGTTTTTTCAATCTTTCCAACTCCGAGCTCGCTTCTGTCAGTTTATTACTAGTACTCAAAAAATCTGATTTCAAAAGATTCAACTCGCTTTCGCACGATTTTCTAAGATTCTCCGATTCCAAATATTTCTGTTGCGAAACACAAGAAAAAAGAGTTGCGGCAACAATTATTAAAGCTAAAAATTTAGTGATATGTTTCATAATATTTATTTTTAAAATTTAGTTTTTAAATCTAAAACCACCGGACAATGGTCTGAATGAACTGCATCTGCCCTAATTTCGGCATTGGAAATATTGTCTATAAGCTTTTCTGCAATGGCAATATAATCGATACGCCAACCCAAGTTTCTGCTTCTTGCCCTTGCCCTATAACTCCACCATGTGTAATTATCAGGCTCGGGGTTTATATGTCTGAAAGTATCTATAAATCCACTTTCAAAAAACTTTGTCATCCACTCACGCTCCTCTGGCAAAAAGCCCGAAACTGTAGCATTTCGTACAGGATCGTGAATATCTATCTCCTTATGACAAATATTGTAATCTCCACACAAAATCAGATTTGGATAATCTTTTTTCAGCTCATTCACATAGTCATAAAAATCATCTAACCATCTCATTTTGAACTCCTGACGCAGGTCGCCACTACTACCCGATGGATGATATGCCGACACCACCGAAAAACCTTCAAAATCGGCTCTTATAAATCTGCCTTCGTTGTCGTAATCTTCTATGCCCATACCATATTCCACATGCTTGGGTTCAATTTTCGAAATTATGGCAACTCCGCTATAACCCTTCCTCTGTGCCGAATACCAATAGGTGTGATAGCCAGCCTCTTCAAAATAAAAAAGTGGAATTTGGTCAATATTTGCCTTAATTTCTTGAATACACAAAATATCAATATCATTCTACACTACCCAGTCCATCAAACCTTTATTTAATGAAGCACGAATACCATTTACGTTATACGTTGCAATTTTTATAATATCATTCATAATATACAAAATTAGATGCAAAAGAGCTTCATAAACTGCCACAATAGAGCAAATGACTAACACTGCTTTGTTGAAAACCGTTAATAAAAGACTTATTTTGAAAAAAAGAAGAGAATATGCTCTATTTTTTTGTGGAAATTAATTTTCATCTCTTTTTTTAATATATTTGTTACAAATAAACTAATTGGAAAAAATAAAACTATATAAAAACAGAAAAATCTCCTTTAGAGAATATTTGTCTTCCATTTGGAAGCACAAAAGCATAGTATATTCCATAGGTTTTGGTGATATTAAAAATAGATTTTCAAGAAACAAAATTGGGTTCTTTTTTGCCCCTTTCACTACGCTACTCACACTTTCAGTCTATTGGATTATTTTTGGAATAATAATGAATGTGGAGGCTTGGGGGGTAGATTACCCCCTATTTGCTCTACCAGGAATAGTGATTTGGGCATATTTTAATAGTTCAGTGAATAATATTGGTATTTCACTTCAACAGTCGGAAAACATGATTTCTAAATTATATTTTCCAAGAATAAATATTATTTTCTCTCGACTTTTGTTTTTTATTCCTGAATTAATTTCGGGGATAATTATTTTTGTCATACTTCTTGCACTATATAATTATCCTTTCAAAATCTCGCTTTTATGGTTTGCTTTACTCTTTATTGCCCTTGTTATTTCCATTCTTGGAATTGGTATTTGGATAAGCATAATCTCATTATATAACCGCGATATTAGTAATACACTTTCTCAAATAATCAATTTTGGAATTTTCGTTACACCCGTTTTTTACCCCGGGACCATTATCCCAGATTCTTATAAATTTTTACTACATATAAACCCCATTGCCGCCGTTATAGAGCTTTTTAGAAGTGCTGCTTTTGAAACTTTTCCATTTGATGGTCATTATTTTATTGGCATTGCCATAGGGCTTATACTATTTGTGAGTGGGTTTTTCACTTTCAAACGTATTGAAAATAAAATCACAGATTTATTATAACATTATGAGCAAAGCTATTGAAATAAATAATTTATCTAAAAGATATTCTCGAAAGAAGAGAAATCTAAGGAGTCTTTTTATAAAAAAGAGTTCAGAAGATCAGTTTTATGCTTTGCAAAATATAAATTTATCCATAGAAAAAGGTGATGCAGTGGGAGTAATTGGACCCAACGGAAGTGGCAAAAGCACCTTGCTAAAAATTATTAGTCGAATAACCGAACCCACCGATGGAAATATTTTAGTAAATGGAAAAGTAGTCTCTATTTTAGAAGTTGGTTTGGGTTTTCAACAAGAACTGAGTGGCTATGAAAACATCTTCCTTTCGGGCTATTTGTACGGACTTTCCAAAAGAGAAATTGAATCTAAAATAGACCAAATAATTGATTTTTTTGGATTTAAAGATTTTATCCATCAAGCTGTAAAGACCTACTCTTCGGGCATGTATGCTCGCTTAGCATTCTCAATAGTAAATTATATTGATGCTGATATTTACATTTATGACGAAGTGCTAACGGTGGGCGATTCAAACTTTAGCAGAAAAGCCATAGAGCAGATAAAAAAGAAAATTGACAAGCAAAAAACCATAATTTTCGTTACACACGAAATAAACATTCTACCAATTTTTTGTAACAAAACTATTGTTTTAGATAAATCTAAAATGATTTTTTATGGTGATTCTATTGAAGCAATAAGTCAATACAATAGTCGATTCAACAGCATTGAAAGCGACCCAATTTACAAAGAAAAGAATGAGATTATTAGTAACTTCAAATCTACAATTGATATCATCGACCTGCAAAATTTATTTAAAATTAGTGATATTAAAATCAATTGCACAGATAAGATTATAAAGATGAATGATGATTTTGAAATTAGTATGTTGGTGCAAAAATATGATAACGAAACCAAACTTGATATTTCAATACTATTTTTCGACAATAATGAAGGCACGCCAATATTGGCCAGTTCGACAGGGTTTAGAGCTAATGGAAAGGAAATTGTAGAAAAAGGCACTTACAATATTTCATGTAAAATCCCAGGGAACATTCTTAATGCAGGCTCATACTCTGTTTCTATTGCAAGCACAAAAAATCTTAAAAAAACTGTTTCACACCCAAATGTTTTTCAGATAATTATATACAAAGATACAGACAGTCCGTTTACTTTAGCTAAAACTAAAGCTTTGGCAAATATTGTCCCCGAATTTGATTGGGAAATAAACAAGAGTAGCTATGAATAAAACAGGAAAAAACATAGTGAAAAAAGCTACTGCACTGGGTTTAATAGTCCTGACAGTTTTATTTTTTATCCTAAGCTCGATATATATTTGGAGAACTTCATTTACTGGCTCTATTCAAATTGGTTTGGGTGAATTAAGTAGCGATAAATATAAAGTTGTGGGCATAACTCCCCTTGGGAAAGAGGCACAATTTTCAAAATATGATTATTTTTACTTCGATGATAGTTATCGACTTCTGAAAGAAATTCATATCAAAATTGATGCAGATATTGGTATTAAACAACATTTGATAATTGATAAAAACAACTACAAAACTTTAGAAAAAGAGAATCCGCAATTAAGCATATTTATCGGTTCCAACGGAACAAAAACCTCTAAACATATTGTCAATTTCATAAAATTTCTTCTGAGAAAATCTTGGGTTGTTTTTGTCGTTTTGATGCTACTCTTATCTTTGGTATTTTCAGTTTTTTCACGCAAAGATTTGGTTAAAATATCATCAAAAGCAAAAAAACTAATCAGAGAAAAACCTCGGCTAATTGCATCAATTTATTTGGGCATAAGCTTGACAATAATACTACTTTCAGGTACAATCAACTGGTCTAATAATGTTATTTCTGGGCACACTCCCGACCAAGTTGATTATCAGAATATGGCTGTAAATCAGAAGCTTGACTATGGTGTTGGTGTTAGTGGGCAAATTTGCCAAAACACCGACTATAAAATTATTTTTAGTGATAAAGAGGCTATAAAAAACAACAAAATTATTGCTAAACGCTTAGACCGATTTCCTGCCTATTCGTTTTCATTAGGATTAATATATAAAATCACTGGCATTCAACCCATTGCCATAAAAATATTGCAGTTTATTATCTTACTTTTAATTGTTACAACGCTTCCAATTCTTGGCAAAGAAATTTGGGATAAAAAAGGCTTTTGGGCAGGAATTATCGTCATTCCTCCTATATTTTTATATTTAAGCCCCTATGTCGAAATTTTCACCGCCGATATTTCCACAGTGTTGATAAACATTTTAAGTCTTTTATTTTATATAAAAACCAGAAAAAACTTCAACTATAAAAACTCACTTATTTTAGGATTACTTTTAGGATTTGGACTACTGTTTAAACCCAGCTTACTAATTTTCATCATCCTATTATTTATTGATTTATCTATCTTGGCATTTTTTAAACAGCGAAAAAAGGTAAAAGAATTTTTAATGTTAATAATTGCATTTTTTGTAATGTGGCTTCCCTACAATATTTACGCCATTAATTATGCATATAATGACAAATTAGTAGCACAAAAAATCTTGAACGAAATTGACAAAAAAAACTACAATATTGACGAAATCAATAAGCTGACAAATGCGTACTACATTGGCAATAAAGAACTAAAAATATCAGTTGAAGATATAGAACATTTCAAAACAGAAATAGAGCCAAGTTTTAACAAAAGAAATTTTATAGTTCTTGAAGAAGAAAGCACAGAGGGACAATTGCAATTAAGTTTTTTGCTTTATGCCACCAAACATTCACATATTTTCTTTTTGATGCGATATCATGGTTCCACCGGAATTATGGATATAAACAACGAATATGTTACAAACAGTCATCCAAATAACTCATGGGCATTCGATTCTACCAGCTTTTATTTAAACGACAATTTACAAGATAAATCCGAACTATTTAGAGTTTTGAACTTCTATTGGAACAATCCTAAAAAACTTTCTGAAATTAGCTTACAAAAACTCAACAATTACTTCGAAAATATTGCACCTGCAATTCCACTTATAATATTGATAATGGTGTTTTTCAACACATTGTATCTGAAAAAGAGAAATAGAAAAAAAACATTACTTTCAATTTTAATCTCAATTTTTATTTTAGGATTTTTGATATTTGTTCCTTCGTACAAATCGTTAGTTTTGATTTTCTCTCTACTACATCTATATTTTTCAGAAAAAGGCAAAGAATTTTTTAATACTCCTATAATTTTTATATTAATAAATCTGTTTATATTTCCTCTTGCTACTTTTGGCAACAGTAGATATCTTATTTACTACGATTTTGTACTTTTCTTATTAAGTGGATTATTAATTGTAGAACTTTTTTCGTTAATTTGTAATTACAAAGTAAAATTGAAAGATGAAATATATTAAGGCATTAAGAGTAAAAGAGGTTGGTTTAATGAGCGGCTTTTTCGTAATAGGCGCCTTCTGGAGTATTAATGACTTATCTTTTTCAAGTGTTTTAAATTTATTTACAGTTTGGGCTGTCTCATTTTTCACAATTCTTGCTGTGTATGCCTATAATGCTGCAGCTGGAAAATCAATTGACAAAAGCAACAAAAGACTCTCCAGTTTGGAACATTTTTCCAAAAAAACTTTTAATACGCTTGGGTCTTTATTCGTGCTTATAGCTGTATTTTTTGCACTATATTTAGATATAAAAATAGCTTTTTTAGCTATTACAATTTTTGCAATGTGGGTATCGTACGCACATCCAAAATTTGGTTTAAAACAGAAAGTTCTTTGGGGTACTGTACTACATTTTGTGGCACAAATTCTTCATTTTAATATGTGCTATATGGTTTTTGAAGAGATTAGTTTATTCTCAATTTTACTATCCATATATTTTTCATTCTGCTTTGCAATTGGGCACCTAAATCACGAAATTATCGACTACGATTCTGATAAAAAAGCTGGTATCAAAAATAGTGCAACAAGCTTAGGAATAAAATTCAACTACAATTTAATAATTGGCTTACTGATGAGCTGTTTGCTTTATACAAGCTTTTTATATGGCAAAGAAATAATCTCTCTTTTGGAGTATCTGTTTTTCATTATTCCTCCAATTATTCACCTAATACTGCAAATTTCGTATCGCAAAAACATCAAAGATAATTCTCTCAATATCAGACATATATATAGAATCATTTACTTTTTAAGCTTTGTAATTATAATTTTACTGCGTTTATCTAAACTATTATGATTTTCATAAATACTGCCACAAAATCTACTGGTTTGTTTAAGCCATTTTTTCCCATTTCAATACCATATGGCATTGGGCATTTGATGGGAGTTTTACGCAACGAAAACAAACATTTTTCTTTTGTTGACCAGCAGATAAAATCAAATATTATTAAGGAAGTTGATAAAATCATCAACACTCATAGCAAGCCCTATATTTTTGGCATCTCAACACTAACCGAAGCCTATTCAGAAGCCATAGTTATTAGCAACAAACTCAAGGGGCTTTATCCCGATTCTGTTATAATTTTTGGAGGCATCCACCCTTCTGCCCTGCCTAAAAAAACTCTTAATGACTGTAAATCATGCGATTATGTCTTTATGGGTGA
>JAAYKF010000073.1 GCA_012522535.1 Bacteroidales bacterium
ATTAGCACGGAATAGTTTTATTTTAGAATTAAAAGATTCAGCATTTGCATTTGTAAACCTATTTTCATCAAAGAAATTTAAAATTGTTTCCAAGTGATATTTTATACTATTTGATGCAGTGTTAAAAGCACTTAACTCAAAACTCAAAATTCAAAACTCACAATTATTAGCATCCCAATATTTCAGATTTCCTATACCTTATACAAAGCTAAGAAATGTACTAAATTTCTATTTTTTATTAACAACCATAGTTCTTTGTTGTTTCCCGTTTGTATATTTCAGCAGATATGAGCCAGATTTTAGGTCTTGAACAGAAACAGTATTTGTTCCGGCTTTTATTTTTTCAGAAAGAATAATTTTTCCGTCCAAGCTATATATTTCCATAATGCCATCTTCTTCGCAAGAGATATTTAATAGATCTGAAGCAGGATTTGGATAAACCTCAAAACCTATGTTTTCTGTTTCATCAATATTAGCTCCTACAAATTTATGTCTGGATAAGAACTCCCAAATCAGAGTTGTGTAGTCAACGTCATTCACGGGCTTGTACAGCCAATTATGGTCAGCACCAAAAATTTTCACATGTTCAACCACAGTGTTGGCAGTACCATTGTCATACAGATGATGTTCGGCTGTGAAGCCATCGTTGGCAATATCTGGAAAATCGGTGATAATAGCTGTCTCATCACATTGATTATTTTCAACCCAAAAATTCAACATATCTTCTACACCCATACCATACTGATTTGTCTCGTAGCCTATTGTCTCATCGGCTGTACCGTGAAAGTGCATAACTGGTATTGCCCTCGAAGGTATGCAATCCAAGGCGGAACCAATTGTGCCAGCCACCGAGGCAATGGCTGTAATTCTATGGGCATATTCGCATGCCAAACGATTGGACATAAATCCGCCCAAAGAGAAACCTGTTGCATAAACTCTTTGTAAATCAATGTTATAGGTTTCGGAGGCATAGTCAATCAAAGCACCAATAAAACCAACATCATCAATATCGTCGTTTAGCTGCATTCCGTACATACTTGCTCCAGAGTTCCATGCCGTGCCCAGCATCGAGCTGAGGGCTTGCGGTGTTAAAATAATAAAATTTGCCGTATCAGCCACTCTGTTCATCTGTATGCCCGAAAAGTTATTCATATTGTCGCCCAATCCGTGTAGGCAAATAACCAAAGGAACCGCCTCTGAATCGTCATAAATTGCGGGAACATATTCCAAATATTGGCGATTTACTCCGCCAAATTCTATGGTTTTAGAAACGTGCTGAGCAAATACCGACTGAACAGTAATTGCCAATAAAAAAAGTAGTAATTTTTTCATATCTATTGTGTTTTGATTTTTTATTGCTCAAATATAAATAATATTTTAATTCGTTGAATTACTTTCTGTGATTTTTTTCGTAAAACACATTTAATACAAGTGAAAAACTTAATAATCCAAAAATAAACTTCCATATTAATTTTAATCCGCTTGAAAATCAGCTGTTTAGTTTTTGTAAAATGAATTAAAATGAATTCTTCTGTGTTTTTCAAAGATAAAATTTTGTAGGTTTGCATAACAAAAGCTGTTATAATAGGGTGATGAAATCTCTTATTCCAAATTTTATTTTACAGAAAATCAGTAGCCGAGAGGGCATGCTAAAAATGACTAAGAACTTCTCTTGGCTCTTTGCCGATAAGATTTTTAAGCTCACAATTGTAATGGCTGTCAACATCTGGGCATATAGATATTTGGGTCCTGAAAATGTTGGAATTTGGAACTATGCCATAGCTTTTGTTACCATTTTCACCCCTATTGCAAATATGGGTATTGATGGAATTGTGGTAAGGGATATAGTTACAAATCCCAAACGGAAAAATGAGCTTATTGGAGCTGCTTTTATGCTCAAACTCTTTGGTGGAATTGCCCTAACATTCCTCACAGCATTGGCAATTTACATTCGCCGTCCCGAAGATTCACAAATGTTGTATTACATCATTGTAATATCATCTGCACATATTTTTTTAGCCTTCGATGCCATTGATTTGTATAATCAATCTCAGCTAAAATCCAAATACACAGTGCTTTCCAAAAGTATTGGCTACACCATATGCTCGGGTTTAAAAGTCTATTTTATCCTAAAAGGATTGCCCCTTGAATATTTTATTTGGGTGCAATTTATCGAAAATGCCATTGGAGCAGTTTTCTTAATTTACTGGTATCAGCGACAGAATAATAAAATTAACCAGTGGAAATTTAGCCTTAGAACATCTCTATCACTTACGAAGCAAAGCTGGCCACTAATTCTTACCACCTCACTACTTTTTGTTCAGCAATATATAGACCAAGTTTTTATCGGCGACTGGATTGGCGAAGAGGAGCTGGGGCAGTTTTCTACCGCAGCAAAACTTATTGCCCTTTTTGGTTTTATACCTATGATAATCCAAAGTACGGTGGGTCCAGAAATTGCAAATGCTAAAAAACAGAGCGAAGAATTGTACCTATATAAATTCAAAAAGCTTTACCAAATCATGCTTTTGGTATCTGTTTTTGTAATAGCTTGCTGTTTTATAGCAGGAAAATTTGCCGTTACTCTGCTCTACGGAAAAGAGTATGAACAAGCTGGAATATTGATGGGACTCATGTCCATAAGATTTCTATTTATCAACTTCAGCGTCATAAAAACTCTCTATGTAACCAATAATAATATTTTTGTCTACTATCTACTAACTTCTCTGCTTGGTGCCTCGTTGAACATAGGTTTAAATATTGTTCTAATTCCCCATTTTGGATCAGTTGGAGCCATTTGGGCATCAATAATTTCATTCCTAATTTCAATTATTTTAATAGACCTATTTTATAAACAAGCAAGAGATAATTTCAAATGTATGATTGAAGCTTTCTACGACTTTAAGGCATACAAAAACATATTGAAAGATTAATAAACTTGAATTTTAAATCATTATTAGTGTAAAAATACACTATATTTGGGTCCAAAAATATTCCATATCTGAACAAAAAATTGTAATTTTGGGAATTGTAAACATAAAATATGGGTTTAACAGACATTTATAAAAGGCAATCTTTTCATCCAAACATCATAAGTATTTTCATCAATCCTTTTTTTCTTATCCGTTGGATGTTGTTGCGAAAAATTAGAAAATTTGCACCCCAGCTAAAAGGCTCTATCTTAGATTTCGGTTGCGGTCAAAAGCCATATAAATCTCTTTTTACCAATGCCACTGAATATGTCGGTGTTGATATAGAAAACGAAGCTCACATACATGACAAAGAGGATATAGATTACTTTTATGACGGAAAAACTCTTCCCTTTGAAGATGAAAGTTTCGATAATGTTTTTGCCTCCGAAGTTTTGGAACATGTATTCAATTATGAAGAAATCATGCCCGAACTTTATAGAGTTTTAAAATCCGATGGTGAAATTTTAATCACTGTGCCATTCGCGTGGGAAGAGCATGAAATCCCCTATGATAATTGCAGATTTACTCAATTTGGCATTGAAAGTTTATTGAAAAAATACAATTTCCAAATTGAAAACATGGAGAAAAGTGGTCATTTTTTTGCCGTAATTTCACAATATTGGATAAACTATTTAAGAGAAATTATTTATACCAAAAACAAATATATTAATTTGATATTAAACGCCATTTTCATAGCTCCATTTACTGTCGTATCTATTGTTCTCACTGCCATTGCTCCCCGGAAAAGAAGTTTATATTTCAACACAATAATTTTGGCCAAAAAATGAAAGTACTCCTAATAAATACTAACGATAGCGGTGGAGGGGCAGCCATTGCCTGCAACCGACTCAGCGATGCTCTAAATCACCAAGGCGTTGATGTGCGTACTTTGGTCATGAACCGAAATAGCAATCGCTCCAATGTGGCTCAATTTAAAGATGGGAAATTTCAAAAATATATAGCTTTTCTACGCTTTGCTTTTGAGAGACTGTTCTTCCTGTTTCATGAAAAGGATAAAAGTGTACGTTTTGCCTTTTCGCCAGCCAATTTTGGAACCGATATCACAAAACACCCTTGGGTAAAAGATTCCGATATTATTCATATTCACTGGGTTAATGGCGGTTTTTTATCATTAAAATCTCTCGAAAAACTTCTCCAAACCAAAAAAACTATTGTTTGGACTTTGCATGATATGTGGCTATTTAGCGGTGGTTGCCATTATGCTGGGTCGTGCCGAAATTTTGAATTGGAGTGTGGAAACTGTCATTTCCTTAAAAAACCCAAAAACAAAGATTTGTCTTGGAAAGTTTGGAATAGAAAGTCCAATTTCATGCTCCAGAAAAAGATGAATGTTGTTACTTGCAGTCGTTGGCTGGGCAAAGAGGCAAAAGCATCTTCATTGCTGCAAAATGCAAATATAAGTTCCATTCCCAATCCCATTTCTCTGAATATGTTTAAGCCCGCAAACAGAGCAGATTTAAAGAGAAAATACAATATTGAAGAAAATAAATTTGTACTGCTTTTTGGGGCTGCCAATATCAACGACAAACGAAAAGGACTACATCTTTTAGTTGACGCTTTAGCCCTTTTGAAAAATAAAAAATTTGACCATAATAGACTGAAAATTGTGGTCTTTGGCAAGTTCAAAGATTTTGACGAAAACTCTTTAGCCTTCGACGTTTTGTCCCTCGGACAGATAAAAAATGCAGAAACAATGGCTGAGGTTTATTCCATGTCTGATGTTTTTGTTTTGCCCTCCTTGGAGGATAATTTGCCCAATACGGTGATGGAATCCATGGCATGCGGAACACCAGTTA
>JAAYKF010000074.1 GCA_012522535.1 Bacteroidales bacterium
ATTACACTTCCCTCAACAGAGGTACGACCCACTCGCTCAGGTAATTACATTTTGGTTATTTATGAAGATAATATTGATGAACCAGTGCTTACTCGTAAACTCTATGTTTATGAAAGCTTAGTTTCTGTTGATGCCTATTTTTCAAAAGCTACCAAATTTGAAGATATTATGACCCGTCAGGAGCTAAATTTTTCCATCCATCACCCCACATACAGAATTAGTAATTCCAGCAAACTGAATGTGGTAATAAAGCAAAATGGTCGTGAAGATAATAAGATTGTAAACCCTAAACCAATTTCAATATTGTCCAGTTCCATATCCTATGAAGGCGGAGGCAATATTGTATTTGATGGAGGTGGTGAGTTCAGGTCTTTCGATATTAAGAGTTTGAGATATAGGCTCGATGGTGTTTCGCACATCTCCACACAGTCGAGGAATGAATATGTGGCAATACTTCATAGTGACCAAAGCAGGCGCAATTTGGCTTATGAGTCTAAACCTGATATAAATGGTCGCTACGTTATAAAAACAGAAGATTGGGACGACCAAATGCAAGCAGAATATGTTAGAGTAAACTTTCATTTAAAGACTACTGGACCAGTAATTGGCGGCGATATTTATATTTTTGGAGAACTCACCGATTGGAAATATTTGCCAAAGGCAAAAATGAAGGAAATGGACAAGTATGGAGAATATGTTTGCTCTATGGTACTAAAACAGGGCTACTATAATTATCATTATATGTTTTTACCTCATGGCACCAACATTGGAGATGTCTCTCAGATTGAAGGAAATTATTGGGAAACAGAAAACGACTATACAATATTTATTTATTATAGAGAAGATGGAGATATTTCAGATAAACTTATATCCATCAAAAAACTAAAATCTACCCAAAGAAGATAAACCCAAATTCAAGACACAAAGAAAGCCCCGTTTGGGGCTTTCTTTGCATTATTCTGTTATGATTATTCAACCATAATCAAGGCTTCACCTTTTTCAATCAATTGTCCCTGGTCGGCACAAACTGCAACTACTTTACCATTAAAGTTTGATACAATTGTCTCAGGTCCGTAGAAAGTCATCATATATGCCACCACATCGCCCTCTTCAACCACAGTTCCGACGGGCATTGGTACTGATTTTTGTTCAAAATCTGCTTCCCAATATATGCGACCGCCAATGGGCACAATTATTGGATTAGCATTGGGATATTTTTCTTGTAAGCTGGACAAAGCACTCTTTGTTTCAACTTTTTTCGGACTTGGACTCGCAACAACATTGGTTGCTGCTCTGGCGGTTTCTAGTTCCTCTTCGAAACGTTTTTTAGCAACACCAGATTTATAATCACGATACTGACGATCGTGCATTGCAAGTTCAAACAGCTCTTCGTCATCTTGACCCAAATCCCAATTGTTCTCTTTCATCTCTTGACGATATTTATCCAATTCGTCAGGATAGTTGTCTTGGGGATTGTCAGTGGTAAATTCAAATCCTTTCACTTTGGCTAATTCAACTATTTCAGGTGCCAAAGTTCCAGGTAGTGTTCCAATTTTACCCAAAATCATATCCCATGCATTGTTGTCAATCATTTGGAAGCGTTTGCCACCTTTCACCATATTCATAACATTCATCAATGCAATATTTTTTACATATTGGCTAAATGGCGTAACCAAAGGTGGATTACCCAGCATTGGCCATATATATTGAACTTCGTTGAAAAGTTTTACAAGAAGGTCGTCCACACTTAGTTCATCTTGTCCGTTATCACGCAAATATCTGTTTATGCCATCGTGCACGCCTTGCAAGTCGGCCATCATTGAGCCCATCATTCCGCCAGGAAGTCCGGAGCCAATAAGCAATGATGTCATATGTCTATTTCGTGGATTTATAAATGCTCCCAAGAAGTCGTCAATAAACTCTTGCGTCAATCTACGAGCTTCCATATATGCATTCATATTAATGTCTGCAACCTTAAATCCTGCATCTTTCAACATGCTATGCACAGCCAAAAGGTCGGGATGCACCATCCCCCACGAAAGTGGTTCCATGGCTACATCTAAATAATCAGCACCAGCTTTTGCAACTTCCATCATGGAAGCCATTGACAAACCAGGACCAGAGTGTCCGTGATATTGAACTATTATATGTGGATATTTATCTTTTATAGATTTTACCAACAAGCCTAAAGTGTGTGGACGACCCACCCCTGCCATATCTTTAATGGCAATTTCGTCGGCACCATATTCCACCAATTTATCCACCACGCTCATATAATATTCTACAGTGTGAATTTCGGAATGTGTTATACTTAGAGCTGCCTGCGAAATCATTCCAGCTTCTTTGGCATATTTTATTGAAAGTTCAAGATTTCTATGGTCATTTAGTCCACAAAACGAGCGAGCTATATCAACTCCTTGAGCTTTTTTCACCTTAAACATAAGTTTACGAACATCTTTTGGCACTGGATACATACGTAGTCCGTTCAATGCACGTTCCAGCATATGTGTTTGAATTCCAGCATCGTTAAATGGCTTAACCCATTCGCGAACCGCAGTATTTGGATTTTCTCCAAAAAGCAAATTCACCTGTTCAAAGGCACCGCCATTTGTTTCGACTCTTGCAAAACAGCCCATATCAACAATAACAGGGGCAATTTTTTTCAATTGATCAACGCGTGGTACGTACTTTCCAGACGATTGCCACATGTCGCGATAAATCAAGCTAAATTTTATTTCTCTTGCCATGATTAAATTATTTTTACTTCTAAGTGCAAAAATAACAATAAAATGAGATAGGAAACAAATCTCACTGTTAATTAATTCACAATGATTGTCAAAAAAAAGGTCATCTCATAGGACGACCTTTAATTTATGTGTTAAAACGAAAAAACTATTGCGGATCTTTAGCATCGCAACCACATGGCACAGCCACTTTCTCTACATAATGACCTAAGCTTGAAGCTTTGTGTAAATCTTCGCAAGCTTTAGCTTTTTGGTCTAATTCACAATAGCAATAGGCTCTAAAATAATATGCTGCAGCTAAATCACTCTTAAGTTCAATGGCTTCTGTGAAATATTCTACAGCTTTTTCGTACTTATGAATGTTCATCATTTGAAGTCCATAAGTGTATGCTTCTTTGGAGTTTTTGCTTTCCAAAACTTGCTCCGACTGCGAAAAAAGTGTAAGCGAAGCGAAAACAAATGCTAATACGAAAAATAATTTGAATGCTTTCATATGATTAATTTATTTTGATTTTTACTTTGTTATTACCCTAAGATAGACAAATTACTGTTACAATAAGTTGCTTTAATTTAAAATATAGTTCACAAATATAGATAAAAGTTTAGACATAACAACAATTGGAAAAATATTTAAAACAATTGATGTTAAGATTTTTAATATATTTGTTCCACAAAAAACACTTGTCTTATGAAGAGATATATCATTTTATTGGGTTTTGTAATATTGTACTCCAATTTATTTTCGCAGGTGGAAAAAACAAAGCAGAACGAATATGACGTGAACTTTGAAACAAATCAAAATGATGCTATGTTTCCCGGTGGCAACGACTCCATGATGATTTACATTTGGAACAAAATTAATTATCCCGAAGATGCCCTAAAAAACAATGTTGAGGGCGTAGTACAAATTAGTTTTGATGTAAATTTTGATGGTAAAATAAGGAATATCAAAGCCTTAACAGACTTTGGGTATAATCTTGAAGACGAACTAATTAGAGTTGTGAAAACTATGCCCGATTGGATTCCAGCATCCATAAATGGAATAAAGGTGAGACAACAATTTTTGTTGAGTTTCCCTATTAATAAATATAATGTACAGAAATATAAAAACTAAACTATTGTGCTTTACTAAGTTCACTTAGGAGGAAACTTTTCAACTGTGATGGTTTAACATTTCTAACTAATTTTCCGCTAATACAATAGGAAACAGCGCCTGTTTGTTCGCTAACTATTATGGAAATTGCATCACTATTTTCGGTTACTCCAAGTGCAGAACGATGTCGCAGCCCTAAATCGGGAGGAAGTGTTTGGTTTGCCGAAACGGGTAATATTGCCCTTGCCACCTTAATTCTATTGTCGCTTATAATTACTGCACCATCGTGGAGTGGGCTATTTTTGTAGAAAATATTTTCCAAAAGTTCGGAGGTTACAACAGCATCAATTTTTTGTCCAGTTTCTAAAAACTCGCCCAATTCATTTTCTCGGCTTAGCACAATCAATGCGCCAGTGAGCGTTGACGACATATTTTTGCACGCTTCCACCACCATATCAATATTCAAATCATATTCGGGCTGGGCATAAAGTCGCCAAAAAAGAAATTTTCTTTTTCTTAAAAAATTGGGTGTCCCTAAAAGCAATAAGAACTTCCGAATTTCGGGCTGGAAAACTACCAAAAGTGCTATCACCCCTACGCTGATAAACTGTCCTAAAATTTCTGAGAGCAACTCCATTTGAAAAATATCTACCAACTTCCACGTTAGGTATATGGATATTATTCCAAAAAAAATCTTTATTGCCGCAGTGCCTTTTAATAGTCGATAAAGTTGATACAAAATTATTGCAACCAGCAATATATCTATCACATCGACAATTTTTACACTTATGAAATCAAGGACAAAAAGTAGCATCTAATATTTTTTGCAAAACTAATACAAAAACAGCGAAAACAGAGCAGATTTAATGTTAATTAATCGAAAATAAAACAGAGATATTATAATGCGTTTTTATAGTCTATAATATTTTACTTATGATTTTTTTATATCAAATTTCTATCAATGATTTCCAACTCCTCATTACTGAGCTTATCCACAGGCAAATAGAACTCCTTTTTGGTTTCGAAACGAAAAACAATATATTTTTTACGTCTGATAATTCTTGCAAAACTCAAAAACTCATGATGCTTTGTTTTACCATTTTCCACTATTGAAACCTTGTCTCTATCAAGCTCAACATCTATTGTAGTTGTGGTGAAATTAGCACTATTTCTGTAAATATAAATCCAAGGAATTAGTGCAAAATAGATTGCATAAACTACCATTATTATCGCAAAAACAGTTAAAAACCAGCCTTCGGAAAGCATTATCCAAATTGCCATTAAAATCATCAAGGGCGAGCCAAAAAGGCGGATTATGCTAATGAGCATATTTTGTCCAAAAAAATATTCAAATAGATAGTATCTTTTATATTCCTTATTTTCTATTACAACTTCTGACATATTATAATTTATTATTCTGTTTTTTAAACAAACATTAAGATTATGTTTGACTATGTTTTTGTAAGTTTGTCAAAATTAATAACAATATTGAAACAGAGTGAATTTTCTTTCAAAAAAGATTTCAAAAACATTTTAATATGGCAAAAACTAGGGATACAAAAACTCATATTGGAATTTTCGGCAGGAGAAATGTTGGAAAAAGTTCGTTTATAAACACCCTTACTGGTCAGGATATTGCCATTGTTTCTCATCAAGCTGGAACAACCACCGACCCTGTGAAAAAATCCATAGAGATAAAAGGGATTGGTCCAGTTGTAATTATCGACACTGCTGGTATAGACGATGTTGGCGAACTTGGAAAAAAGAGAATTGAGAAAAGTTTTGAGGTTATAAGAACCATCGATTTAGGAATTTTACTCATTAGTCAAAATAAGTTTGGCGAGTTCGAAAAGGACTTAATTCATAAATTTAAAAAGTATGATATTCCGTGGGTTTGTATTCACAACAAATCTGATGTTGAAAGCCTGAAAGACGATTTAAGGAAAGAGATTGAGTTATTTAAAGTTAGTTGCGTCGATTTCAGCACTAAAAAGCCTACAAATCTTGATAAAATAATTGGATTAATCAAAGATATTACCCCTGAAACTTCCTATAAAAACAAGTCTATTTTAGGTGATATTATTGGCAAAGGTGATATGGTAATGCTCATAACCCCCATAGATATTGCTGCTCCAGAGGGCAGACTTATTTTGCCACAAGTGCAAATGATTCGTGATATTATCGACAACAGAGCCATAGCCATTGTTTTGCAGGAAGATGAAGTGGAAGATTTTCTTAACAAATCGAACATAAAACCCAAATTAGTAATCTGCGACAGTCAAATTTTTGACAAAGCCGATGCCATAGTCCCAAAAGAGATTCCCTTAACAAGTTTTTCTGTGGTTTTGGCACGACAAAAAGGAGATTTTGAAAGTTATATGAAAGGTACTCCGCATCTTTCTAAACTAAAAGATGGCGATAAGGTTTTACTGTTAGAATCGTGTACACACCTTGTTTCGTGCGAAGATATTGGCAGAGTGAAGTTGCCCAATTGGATAAATAATTTCACAAAAAAAACACTTCAATACGACTTTGTTGCTGGCTTAGATAAAATTGATGATATTTCTAAATATGCCATTGTAATTCAGTGTGGCGGATGCATGGTTACAAAAAAACAGCTTCAAAACCGTCTAAAAGCTGCCACAGACATTGATATTCCAGTTACAAATTACGGTTTGGCAATAGCCTATATGCATGGTATTTATCATCGTGCAATTGAAATTTTTCAAAAATAAAAACAAAAACTTCGGCAATGCAATGCTTTGATTTACAAGAACTAAACAAAGAAATAAAGGGTCAATTATACGACACTAACATTTATCGTAAAATGTACTCAACCGATGCTTCTGCATATCGCGAAGAGCCGCTTGGTGTTGTATATCCCAAAGATAAAAACGACCTAAAAACTATTCTTAAATATTGTACTGAAAACAATATTTCGATTATAATGCGTGCTGCCGGCACCTCCTTGGCGGGTCAGGTGGTGGGCAACGGTTTGGTGGTGGACATCTCTCGATATATGACACGGATTATAGAGATTGACGTGGAAGAGAAATTTGCCATTGTTGAACCCGGAGTGATTAGAGATGAGTTAAATAGAGTATTATCGTCCAACAAACTATTTTTTGCACCAGAAACATCCACCTCAAATCGTTGTACAATTTCTGGAATGGTGGGAAATAATTCCTGCGGTGCAAATTCATTGATTTTTGGCAGCACTCGCGATCATATAATTTCATGTAAGTGCTTGTTGCACGACGGTTCGGAGGTTGAATTTGGCCCTCTTTGTGAAAGTGAATTTCAGGAAAAACTAAAACTAAAATCAGCTGAAGGAGACATTTATAGGCAAATAAATACTCTATTGAGCAATGATGAATTTGCCAAAGAGATTGAAAAAGAGTATCCAGACAAATCAATTCGCCGAAGGAATACGGGCTATGCCCTTGATGAACTTTTGGAGATGGCACCTTTCAAAAAAGATGGTGAAAAATTTAATCTATCGGCACTAATTGCGGGTTCGGAGGGCACCTTGTGCATCATCACTGAGATAAAATTAAAATTAGAAGAGCTCCCCTCTCCTCACAAAGGACTTTTATGCATACATTTAAACAATATTGAAGAGGCACTTTATGCCAATCTTATTGCCCTGAAACACAAGCCCTTTGCGGTGGAATTGATGGACAAAGAGATAATTGAACTGACAAAAAACAATATTGAGCAAAACAGAAACAGATTTTTTATTCAAGGAGAGCCGGGTGCAATTTTAATTGTAGAAATTGTTGAAGAAAGCATGAAAAATGTTGAGCAAAAGGCTCAAGAAATTGAATTAGAGATGCGTTCAAACTCATTTGGGATACATTTTCCTTTGATTGTTGGGGAAAAGATGAAGCAAGTTTGGGCACTTCGCAAAGCAGGTTTGGGTATTTTATCAAATATGCCCGGCGATGCCAAGCCAGTTCCCGTTATTGAAGACACTGCTGTAAATCCAGAAGTTTTGCCAGAATATATTCGTGAATTTGACAAAATCTTAGAAAAACACAACTTAAACTGCGTTTATTATGCTCATATTGGTACTGGTGAACTACATTTAAGACCAATTCTGAATCTTAAAGACAAAAAAGATGTGGAACTTTTTTATGATATAGCTTTAGACACAGCCAAATTGGTGAAAAAATTCCGCGGTTCACTAAGTGGTGAGCATGGAGATGGAAGACTTAGAGGAGAGTTTATTCCTTTGATGTTGGGCGATAATATTTATAAATCATTTAAGGACATTAAAAACATTTGGGATCCAAAAAATATATTCAATCCAAATAAAATTGTGGACACGCCCAAAATGAATACATCATTGAGGTACGAAGCTGGTGCCATCGTTCCAGATATTGAAACTATTTTCGATTTTTCATCTACGGGTGGCATCTTGAGAGCCATAGAAAAATGTAATGGTTCTGGCGATTGCCGAAAAACGCATCTTGCAGGCGGCACTATGTGTCCTTCGTATCAAGCCACATTAGATGAAAAACATGTTACACGAGCAAGGGCAAATATTTTAAGAGAATTTTTGACCAATTCGTACAAAAAAAACCGCTTTGACCATATTGAAATAAAAGAGATTTTAGATTTATGCTTAAGTTGCAAAGCTTGTAAAGCCGAATGCCCCTCCAATGTTGATGTTACAAAGTTTAAAGCTGAATTTTTACACCAATATCACAAATCACACCCAGTTCCTTTCAGAACATTAATGATTGGATATTTTCCATACTTAAACGCCATAGGTGCCAAAGTACCAACAATTTTCAACTTTTTTGCAAGCAATAAATTCACTTCGTATATAATAAAAATACTATTAGGTTTTGCTCCACAAAGAAGCATACCTTTGGTTCACAAAACCACTTTAAGATCATGGGCAAAGAAGAATATCAAAAACCCAGAATCACCCATCAAGACAGTTTATCTTTTTGTGGATGAATTTACTGATATAAACGATGTTGTAATTGGGCAAAAAGCTATTTTATTATTAAATAAATTGGGGTATTCAGTAAAACTTATTCCGCACTCATATAGCGGCAGAACTTTTTTATCTAAAGGTATGCTAAAAAGGGCTAAAAAATTAGCTGAGAAAAATGTTACAACATTTTTTCCAATTATTTCCAATAACGAACCTTTGCTTGGAATTGAGCCTTCGGGAATTTTGAGTTTCAGAGATGAATATCCTGAATTGGTGTCGGAGGAGCTTCGTCCGCAAGCTCGAAAACTATCTGCTAATTGCTATTTGATAGATGAATTTTTGGCTGATGAATTTGCTAAAGGCAATATTGAAACGTCGAAATTTAGTAGCGACAAAAAAGAAATTTTATTCCACGGACATTGCTATCAAAAAGCATTAGCATCAACCACTCCCACAAAAATAATGATGCAAATACCTGAAAACTATAAAGTTGAGGAGATAAAGTCTGGTTGCTGTGGGATGGCTGGAGCTTTTGGCTATGAAAAGGAGCATTACGAAGTTTCTATGGCGGTGGGAAATTTGGCACTATTGCCAGCCGTTAGAAATGCCCACGAAGATGTGGCAATAACAGCCACTGGAACAAGTTGCAGACATCAGATTAAAGATGGTGCCTCAAAATCGTCGTTTCATCCCATTGAAATTTTGCATGATGCGTTAATTTAGGAAATTAATGTTATCTTTTTCTCGAAATATTCAAGTTGTTGGTATTAATTTATTATTTTTGCATAAAATAAAAGACAATGATTGTTGACGTTTTCAAGCCTTGCAAATTTGATGGACTTTCGGAAGAGACTTTTGAAAATTTTCTGAAGATAATAGACTCTACTGGCGACACTTATGTTCTCCCAGATGAGTTTATATGCTGTGGTCAATCGGCATATTTACAAGGTTTTCATGAATTGGCAAAAAGAACTGCACTAAAACTTTTAAACACATACTCTGTAAATCGTCCCCTTATAACTCCCTCTACTTCGTGTGCTGGTTTTATATTAAACAATTATGGGGCAATGTTTTTCAACACAGCATTTCACAACGAATATAAGCAGCTTACTAAAAACATATTTGATATTTCTCAATACTTAGTAAATTTAAAAAAGATAGAAACTACCAGAGCAAGATTCAATCACAAGGTTTATTACTACTCATCTTGTTCTTCACGTAACAAGCAAAATGTGCTGGATGCTCCTTTGGTTCTTTTAGAGAATGTTAAAGGTATAGATTTGAAATATGAGACCAAAATTGAGCATCAGTGTTGCGGAAATGGTGGATTATTTTCTTTCAATTATCCCGAACTTTCCGACAAAATCACACATAGTTTAGTTGAAGATTTATCAAGCTTAGACGTTGAATATATTACCTCTACCGATGCATCATGCTTAAAAAAGCTACAAGAATCAATTGATTTGCAAAAGTTAAATATTAAAACTATCCATTTTATTGACATTTTGGCACAGTTTTAGCTAAAAACGCATTAAAATGTTAATTTCAATAAAAATGACACTTTTTGTATGTAAATTTGTCTATTGTATATATTAATGTAATAAAAGTAACTATTTCTAAATTATATCGTATATAAGTTATCTAAAATTAAAAATGGATTGTAGATTAAAAATAAAGCTATTGCAAAGGCACTCACAAGTAGGCTTAGTGTTTGTGCTATTTTTATCTTTATTTTTTTCTAATAAGGTTTTTTCTCAATATAACTTGATAGTTAACGATTCGTGGGTTGTTGTTGACAACTCGGCTCAAGTTTTTGTGGGTGGCGATTTAATAAACGAGCAGGGCAATGGATCTATAAAATTAGATGGCTGTTTGCGAGTTCGTGGCGATATTCAAAACAACTCTTCCAACAATATGTTTTTACTTCAGCAATCCATCCCCACTGGCAGGCTAATTGCATGCTCAAACACACACGAGCAATACATTTCAGGTATTGGAAGTCCCATACATTTTCCTAATTTAATTATAGAGGGTAAACCTAAAAAGCTTATTATGAATAATTGTCAAGTTAACAACTGTTTTACCGTCAATGCTGAATTGAATTTAAACAGTAAAAACTTCATTATAAACAATAAAAATCCAGAGGCTATAAATTATATTTCTGGTTTTATACGAAGCGAGTCATTACCTCCATTTTATGGCACTATTCAGTGGAATACGCAAAACAATACAGGAGCTTTTACGGTGCCATTTGGTAGTGGATTGGGAAATACGAACGATTTAGATTTAACCCTAAATGTTCAAACTCCAGGCTCAATCGAGGGGCATTACAGATTTGCCACATACCCCACCAACGATTTCACCAATACCCCTTTTCCTACATCGGTGATAAGTTTGATGCCTTTTCAGGATGTTGCAATGGTGGACAGATTTTGGTTTATCGAGCCCGACTACATTTCAAGACCCAATGTTAGCATAGATTTTTCATACTCTATGATCGACATTGATTCGCCTAATAAAATTAAACAATCCACGCTTCAAGCTATACGTCATAATGACTATAATTTTAAGTGGGACGACTGGGTACCTGGTAGCACCTCGGATGTAAACACTAAAATTGTATCCACAAACACAATTCCCAAACAACATCAATACTCCCACTGGACATTGGTTAGCGAAGATATGGGTGGAGATTTGTGGATACCCAACGCTTTTACACCCGACAGAGATGAGTATTACACAAATGAATATTTTGGTCCTGTAATAACCTTCCCTTACGCAAAATATGAGTTTTATGTTTTTGACAGATGGGGTAAATTAATTTTCGAATCGGATAATATTGACAACAAATGGGATGGAACACACGGTAGCGAAGTGGTTTGTCAGGGAACATATGTTTGGTTAATTATAATTACCAAACATTCTACAAAGAAGTATAAATACAATGGCATTGTAAATGTTATTTTATAATATTATATATCATGAAGAGTTTTTATAAAATAAAAAGAGTAATTTGGTTAATGATTTTGAGTGTGATTATAGGTAACACATACGCTCAAAACGAAGGAGTTTTAATCAGCAATACAGTTGATTTACCTCATCCTGATGCTGCTTTGGAAATAAAATCACTAAACAAAGGATTATTGGCACCAAGATGGGACTCCTTAACAAGGATAAACTATACACCCACCATAACTGGAGCTTCTGGTTTATTGGTTTATGACACCGATTATAACTGCTATTTCTTTTTTGCAGAAAATCCCAACAGATGGGTTTCGCTATGTGAGGGAAGTGGTGGCGGTGCTACTGGCGATTGCGACTGCCCTAAGTTTTTATACGAATGGAACAATGATACTTTATGCGTAGCACTCGACTCGGGTCAAACCGTAATAGAGTGGGATTGTGTATCTCTTTTAGGACCAGCAGGAGAACAAGGAGAACAAGGGGAGCAAGGCGTTGATGGGCATGGACTGGTATTTGAAATTAGCAATGACACCCTATATGTAAGGGTTGATACTTTAGACTCAGAGTGGTCGCACTATGTAATTCCACAGGGACCAGAAGGACCTGAGGGACCCGAAGGACCACAAGGACCACAGGGTGAGCAAGGACCTGAAGGACCTGCTGGAGCTCAAGGACCAGAAGGACCACAAGGACCTGAAGGACCGCAGGGTGAACCCGGACCAGAGGGAGCAGTAGGACCACAAGGAGAACCTGGACCTGAAGGACCGCAAGGACCACAGGGTGAA
>JAAYKF010000075.1 GCA_012522535.1 Bacteroidales bacterium
AAAACATGGACACAGGGCTAAATCCATCTTCAAGTACGGATTAGAACACATCGCAAATATATTACTAAACCCCCAGAAAGATGGATTTAGAGAGGTGTTATTAAAAATTGTCATGTAGTGAGATAAATTCGGGTAAAAGCCAATTCAACATATCATTCGGATATCAAATTTCATTTGAAATTCCCTTTGATGCATTAAAGGAAATGGACAGAGAAGAAAATGATATAAAAGGTTTAACTGAATTAATCAGCAATATTTATAATGAACTGAAAGATAATTTGTTAAGTTTCACCAGTGTATAAAAGGCGATAAAGCAATGCCAGAACCATTAACGAGTTATCCTTCGCCAGCTCTGTATTCGGTTTATTGAAGATTATATAGGTTTACCAGATATAAAAAATAGATAAACGAGCGACATATAGTCTCTGACATTGAATTTGTGATAAAAAAAGTTCCGACGAAATCCGTCGGAACTTTTTTTAGATATAATAAATTAATCCTCTATTTCTTAATACAAATTCTAGCATCAACAGCTACAACTTTTTTGGGTGTTCCCAAAAGTGGGTTTAGGTCCATTTCTATGATTTCGGGAGCAGCCTGCAATAGAGCCGAAAGTCGTGTAATGGTTTCCACAAAATGGGGAATATTTGCACCCTCTTGTCCACGAACGCCTTCTATGATTTTGTAGCCCTTTAGACTTTCAATCATATATTTGGCTTCCTCTTTGTCAACGGGTACAAGTGCTGAGTTTACATCTTTCAGAACTTCAATAAAAATTCCGCCAAGTCCGGCCATAATCATATGCCCAAAAACTTCATCTTTATTGGCACCTGCAAACAGTTCAATTCCCGAAAGCATTGATTGCATCAAAATTGCATATGTTTCTGGTATTTGCATCATTCTTTCAAATTCAGCCACTACCTGCTCTTCAGTTTTTACATTTAGAACTACTCCACCCACATCTGATTTGTGAACGGGTCCCACCACTTTCATCACCAATGGGAATCCAAGTTTACGAGCATTCTCAACAGCTTCTTCTTTTGTGTAAACAGTAGCTTGTCCAGCTCGCATAATGCCAGCAGCATCTAACAATCCAATGGTTTCATCTGGATTAAGATAGCCATCTTTTGCCGAATCTATAATGGCTCTAACCATGGCTTCGTCAATTTGTGGTTGTTTTGCCTTTTCGGCAGCAGGTTTTGGAGTATTGAAAACTCTTGCTAAAGTACTACCTAATGCCACCTCGTCGGGGAAGTTTACGTGCCCTTTTGCAAGAAAATCATCAACTTCGGCTCCAGCGGTAAGGGTAGATGGAAGAACTGGATAGATAGGTTTTTTGCTGTTTTTCATCTTTTCGTCCAACACTTTATAAACGTCCCAAAGAGGAACTAAGCCCGGAGTTCCAAAAATCACCACCATGGCATCAATGTTGTCAATTTTATTGTCAACATAATCTATAATAATTCCCAATTGTTCGGCAGTTCCAGTTGCCAAAAAATCGATGGGATTTGCCACCGATGAGCCGGGAAAAAGATGTGTTAGAAGTTCGTCGGCCATTTCGCCTTCGATATGTGGAATATTTAATCCGCCGTTTGAAAGGGCGTCTGTAAGCATCACTGCGGGTCCGCCAGCATGCGTAATAATGGCAATATTTTTGCCTACCAATTCGGGGTACATAAATACAGATGCAACATTTATCAAATCTTCCCTGCCGTGGCAACGAACAATTCCAGCTTTGCGGAAAAGAGCATCAACGGCAACATCGGGGCTAGCCATGGCACCTGTGTGAGATGTGGCAGCACGACTACCAGCTTCGGACGAACCAGATTTTACAGCTGCAATTTTACATCCTTTGCGAATCAACGAAGAAGCGTGTTTTAAAAGCTTTTCTGGCTTGTCAACATTTTCGACATACAGAATTTTAACGCGAGAACTAGTTTCTGGATCGAAAGTTTTATCAAAATATTCTAAAACTTCTTCAACACCTGTTTGAGCACAGTTACCAACGCTAATTACATTGCCAAATGTTAAGCCCTTGGGAATACCAGCTTCCATTATAAAGCAAGCTGTAGCTCCTGAACCCGATACAAAATCGCAACCTTTGGGGTCTAACTTAGGAATAGGATAAGTGAAAATACTTTGATGATTTGGAGTTAGAACACCAGTACAGTTGGGTCCTATTAAAACACCATTCACAGAGTTTATAATATCTACAATTTGTGCCTCTAATTTGGCACCTTCTTCGCTTTCTTCGCTAAAACCAGCTGAAAGAATAATAAAAGCCTTAGTGTTTTTTTGTTTCGCCAAAACTTCCACTGTGGCAGGGCAATGGCGGGCAGCAATGGCCAAAATTGCCAAATCTACATTTGGCAGGTCTTCCACCGAATTGTGGCACGAAACACCCTGAATCTCCGATTCTTTAGGATTTACCACATATAGAGAACCTTTGTATTCTCCATCAATAATGTTTTTTAAAATTTTTCCGCCAGGCTTAGATGTGTCATTGGAGGCACCAACAACAACAATGCTTTTGGGATTGATTAATTGTTCGTTGATCATAATATTGTTATTTTTCTAATTTTTCTATTCGTTTTCAGACTGCCAAAATACTTAAAATTTTGCAACGCACAAAATAAAATCTCACTAACTTCCTGAAATTTTTTGACAAAAAACAGTTTTCAAAGCAATAAATCCATAACTTAGCAGTCCAAAACGGAATTAACAATAATTAATAATATAAAATCAACAAAATCAATGAAAATTCTTGTTTTAAACTGCGGAAGTTCATCCATTAAATACCAACTTATTGAGATGAATAACGAGGCAAATGTGTTGGCAAAAGGTCTTGTAGAACGTATTGGACTGCAAATGGGCGAATTTACACACCGACCCACAGGGAAAGATAAATACTATATTCAAACTCCCATGCCCGACCACGAAGTGGGAATTAATGCAGTTTTGGAAGCTCTTACACATCCAGAACATGGCGTTATTTCTGATGTAAACGAAATTAAAGCTTGCGGACATAGAGTGGCACACGGTGGCGAACATTTTCCAGTTAGTGCCTTGGTTACAGAAGATGCAAAAAAGAAAATAAATGAGCTTTGCAAATTGGCACCTCTACACAATCCGGCTAACTTGCAAGGGATTTTAGTGATGGAAAAACTTCTACCCGGAGTACCTCAAGTGGCTGTTTTCGACACCTCGTTCCACCAAACTATGCCCCCAGAAGCATATCTCTATGCAGTACCTTACGACTACTACCAAGTGCATAAAGTTCGTCGCTATGGATTCCACGGAACAAGCCATAAATTTGTTGCTCCAAAAGCAGCCGATTTCTTAGGAAAAGATTGGAAAAATATGAAAATCATAACTTGCCATCTCGGAAATGGTGCCTCAATTGCCGCTATTAAAAACGGACAATCTGTGGATACATCAATGGGATTCACTCCCGTGGAAGGATTAATGATGGGTACCAGAACAGGCGATTTAGACCTTGGTGCTTTGCTTTATATTGCAGAACTCGAGAAACTAGATTACGCTGGAATGAATAATTTGGTTAACAAACGTTCTGGACTTTGTGGAATTTCTGGAGTTGGCTCCGATATGAGAGATATTGGAACAGCCGCAGAAGAAGGAAATCAAAGAGCGCAATACGCTTTAGATATGTTCGCATATAAAGTGAAAAAATATATTGGAGCTTATGCCGCCGCCATGGATGGTGTAGATTTAATTGTTTTTACAGGTGGAATTGGCGAAAATGACTGTAATACTCGCGAAAGAATATGTAAAGATTTGAAATTCTTTGGAGTTGATTTTGATGAGAAGAAAAACGAAAACCTTAGAGGAACAGACGCAATTCTTACAAAAGAAGGCTCAAAAACAACAGTTATGGTTGTTACAACCGACGAAGAGTATGTTATTGCAAGAGATACTTACGAATTAGTAAAGTAAAACCTTAGCATTGCTTATTGAGAGTGTCTCAGAAAGGGCGAAATGCAAGGCGTTAAGGATGAGTGCTAAGAAGTCTCGATTAATAATCGGGATGACTGAGTCCGAATTCCGAAAAAACGTAGCAGTTCGATTTTTATGAGACACTCTTGTTTTTTCAAAAAAAACCTTAATAATTTCATCTATATAATAAATAGATATAAATTTGCAATAATGTTTTAAAAAATTAATAATATGAAAAAACTATCCATTCTAACAATCATTATGGTTCTTAGCTTAGGAACTATGTATGGACAAAAAAATAAACAAAAAGATAAAACTATGTCAAATCAAACTGAAAAAGTAAGCTACTTTTTAGGAGCAGAAGTGGGTACATACTACCGCACAAATAAAATTGAAATAAACTCAGACAAATTCACACAAGGATTTGTTGATGCTTTGGCCGACAAAGCAAATTTTACTGAGGAAGAGAAACAAGAAATAATAGCAATTTTGCAAAAAATGCAACAAGAAGCAGCACAAGAAATGATTAAAGAAAATAAAGAAATAGGAAGAAAATTCTTAGAAGAGAATAAGAAAAATAAAGATGTAAAAGAAACCGCCAGCGGACTACAATATAAAGTTGTAAAATCGTCAGAATCAGGAGTTTCACCAAAAGCCACCGACCAAGTGAAAGTTCACTATCACGGTACTTTAATTGATGGAACTGTGTTCGACTCATCGGTACAACGTGGACAAGATATTACTTTTGGACTAAACCAAGTTATCCGTGGCTGGACCGAAGGTTTGCAACTAATGAAAACTGGTGAGAAATTTATTTTCTACATTCCTTCAGACCTAGCTTATGGCGATCAAGGTGCTGGACAGCAAATACCCGGCGGAACAACTTTGATTTTTGAAGTGGAACTTTTTGAAGTTAATCCTGAATAAAACAGATAAAATTTTATTGAAAAAAGGCTGATACTGTTCAGCTCTTTTTTTTAAACTGAACTTAATCTGTATTAACAATAATTTGTGAAATACTATTTGACAAAATTATCAATCTGGACAAAAAACAGAGTACTTTTGTTCTTTAATAATTGAAAATATGCCCCTGTTGCAAAATAAATACCTTCTGAAAACAATAATGTTTTCTCTGTTTCTAACAATGCTTTTTAATCTTTCGGCACAAAAGACAAAAGAGCAATTGCAGAAAGAAAAACAGCAAATTGAGAAAGATATTAGATATACGAACAAACTCCTCAACGAAACAAAGAGAAGTCAGCAAACATCTACAAATCAAATAGTTCTCATAAAAAAGAAGATAGAACAACAGGAGAAATTAATAAATACAATATCCTACGAAGTCAACGCCATTGACAGAGATATTTTAGAAAATGAGAAAACCATAAAACACCTAGACGAGCAGCTAATAAAGCTGAAAAACGAATATGCAAAAATGATTTATTATGCATATAAAAATCGTCGAAATTATGATAGATTGATGTTTGTTTTGTCTTCCGATAATTTCAATCAGGCATATAGGCGTATTCGCTATTTTCAACAATATTCGCAATATCGTCAGCGTCAGGCAGTTTTAATAGTAGAGACACAAGAAGATATTCATAAACGAAATGAAGATTTACTCTTTTTGAAAAATCAGAAACAAGAACTTTTAAACACTCAGCAGCACGAAAAAACCAAATTAGCCAAAGAACAAGAGGGTAAGTCTAAAGTCTTGAACGATTTAAAGAGCAAAGAGCAAGATCTTGTTAGAACGCTTAGGCAAAAAGAGCAAGCTAATAGAGAAATTCAGGCAGCTATTCAGAGGATAATTCAAGAAGAAATTCGTAAAGCCGAAGAAAAACGAAGAGCCGAAGCAGCAAAAGCCAAAGCTCAAGGAAAAGAATCGACAAGCACATCAAAGCCTGCCACTACTTTTGCACTCACGCCGGAAGAAACACAGCTTTCTACCAATTTTGCCTCCAACAAAGGAAAACTACCTTGGCCCGTTGAAAAAGGTGTAATTAGTGTGCCATATGGAGACAATAAGCATCCAGTTTTGCCAGGCGTTGTTACAACAAATAATGGAATTGATATTGCCACCACGCAAGGGGCTACGGCAAGAGTTGTTTTTGAAGGAGTTGTGCTAAATGTAATCACACTGCCTTTGGGCACAAAAGGTATAATAGTGAAGCATGGCGAGTATTTGTCGGTTTATGCAAACCTATCAAATGTTAGTGTAAAAGCTGGTGATAAAGTCAAAACCAAACAAAATATTGGAACAGTCTATACCAATACCAACGAGGGTAAAACGGAGATACATTTTGAGCTTTGGAAAAATCAAACAAAACAAAATCCAACACATTGGATAGCAAAATAGTTTAGAATTATCCATGGGATTGTGCCTTAGTGAATGCATTGAACTATAATATTTTATAGTACATAGTCGTCCCTTAAAAACCACACATCTATTTGATTATCAATAATTTAACACACAAAAGGCTTTGATATTAATGCAAGATTTTGTATCTTTGTATTCTAAAACTTGCAAATTTATATGATGCC
>JAAYKF010000007.1 GCA_012522535.1 Bacteroidales bacterium
CACCAATTTTTGACTCGTCTTGACAATTCAAGACAATCAACAAGACTTATAATTTAATCAAATAGTGGAGTCCAGTACCCACTTATAAAAACGGGGCGTATTCCGAAAAGCCTTATGAGTAGGAAAATTAAAGCAAATTAATATGGACAACAAATTTTTTACATTCATTAAACCTTATTTGTCATTTATTGACAACGGAGACCTTTATCGCAAGCCATTTAGCTGGCTTTACGCGTTATTAGCAATAATCAATTTAATAGTGCCGATTTATGTTTTTTATCAAGCTGTAGATAATCACATCTTTGATGCTCCCGCCAAATTTGTAATTGTATTCCTACTTGTATGGGTAATAATAGCTTTTGCAGGTTGGTTAAGTTTTCAACTTTGGTGGGATAGAAAATCAAAAGTAATTTCCACATCCAACGTAGGAGACGAATTTGTGGCTACGCCTGTTTTCTCGCATCTTATACAGACAATAGGTGAATGGCTTGGGACTTGGATAGGTATTGTTGGATTTTCATTTGCTTTATTGACAACACTTATTTTAGGAGACGAAGGCTATTACTTATCAAGACAACTTGGCCTTGGTTTTATGAAAACTGGGTTTCTGTTTATAATTCTGATGCCAGTTTACGGCTTTTTAATTATTGTTGCCACAAGATTTTTGGCTGAGCAATTTAGAGCACTATCTTCAATTGCTAATAATACAAGAAAGAATTAAAACCAGCCCATAACATTGTATATGCGATAATTGCGGGGTTTTGTGGTAAATAGAAACATTGTGCAGGTATGTAACATTTGTACAAACTTGAAAGGTCAGTACCTTGAAATCCCGCAACTACGCATATACTTGTCCGTTACAAGCAACCTTGAAAAGAATGCATTGAATGAAAATCACATTACATATATTTTTAATATTTCTAAGCTTACAGATTTTTGGGCAGAATTATGTTGAATATCAAAGTATTATAAATAGAATTGACGAAGATGTAATAAATAAAAAATACTATTTAGCCATTGAAAGACTCGACAGTCTTTATGAAAATTTTGATTTCATTTATTCCCGACACTGTTTTAAAGCAGTACAAATTTGTTGCGTTTCTCAAGACACCATAAATGCTAAAAAATGGTTAGAAAAATCATTTATTCAAGGTGTCCCTATTTGGATGATACGAACTAATGATCTGACAAAAAATGTTTTCAAATATTCTACTACTCAAAATACAATTGAACAATATGAGAGCTTACGCACTATATACAATAATTCCATAAATCACGACTTAAGAAATAAAATTGATAGTCTATTTGAAATTGACCAACAATATACTAGAAAAGTTAACGATGGATTTATCCTTCTTCGTCATACATACCATGGTTTAAGGTGGCTGAAAAACAATAAAAATCAATTTGAAATTTTAAATGAAATTATTGATAAGTACGGTTTTCCTGGCGAAAGACTTATTGGTCTGCCCAAAATTATTGATGACTCAGTTCAATTTGTTAAACATTTTAATTATTATGGTCCATTTTTAGGAGAGACAAATACCTATATAATGTTAATCCACTATTACAGTAATCCCAGAGCTGAAATTAACGACAAATTGCTTGAAAATGTTAAACTTGGGAATTTGCCACCTTATCAATATGGTGCACTCAATGACTTTATGGCAAGATGGGGAAAGAAAAAATATGGAGATTTCAAATACTATAATGTTTGGCATAAAGACCCTGATAACTCAAATGAAGTCGAAATTGACAGAAGAAGAAATTCAATAGGGCTAAATAGTTATGAAAAACAAAAAAGGAATAATTCGATTTGGGATGAAAGAAGAAAAAATAATACTGTGAATTCTGAAATAATCCTGCAATAGAGAAGAAAAGGCAGCTTGTAACAGCACCTTAGCATAATAGCGGGGTTCACAGCTAATTTGGAAGTTTGGAACTTTTAATTAAATTTGTTGCTAGTTTGACAGGGTAGTATTTCAAAATCCCGCTACAATGCCAAGCTGCAACCGTTAGC
>JAAYKF010000008.1 GCA_012522535.1 Bacteroidales bacterium
AGAACCCAAAGAAAACATCCTTAGTGATAAAGAAGAGGTGGAACCAATTCGTCTTACCGGAAATATCAATTTCCTATTTTTACTAGGCGTTGTGCTATCAGTTGCATTCCTTAACCAACAATATATTGCTGCTATAGAAACTACACCAGCATTCTCATTTATCCGCGAAATAGCCATTTTATCAATGGTTGGACTATCGCTATACTTCACAAAAAAAGAAGTTCGTACTGCCAACAGCTTCACCTATGGACCTATAATTGAAGTAGCTTTCCTATTCTTGGGAATTTTTATAACCATGGTGCCAGCTCTAATTTACTTGAGCGAAAATGCAGCAAACTTTGGCATAAATTCAGCAGCTCAATTCTACTATGCAACGGGAAGTTTAAGTGCCTTCTTGGACAATGCACCCACAGCGGTGGCATTTCATAACCTAGCAATGGGACTTGATTTTGGCGAAGGTGCTAATCTTGTTGCCGGAATACCCGAAAACATTCTAACTGCAATCTCATTGGGTTCTGTGCTATTTGGCTCTATGACATATATCGGAAATGGACCAAACTTTATGGTAAAAGCCATCGCCGAAGAAAACAAAATACCCATGCCAAGCTTCTTCGGATATATGTTTAAATTCTCTTTAATAGTACTACTTCCAGTTTATATAATTATTCAATTGATTTTCTTGTAAAGTCAAATTTATCAATACAAAAAAGGCTTATATTTTATTTTATAAGCCTTTTTTGGTTAAATAAATCTTGAAAACATCTAAAGTTATTCAAAATTATTCAGGCTATTTTGCAAATAGATTTCTAGTAACTTTCTTGCTTACGGTTAAACTTTCTTAACAATATGCTTAACTTTTTTTAACTGCATAATATGGCTTATAGCTAGCTATCTCAATATTTTTGCAGAAACAATTTTTATAAAATTATGGATTCGTACACAGACATTCGTGAATTTAACGAGCTTATCCAAAGGGAAAGTGCCTTTGTTGATGTTATTACCCACGAAATGAGCAAAGTTATTGTGGGTCAAAAACAGATGATTGAGCGACTTATGATTGGACTTTTGTCCAACGGTCATATACTCTTGGAAGGAGTTCCAGGTTTGGCTAAAACATTGGCTATAAAATCTCTTTCGGAGGTGATAGATGCTGACTTTAGCAGGATTCAGTTCACTCCCGACCTACTTCCTGCCGACCTAATTGGAACGCTTATTTACAGTCAAAAAGATGAAACTTTCAAGGTGCGAAAAGGACCTATTTTTGCCAACTTCATACTTGCTGACGAAGTAAATCGTGCACCAGCAAAGGTTCAGAGTGCCCTTTTGGAAGCCATGCAAGAGCGTCAAGTTACCATTGGCGAAGAGACTTACAAATTGCAAGAGCCTTTTTTAGTCTTAGCTACTCAAAACCCCATCGAGCAAGAGGGAACTTACCCTCTACCCGAAGCTCAAGTGGATAGATTTATGCTAAAGGTAATTATTGGCTATCCCACCAAAGAAGAAGAAAAAATTATCCTTAGAAGCAACTCTGGCAAAGCTTATCAAGAAATTTCTAAGCTTGTAAAAGTGGAAGAAATCCTTAGAGCAAGAGAGCTTGTTAGACAGGTTTATTTAGACGAAAAAGTTGAAGACTATATCACCGACATCGTTTTTGCAACTCGCTACCCCGAAAAACATCGCTTGGAGAAATACAAAAACATGATTAGTTTCGGTGCATCGCCACGTGCCAGTATAAATTTAGCTCTGGCAGCAAAAGCCTATGCTTTTATCAAACGTCGTGGATATGTACTTCCCGAAGACATTCGTGCTGTGGCACATGACGTTTTACGTCATCGCATCGGATTGACATACGAAGCCGAAGCTGAAAATATCAGCACCAGCGATATAATTAATGATATTTTAAACGTAGTTGAAGTTCCCTAAACAAAGATGGAAGCAAAAGATATTCTCAGTAAAGTCAGACGCATCGAAATAAAAGCTCGCGGATTGTCAAAGCAAGTATTTGCAGGGCAATACCATAGTGCTTTTAAGGGGAAAGGTATGGCTTTTTCGGAGGTTAGAGAGTATCAATATGGCGATGATGTTCGCTCCATTGATTGGAATGTAACTGCCCGATTTAACCATCCTTTTGTGAAGATTTTTGAAGAGGAACGCGAACTCACTGTGATGCTATTAATTGATGTGAGCAAATCCAATAAATTTGGAACTGAAGCCGCTTTCAAGTCTGATGTTATAACAGAATTGGCTGGCGTTTTGTCCTTTTCGGCAATTTTCAATAATGACAAAGTTGGGGTGATACTTTTTAGCGACAAGGTCGAGAAATTTATCCCTCCCCAAAAAGGCCGTTCTCACATCTTACGGATTATCAGAGAGTTGTTGGTTTTTGAACCAGAAAGCAACGGCACTGACTTATCTGTGGCAATGCGATTTTTGACCAATGTGGTTAAGAAAAGATGTACAGCTTTTGTTATTTCCGATTTTCAATCGGCAGACTATGAAGAGTCTTTCAGAATTTGCAAAAGACGCCACGACTTAGTTGCCATCAGACTTATAGACAAATTAGAAGAAAATTTGCCAAATGTTGGACTCATTAGAGCTTATGACCTTGAAAATCAAAAAGTTTCGTGGATAGACACCTCTTCTAAAAAACTGAGAGAAAAATATAAATATCATTGGCAAAACTTCAACACTAAAACAGAAGATTTTTTCCTAAAAACTGGTACCGACGAGATGAAACTCCGCACTGGTGATGACTTTGTAAAACCATTAATAAAACTTTTCAAGAAAAGAGAATCGAAATATTGATTTTATGAAACGAATTGGGTTTATTTTAATTTCCACACTATTGATTTTGAACACATTAGTGGCTCAAGATGTGAACGTTGTGCTCGAAAATAAGCAGATGCGAATTGGCGAGCACAACGAAATTGAGCTAAGTGTTAGTGGCGAAAATTTTCAAAGCGTCATAATGCCACCTTTAACAGAAATAATGTCGCAGGCAGGCTTCGATATTATTGAAAATCAGAATCAAGAGAATATTCTTGACGAAGATAATAATGTTAAAGGTATCAAACAAAAACTTATTTTCACCGCCTTCGATTCTGCCATTTATCACATTCCAGCATTCGAAATTTTAAAAAACAACAATGGTATTCCAGAGTTTTGGAGAACAACCGATTCGCTTATGCTTGTTGTTACAACTGTGGAAGTGGACACAACACAGGCATTCAAAGATATTAAAGACCCACTGGGCGAACCTATACGTTTTTCGGAAGTTTTACCATATATAATTACGCTGTTTTTGGCAATAATTATTGCATTGATAATAATTTATCTTTTCAAAAAATATAAGCGAAAAGATCCACTTTTCAAAAGTAAAGATTTTCAAGCTATTCAAACTTCGGTTTGGGCTTTGGATAGACTTATAAAACTTAAAAGTAAAAAACTGTGGCAACAAGGTTTTGTTAAAGAATATTATGTTGAACTCACAGAAATTATTAGACGATATTATAGCGAAGAGTTCGACTTCAATGCCATGGAAATGACCAGTAGCGAAATTATTACAAATATTAGCGAGATAACTGATAACAGCTATATTGTTGATAAATTGGTAACAATATTTTCTCATGCCGATATGGCAAAATTTGCCAAAACTCAGCCTCAGGCTTTAGACAATGAAAACTCTTTAGACCTATCTGTGGAAATAATTCAAATGAGTCAAGAGTTTATCGACAGTGAAAAAGAAAAAGAAAAACTGAATAATCAAGCGGAGGAGGAAAGCGATGTTTAATTTTGGAGATATTAGTTTTCAACACCCATGGGTGCTACTCTTATTGATTTTAATTCCAATATTTGTAACACTCTATATTCTGCGAAACCGTTCTCTACTGCCTGTTTTACGCATGTCGCTCAACAATCGGACAGAAAAATTGTCACTTTCAGGCAGGGGCAAATTCTACTGGACTCTATTCGCATTGCGAATGATGGCATTGGCATTTATCATTTTAGCTATCGCTCGACCACAGTCCAAAAGCAGTAAAAGAAATGTTTTCACCGAAGGTATTGATATTATTATTTCATTGGATATTTCGGGCAGTATGCTCTCCGAAGACTTTAAGCCCAATCGTTTGGAAGCCTCCAAAGAGGTGGCAAAATCATTTATCGAAAATCGTCCACAAGATAGAATTGGATTAGTTATTTTCAGTGGTGAATCTTTCACACAATGTCCACTCACCAGCGACCACAAAGTACTTTCGGGGCTTATAGATGAAGTTTATAGCGGAATGATTGAAGATGGAACAGCCATTGGAGACGGTCTTGGAACAGCCATCAATAGACTTAGATATAGCAAGTCCAAAAGTAAAGTTGTAATTCTGCTCACCGATGGCGTAAACAATATGGGATTTATGGATCCGATGTCGGCAGCCGAAATTGCTAAAGATATGGGCATCAGGGTTTACACCATTGGTGTAGGCAAAATGGGCAAAGCACCCTACCCTTTCAAAACTCCCATGGGAATACAATATCAGCAAGTGGATGTGGAAATTGATGAAGAATTATTGAAAGAAATTTCTGAATATACCGGTGCCAAATATTTTAGAGCTACCGACAAAAACAAACTTGAAGAGATATATAAAGAGATTGACGCAATGGAAAAAACTATAATTAATGTTATGATATATGACAGGCGTTCCGAAGAGTATTTTCCACTGCTTATGATTGCATTGATTTGTTTACTTGCAGAATTTATTTTAAGAAAAACCATATTTAAAACTGTACTGTAAAATATTGATATATGTTTAGATTTGCCAACGACACATACTTATATTTGCTACTTTTAATACCAGTTTTGGTATTAGTACACTACCTATATCGCTATTTTCAAAAGAGACAGAGTGAAAAAATTGGAGATTTAGAATTGATAAAAAAATTATCACCCTCATTTTCCAAAAAGCGACTACATATTAAATTCTGGATTTGGATAGTGGCAATATTATTTGTAATACTTGCCCTTGCTCGCCCACAATTGGGTTCTAAAGTGGAGAAAGCCAGTCGCCGTGGTGTTGATTTGATGATTTGTATGGACGTTTCAAGGAGTATGCTTGCCAACGACATCAGTCCCAACAGAATGGAGCGAGCTAAACAGGCTCTAAATCAATTAGTTAACAAACTTGAGAACGATAGAATTGGAATAGTAGTTTTTGCAGGAAAATCCTTTATTCAACTGCCAATTACCAACGACTTTGGAGCTGCCAAAATGTTTATTGATAATATATCTACGAACTTAATTGGGCAACAGGGAACAGCATTGGGTTCTGCAATAGACCTTGCATTGACCTCTTTCGACTTGGAAGAACAAAGTTTAAATACACGGGCTATAATAGCCATAACCGATGGCGAAAACTTTGAAGACGACGCCGTGGCATCTGCCAAAAATGCCGTTGAAAATGGAGTTAGAGTTCATGCCATTGGAGTGGGAACAACTACGGGAACCACAATTCCTGTTTTAACAAGAAGCGGCAACATCGACTATCACCGCGACAGACAAGGAAATGTTGTGGTTACAAAACTTGATGAAACTTATCTACAAAAAGTAATAGCTGCCGGAAAAGGTGCCTACGTTCGTGCCACCAACGCCGATATGGGCTTAGATAAAATTATGGAAGAGATAGACAAAATGGAGAAAAAAGATTATGACGAAGTATCCTATACCGATTATGAAGATATTTTTATGTACTTTTTGATAGTCGCATTTGTCTTATTAATAATAGATCAGTTGCTATTAGCCCGAAAAAATAGATTTTCGGGTAGCATCAAACTGTTCAAAAACAAACATATTTAAAGATGAAAAGGATAGTCTATTTTGCTGGTTTTATATTTACAATATTGATTTTATGTTGTAACAACATATCGTTTGCACAATCAAAATCCACTATAAAAGATGTGCGAGCTGGGAACAAACTTTATAAAGATAAAAAATATAAAGAAGCCGAAATTGAGTATCGCAAGGGGATGGACAAAAGTCCAGATTATCAAAAAGCTCAATTCAATCTGGGTACATCTCTATATAAACAAGGTAGATATGAGGAAGCAAATAAAATTTTCTCGGAACTTACACCACCCGAAAATGACAAAAAACTTGCTTCCACAATGTGGTATAATTTAGGAAATTCGTTTCTTTCGCAAGAAAAATATCAAGAGAGTTTAGAGGCTTATAAAAACTCTCTAAAATTAAATCCTAAAGATGAAGACGCCCGTTACAACTACGAATATGCCCGAAGAAGGATGATGCAACAGCAGCAGCAACAAAATCAAGATAATCAAGATCAGGAACAAGAGCAAAACGAAGATGAACAGGAGCAAAATCAAAACAGTGATAACCAAGAGCAAGACGAAGAACAAGAACAGCAGAAACAGCAACAAAAGCAGCAACAAAAAAGAGAGCAACGTAATCAGGAGCGTCAGTTAGATGCACTGAATCAGAACGAAAAAGAGACATTAGATAAGTTACAAAAAGATAAAACAGGCACTAAAATACAAATAGAGAAAGATTGGTAGTATGGTAAAAAATCTATACAAAAAATTATATTTTAGCATTTTTGCAATAGCTTTAATATTGGCTCAGCAAACTGCCGTGGCACAAGATATTAGCTTTATTGCATCTGGACCTGGCAGAGTGGCACAAGGTTCTCAGTTTAGAATTTCTTACACCATTAACGCCCAAGGTTCAAGCCTGAGAGCACCCAATTTCAGGGGTTTCAATTTTTTGGGTGGTCCCAGCCAATCATCTTCAAGTAGCACACAATTTATCAACGGACAAATAAGCCAATCTGTCCAATACACTTATACATACACCCTACAAGCCGTTAACACAGGCAGATATGAAATTGATGAAGCCACTATTATTGTTGATGGCAACACATATAAATCCAACAAACTCGTCATTGAAGTTGTAGCTGGAAATGCTCCAGCACAAAACCGACAGCAGCAACAACCCCAACGTCAGCAACAGCAAACACAAGCTGAACCTGAAATTAGCTCCAAAGATGTTTTTGTTAGAGCAAGTGCCAACAAAAGCACAATTTACGAAGGCGAAGAGGTAATTCTAACTTACAAACTTTTCACAGCCATTCCCATTGTGCAATATGGAATTAGTAAAATTCCCTCCAGTCGTGGTTTGTGGACTACCGAATATAACAACAGAAACAAACAGCCCCAACAGCGACAAGAGTTTATAGATGGTAGAAACTACACCACAGTAGAAGTTCGAAGAGCTTTTGTTTATCCGCAGCAAAGCGGAAATATAAGAGTTGAGCCACTCTCCATCGATGTTGTTGGACAAATAAGGCGACAACAGCAACAGCAAAGAAGAGGATTTTGGGACTCATTTTTCGATGATTCATTTTTTGGCGGTGGAGTTCAAAATGTGAAGAAAACCATACAGTCGAATGCCATAAATTTGAATGTAAAAAAACTACCTGATAATGCCCCAGCTGAATTTATGGGTGCCGTTGGAAACTACAAAGTTGAAGCAAAAATCGACAGAGACAATTTGCCTGCCAACGAAGCTCTAAAAGTTGAAATTATAGTTTCAGGCAAAGGAAATCTAAAACTACTTGATATTCAAGACATTAAATTCCCCAGCAATTTTGAGACCTACGATGTTAAGATTATTGACAACACAAAAATCTCAGAATCTGGCGTTGCTGGCTCTATCACATTTGAATATATTGCCATTCCACGAAGCGAAGGACGTTACAAAATTGAAACTGGCAACTTCGTATTTTTCAATCCACAAAGTGGAAAATATGAAAGCGTAAAACTTCCCGATTTTGCCGTTCACGTTTCCAAAGGTGTTGGTGGGGAAAGTGTTGCCACGAACATAAATCAAAAAGAATTGCAATATATCGGAAGCGATGTGAGATATATAAAAATAGACAGTTCGGGACTGATAAAAAACCGAAAAGCATTTTGGGGTTCTACAATATTTTTCTCATTTTTACTTGCCCCCCTACTCCTACTCATTTTATTCATTTTTATATACAAAAAACGTATCAAGCAACTCGCTGATGTATCAAATATCCGTCATAGGAAAGCTGGTAAAGTGGCTCGTAAAAGATTGCGTACTGCAAAAAAA
This sequence comes from Bacteroidales bacterium, assembly GCA_012522535.1. Lineage (GTDB taxonomy): Bacteria > Bacteroidota > Bacteroidia > Bacteroidales > WCHB1-69 > JAAYKF01. Next base: position 8,138 of record JAAYKF010000008.1, read on the forward strand.
CTTATGGAAGAGCAAAATGATGAACAGTTTTTTGAAGAACTTTCCAAAGCATTGTGGAATTTTGCAGCACATAAATTCAATATTTCCACATCCGATTTGTCCACTGAGAAAATTATAGAAACTATGCAAGAAAAGGAGTTCAAAACTGAATTAATTGACCAACTAAAAGAGGTTTTAGAAAGTTGCGAATTTGCCCGTTTTGCTCCAAAAGTTGACAAAAATGCTTTAATGAAAACCAATTTTGACAAAGCATTTGATATAATTGTAAAAATCGACAACGAAATAAATATATAGAGATGAAAAAAAGATATATTTCAATTTTAGGATTTTGTCTATTACTTCTCAGCAATTTGGCAACAGCCAGTACTGAAAAGTTTCAGGAAGCAAATAAAAACTTTTCCAATGGCGAAATTGACAAAGCTATTTCTATTTATGAAGAGCTTATTGATGAAGGTTTTTCGTCTCACCCACTCTACTACAATTTGGGTGTGGCGCAATTCAAAAACGAAAATTTCGCACAAGCAGCTTTGTGGTTCGAAAGAGCCTTGCGACTGAAACCCAACGACGAAAATACAAAATTCAATATTGAAGTTACTAAATACAAAATCACAGATAAAATAGAGGCTGTGCCCGAACTATTTCTAATTCGCTGGATAAAAGATTTCAGAAACCTTTTTAATGAAAAAACTTGGTCGATAATCTCAATTATAAGTTTCATTTTTACATTAATTTTGATAGCTATTTTCCTAACAACTTCAATTTTCGCACTACGTAAAAGCTCTTTTTATGTAGGAATTTTATCAATTATAATATTTCTTGTCAGTTTTAATTTTGGTTATTTCCAAAAAAGGCAAATGCAAAGAGCGGATGAAGGAATAATTTTCTCCGAATTTATAGAAGTCAGAAGTTCGCCAGATAGCCAAAGCAAAAAACTTTTTATTATCCACGAAGGACTAAAAGTTCAGATAGTTGAAAAGATTGGCAACTGGATTGAAATAAAACTTCCCAATGGCGATAAAGGCTGGATTGAAGAAGAAAATGTAGAGATAATATAAATCCATATTTACTAAATATCTACTATATATTTGCAATAGATTTAGATAATATTGTAAGTACAAATCATCTATTTGCAAACGGCTTATATTCCAATCCACCCATATAGATTTGTAAGATATTAACTGTTTTTAAATTAATTTCTTATAAAAACCCTCTATGGCATAGAACTTGCATATATAAAAGCGAATTTAAAGTATTAATTAACAAAATCATTTTATTATGAAAAGAGCAGTTTACATTTTAACATTTTTATTGATTGGGAGTTTATCAAGCTCTCAAGCTCAAGGCTTTAGGGATGCCATAAACAAAGCCAAAGATGCTGTAAAGAGCAAAGATTCGCAGCCCGACAAAGCATCTTCAAGTAGCACAAGTAGCAAAAAAAGCCTCAAACCTACTGCAACATTTTACGTATCCACAAAAGGTAATAACAGAAACGATGGTAGCAAAGGTGCACCTTTCAAGGATATTCAAAAAGCCATAGACGATGCCCCCGAAGGTGCATTAATTTGTGTTGCCGAAGGAAACTATCTTGGCAAATTAAATACTGGATATATTTCCATCAAGAAGTATATAATGGTTGAAGGTGGATATTCGGAAGATTTTTCGGAACGTGATCCATTCAAATATATTACAAGTATTCAGCCTACTCCAGCTCAAGCCGGAACCAGTGGCAATTTTGGTCTTTTTGACATTTATGTTCGTGGTAAAAAAGATGCAGTAGTTCTTATTGACGGCTTCTTACTTGATAAAGGACAAATGAATAGCTACGTGGGTCTTAATGCCACTGGTAAATTTGTAGTACCTGAAGGAATGGAAACAGGCTTTCTGAACGCTCCTGCCAACAGAATTAACCAACCCAGTATGCGTGGCGACAGAAGTGTATCTAATCAACTTATACATGGTGATGTTGAAGGAAGGGTTATAATCAGAAATTGTATGCTATTAAATGGTGCCCACTTTGGAATACAAATGGGAAATATTGGTGGCGAATGGGAAATTTACAATAATGTTTTCCTTGCCAACAGAATGGCTTCTTGCGAAGTTAGAGGCATGACCAATACACCGGGCGAAGCAGTGGTTAATTTTCACCACAACACTATATTATTCTCCTGGAGAAGAGATTGGCCCATGGCAGATAAAGATATGGGATATGGATTTAGATATATGACCAGAGTTGATGCCAATGTTTATAATAACATTCTTGGTTGTAACGATTTTTCAGCCCTTGACAGAACATACGTAGATTCTGACAGAACCAAAGAAGCTGTTAGAAAAACTTCAGCATCCAACAACTTGTTTTTTGGTAATATTGAAGCAGATATCACCCTCCCCTCAACTGGAGGCGGTAAATTTTTAAGAATTTTTGCAGATATGTTCGAAGACGTTGACCAACTTCACGTTGCCGACAACAACAGAGAAATGAATGAAGAAGAAATAAAAATAATGACACAAGTAGTTGATGGTCCATATTTGAAAAACTTTATGAATATGGAAGGATCAACCTCTACAACACATAATCCCAATTCGTCTGAAAATCAATTCCGATCGGCAATGGGAATGAACTTAAGAGGTACTGAAAGCAATTTTGCTACTATGTATGCAAATTCATATCCTTATAAAAAAGCAGTTGACTTATTTGGTGCCATAGACGGAATCGGTGCTCAAAAATTCAAAAAAGAATAGAAAATAAAATACTTAGCACAAAAAAAGCTGTCTTTTGAAGGCAGCTTTTTTTGTGCCTCATAAAAGTTTATTTCTGTCAAATCAATAACAAAAAATGACAATATGACACCATTAAGCTCCGACTTGCGACATTTTGTCATCACACCCAAAACAAGCAAAGCTCTGATAACCAGACATATAACAATTTTTATTTTCTTCTGGCACAGAGATTGACTTATGGCTCCGTAGAATTATAAATTAAAAAATAAAATAACGGAGGAATAAATCATGAATAAATTAATTAGAAGAAACCCTTATAGTTTGATGGACGAAATTTTCAATCAAAATCTTCAAGAGACAAAAAATCCTTTTCACAAAGAGAGTCATTGTGGCACTATGCCAAGGGCTAATATTCTTGAAACCGAAAAGAGCTACATTATTGAATTAGCAGCTCCCGGAATGGAGAAAGAAAATTTCAAAATCAATTTGGAGAAAAACGTATTAAATATTGAAGGCGAAAATGGCTTAGACGATGCCCAATATACCCATCAAGAGTTTTGTTACGAGAACTTCAACCGTAGATTTGTATTGCCAAAAGAGGCTGATATGAACAAAATTAAGGCAGAATATAAAGATGGGATTCTTATTATCAGCATCGAAAAGCGCGAAGAAGCTTTGATTAAAAATAAAGAGATTAAAATATCATAAATAAATAATTGAAAGGAGAAAATATCATGTTAGTACGTTACGAAAACAAACCAGTATTAAATCGTTTATTTGATGATTTCTTTTCTATGAACGACATATATAAAAACAGTATTATGGCCAAAACGCCAGCAGCAAACATTATAGAAGAGGAACAACAATTCCTTATTGAAATAGCAGCACCGGGATTGAAAAAGGATGATTTCAAAATAAAAATGGATAAATTAGTTTTGAATATTTCGGTAGAAAAAGAGCAAAATCAAGAAGAAAACGAGTCTAATTACACAAAAAGAGAATTTAGCTACACTTCATTTAGTCGAGGATTCAACATTCCAGAGACCATTGATGTAGAAAAAATTGAAGCAGCCTACGAAAAGGGAATTTTGATTATAAAACTTCCTAAGAAAGAAGAAGCTGTTCTAAAATCAAGAGAAATAAAAATCTCATAATAATCCTTATTAATAATGTACAAAGCGGGACGGATAATGTTCCGCTTTTATTTTGTCAAATTTTGCAATTGAACACAAAAAGGCTTCTTTTTTATTTTATAAGCCTTTTTTTGGTGCAGAAAATAAAATAATAGCAGTTTTATTTTTATTATTGGCAAAAATTAGTTTTCTTTGTTAGCAAATATTTAAAACAATACTACTATGAAAAAAATGTTGCTTATTAGTAATTCTACAAATTACGGTGAAAATTATTTAGGATGGTCTATTCCAGAAATTGAACTTTTTGCTTTGAGAAACAAGTTTTCTAAAGCTCTTTTTATACCTTACGCTGGAGTTAGCTTCAGTTATGATGAATATGAATTTAAAGTTTCCAATGCTTTATCAAAAATCGGAATTGAAATAAAGTCAATTCATCATTTTGAAGACCCAGTAAAAGCGGTTAAAGAAGCAGAGTGCATTATGGTTGGCGGTGGTAACACATTCCACTTAGCCTATATGATGCATAAACTAAATCTTATGGAAGCCGTAAGAGAAGTTGTTGAGCAAGGAACACCATATGTAGGCTGGAGTGCGGGGTCAAACCTAACCTGTCCAACACTGAGAACCACCAATGACATGCCCATTATTATGCCCGAAAGTTTTGACACTTTAAACTTGGTACCTTTTCAAATAAACCCACACTTTTTGGATCCAAATCCTGCCATGGATGAGATGATGAAACATGGTGGCGAAACAAGAGCTGACAGAATTGAGGAGTTTACCACCTTGCACCAAGACATCACTGTTGTGGGGCTACGCGAGGGTTGTTCATTATTAGTGGAAGGCAAAAAAATGACACTCAGAGGCGGAAGACCATTGATTATTTTAAAACACAATCAAAAAGTTGAGGAGCTTGCTCCCTACACAGATATTTCACATTTATTAGAACTATAAAAGATTGAATATGATAGATTTATCAACAGAATATCTTGGGCTAAAATTAAAAAACCCAATTATAGTTGGAAGTTGTGGCTTAACAAACAACACCAATAGTCTTAAAGAAATTGAGAAAAAAGGAGCTGCAGCTGTTGTTCTCAAATCTATTTTCGAGGAACAAATAATGAGCGAAGTTGCCAAAAGTGTCTCTTCACAAGACGATTCTTTTTATTATCCCGAAGCGGAAGACTATATAAGTGAGTACACAAAAACTCACAGATTGGAGAGCTACCTAGACAACATTAGAGAGGCTAAAAAAAGCATCAATATTCCCATTATTGCAAGTATAAACTGCACCTCTTCAGGCGAATGGGTTAGCTTTGCCAAAGAGATTGAAAAGGCTGGTGCCGATGCCATAGAATTGAATATTTTCACTCTACCAGTGGGATTAGACACCGACTCTAAGGAGTATGAGAATAATTATATTAAAATAATTCAAGAGGTTAAGAAAAATGTTAGCATACCTGTTTCGGTAAAGACATCTACATTCTTTTCATCTTTGGCTCACACTTTCAAAAAATTCTCTTGGGCTGGTGCCGACGGATTGGTTCTTTTCAACAGATTCTACTCCCTTGATATTGATATTGATAAAAAAACAATTATTCCATCACACGCATATAGTCGTCATGATGAAATCGGATTATCCCTTAGATGGATAGGACTTTTGTCGAACAATATTGATTGTGATTTGTGTGCCTCTACTGGAATTCACGATGCCAAAGGCGTTATAAAACAACTCTTGGTTGGAGCAAAGGCTGTACAAATTGTTTCCACCGTTTATAAAAATGGTATAGATGTAATAAGACAAATCTTAGAAGAGCTTGAAAAGTGGATGGAAGAAAATAACTATAAAAACTTGGACGATTTTAGAGGTGAAATGAGTTTTGAAAAAACTCAAAAACCCGACTCATTCTTTAGAGTTCAATTTATGAAATACTTTAGCGGTATTGAATAAAATTTAAGTTTAATACAGATAATAAAGCACAAGTTTAATTCTTGTGCTTTATTATTTTATATAATCCTAAGTCTTCATAATCAGGGATATGCAAGAAATATAAACCCGATTTCAAAGCAGATATATCAAGGGTATTATTTAATCTGTTCAGCACTCCCCTCTTTACAATTCTCATTTGTGTGTCATAAAGCTTATAACCCAAAGCAGTCGAAGGCACAACAGGAATATCCACTTGCAAAATATCATTGGCAGGATTGGGATAAATTGCAATATTATTTTTCAATATACTAAACTCCGAAATACTTGTTGGATTGGGATTAAAGTAGAAAGTCAATGAGTCGGAATTAGTTCTTGAAAACTCATTTAAAATAAAGTTACACACAGTTCCGTCTGACAGAAATGGGCTTGGGTCGGTGTGTGGTCCAAACTCTGTGAGTGAGGATACGGGCATCCCATTAAAGGCAGCATTACCTACATTTCCACCTCCTGTTACTGTTCCGCCAATTCTATATACATAAACTTCATCAAAAAAATATTCATAATCGGTATCTGCATTTCCATCAAACTCACTATTTATTCTAGTTATAATAATTCCAGTACGTGGCACACCACTATCAAATGGTGATTGTTTTTTTCGATATTCTAAAACAAAATATTCAAATGGGTTTGTTGATGCAATGCCATAAGCCGAGCCTGTTTTGTTGAATTGATTTGTTTTAAGAGAGTAGTACCCAGCTTCTGTCAGCAAAGGAATTTCATCAATCCATTTACCATATTTCCACTTAGTATGCATAGTTGCTTGCTGTGGTGGCGTGGAAGTTCCAGCCATTACGTCCCATGATCCAACGGGCTCTTCATAAATGTAATAGTTATACAAATCAGGGAAACCAAAGGTGTGCATCAATTCATGCGACAGTGTTCCAACCTCAAAATAGGGTGTATTTAACAATAAGAAATTAAAGTCCCAAACTCTAATTCCATTTATGTATGCCTCTTCATTGTAGAGTGCCCACCGATGTGGCCAAAGCAAGTCTGCCCAGTCGCCCACACCACCTTTAACTACAAAACTTATATTATCCACAAGCCCATCATCATTGTAATCCAAGTTCAAATCCCATGGAATCATGTGTGAAACATAATTTACGGCACGAGCCAAAAGTGCATGTTCACGCTCTGTTCTCTCGTCGTTATCCTCATCATAGCCATCGGGATTGGCTGGAGAATAGGGCATATAATATGCTCTTGGATAAATATCTTGAAACGAATAAACAATATTCTCTTCTGGTTC
>JAAYKF010000076.1 GCA_012522535.1 Bacteroidales bacterium
GAAAACAAGAACAAAATTTAGGACTTTTGACACTTTTTTAAGAGGCTTACTTTTGTGATTTGTGAAAATACAAAAATATACTCTCTGATGATCAACAATATAGGGTTTTAAATGGATTGTTTTTGATCGGACTCTAATGATTCAGTTTATTGAAATTTGAGATACCTTGATATAATAAACTGGTAAAACATAAAATGTAATAAGTGTTTTTCTTTACAAAAACATTCAATAGAAGTCGTTTGCCCACATATACATTTAGGCAACGAAAAAGTTTTTACTATGATTGAGTTGGATTTATGTTCCATTCTATTGGCTTCAATCTTTCAGATACTAATACCAAAGTTTCAAGTACTTCAGCTTCTGGTGGCAGTTTGCCAAAAACTAATTCGCTAAAGCTATGTGTGTAAACATCCTTAATTTTATTCCAAATATTTGTTGTGTCAGAAAAAATAATTGCTGTTTTCGGATGGTTTGATAGCCAACTATTGTTGTTTTTATAGCTTATAACATCGTCATTTGCAACACGAAGTAGCATTGCTTCAAATTCAGTTGAATTGAAGAAAGATTTTAAATTTTCATCCTTCAACATCATGTGAATGTCGTACGTGTGTCGGATTTTGTTTTGTATATCTATAATTGGTTCTTGCGTTTGTGAAAAACGGACTAAACTCATAATTTTTTCGCACAATGTTCTTTTTGGGCTCAATACCAAAACTTCAAATGGATTTATTTCATATTCATCAATTAGTTGTTTATGATTATTTTTTAACATCATATCATAAATAAATGAACTTATATTTGCTTTCGTATAAGGTTCAAAATTTCCCAACCAAGAGGATTCGACTATGATAATATCTCGTACTTGACCAAAATGTCCTGAAAAAATTCGTGAATAATTGTGTGCTGTTTTACGTATAATTCCAACTTTGTTGGTAATTCCTTCAATATCGGTTTCGGGAAGTATTTCAGAAAAGCTTTTGGAAATTCTTTTTAGTTTGTTTTTTAGTTGGTTGTTTGATTCATCTTTGTTCCGTAATATCACCAAATCAATATCTTCTGAAAATCTTTGTATCATTCCGAAACATTTTAGCAGAGATGTGCCCCCCTTAAAAACAGTCTCTTTACCTATCTCATTTCTAAAAATATTGAACAAAGCATAGGTTACCCAGTAATCTTTTTCTACATATATTTCCCTAATGCCCATTTGTTGTGCAGTGGCAATAACAGCATCTTTAAAGAGTTCTTTGTTTTGGTGTAGCTTCATTTTATATTCCAGTTTTTCATATTTGGTAATTGTTTTTTGTCAATGCCGTAGTCGTACTCCGAAACTGGGTTTAAGCTTGTTTTTAAAACAGTTAAACCAGTTTCAGTTTTTATATTTTCCAGCAAAGCACCCAAAAAAGCTCTAACTCGTGGTGGATAAGCTAATCCGCATTTAATTAATAGTTTTATTTCTGTCAAATTGAGCTCTTTTAATTTTTGGGATAGGATTTTTATGGCAGAATTTTTGTCTAAATCAGGGATTTTTTTAAAATCTTTTAAGGCATCTAATAGCTCCAACAAATAAAAGTTTTTATCGTTTACATCTACATAGCTTTTTGCTGGACTTGCGTTTACGTTGCCCATTGAAATAGTAATCCGCTTATTTCTGCTTGCAATTTTTATATTATTAGGAATTTGTGTTGTTAAGCCCAAACGATTATAGAGCGATGTCCCAGTTATGTATGCAATGCGTTTACCCTTTTCAAAAAGATATAGTTTTAATATTTCTTGTTCATTAGGTTTCAGTTCGCCAAAAATAGTTTTTTGTGGTTTGTAGAAAATGCCTGTTGAAGCTCTTTTAATAATGTCTTTGGCAATAAGGCGTTCAATAGCCTTTGCCGCTGCCGAAAACTCTTCAGGAGCAATAGCAAGTTGCTCATATTTGAACATAGTCCCGTCGGCTAATTTGCCAATTTGTTTCTGTATGTTTTGTGTCGTACTCATTGCTCAGCAAAGATAGTAAATATTATTTATTTGTCAAGTAAATGATGCTAAATACTTGACATTTATATAACGATATTCTAAAATCGTCTTAAAATTTCATCACGAGAATCTGTGGAAAACCCGCTTTTTTCTGCTTTGTCTAGTTTCATTCTTATCCAATCTAATTCCTCTTCTCGTCTTCTGGCTTGCCTAACTAGTCGCCCCTTAAAAAGCCATTTTTCTTTGTATTAGTACAAAAATAAGATTAAAAATAGGCGTAAATATTTTTTGAAAAAACTGATAAAAAGATGATTTCCATATATTCATCATCCTTTTGA
>JAAYKF010000077.1 GCA_012522535.1 Bacteroidales bacterium
GAAAAGACAGGGCAATTAATTGCAATTAAAAACGTTATAGATAGTGATGACCTGCTGATTATAAACGAATCTGGAATTTTAATACGTATCAGAATTTCAGATATTAGAGTGATGGGAAGAGCCACACAAGGGGTTAAACTGATAAATCTGCGAAACAATGATATTATTGCCGCAGTGGCAGTTGTACCAGAAGACGAAGAAGAAGATGTGGAATACGAAAGCGTGGTTGATGAAGATGACGACACTCCAATAGATCCAAACATTGCCGATGATGAAGATGATGATGAGGATGAAGAAATTCTTGAGGACGAGGAAGACGAAATTGAAGATGAAAATGAAACAAATGAAGAATAATTTTTAATAACTTTCAAAAAAGATAAATATGAAAAAGTTATCCATTACAATCCTGACCTTAGTTCTATTTAGCATAAGCTATGGTCAATCTACAAAAATCAATAATGCTTTCAACGAGCTTCGCAAAGGAAGAGTAGCCAGAGCATTAGTAGCTATCGAAGATGCTGCCGTGCATCCAGCCACCAAAGACCAAGCCAGAACATGGTTCTATCGTGGAAATGTTTACTACATGATAGCTGCAAGTACTGACCCGGCTGTAAAATCTCTGAGAGAAAATGCCCTCGACTCGGCATATGCTTTCTACCAAAAAGCTATCTCAATTGATGAAAAAATCAGCAACAATATGCTGGAAATTTCTTCACCTATAGTAGGTAGCAGATACTGCGGTGATATATTCTTTAATAGAGGTATAGGATATTACAACCAAGGTGAATTCCAAAAAGCTTACGAAGATTTTGACAAAGCAAATACTATCTTAAAAAATGATAATAATACAAGATATATGGCTGGGCTTGCCGCCTTTGAAGCACAAAGAAGAAAACCCGAAGATGAAGCTCCTGACTATAGAGAAACTAAAAGACATTTTAATGCACTAGTCAGAGCCGACTATAAAGAGTCTCAAGTATATATTGTTTTATCAGAAATATTTAAAGCAGAAAATGATACAAGCAATGCCATAAAAACAGTAGATGCAGGAGTAAGTAAATTTGGAGATGATACCAAAATTTTAATTCAAAAATTTAATATATTCCTATGGGCAGATAAAACAGATGAAGCCCTGGAAATGCTGCAAGTTATAAAAGATAAAGACCCAACAAACCATGTCGTGTTTTTCAACCTTGGAACCGTTCTTAATGAGTTGGGACAATTAGAACAAGCAGAAATAGCCCTGAAACAAGCCATTGAGCTAAACGAAGAATATTTTGATGCATATTACAACCTTGGAACAATGTATTATAATAGATTTTTAAACGTTCTAGAAGAAGCCAACGACTTGCCATTCTCTGAACAAAAAAGATATAAAGAGCTTATGGATCATGCAAATGAGTTCTTAGCAAGTGCAAAACCACACCTTGAAAAATGTAGAGAATTGCAACCTAAAGACTACAACACTCTATTTATGCTTAAGCAAGTTTATTCACGCACAAGCGAACTAGACAAAGCAATGGAAGTTGACAAAGAGTTACAAGAACTTGATGACTAAAAATATATTTTAATAAAATATTGAAATGCCGGATAAAACCGGCATTTTTTTAATCGATATGAAAAAATCCAAGCACATAATTATCATAATAATAGTATCAGTTTTCACCGTTCTGAAAGCAAATGCTCAAGAAGTTGGGAAAATAGACCCCAAGAAAGTATTAGAAAAAATTGGAGAAGCTGTTGAAAACAAGGATATTAGCTTACTCCAATCAATAATTTATCTGCTACACAATGAAGAGACAGGACTTGACGAGGCTTATGATTATTTCGTGAAAGCAAATATAGCAGTGATAACTTTCGACAATTTGAACGAAAGCGATTTTGCTCCAGATATGCTAATTGATAGTGCTGCAATGTTTTTCAATTACGCTCTATTTTATGATGACTTCAAGGATTTTAAAAATCTATCAATTCAAAATCCAGAAATGGGAGTGGAGTGGTGCATAGAGAACTACAATGCCAGAGGTAGAGCCTATTTTGAAGCAGGTGAAATATCAGAATCCATAGAGTCGTACCAAAAATCGTTGAATTTACGACCAAATTATTTTGCCTTTTTGGGAGCTGGATTGGCTTATTTAAAGAGCATAAACTATCCAGTGGCAGCTCAATACCTTGAGAATGCCATCGAAATGGAGCCAAGTAATATGAAAGCTCACATATCTACCATTGAGGCATATATTGGCAGTGGCGAATTTACCAAGGCAGAAGTTTTCGCCAATAAAGCTTATAACACTTTTAAGGATTCAACAGAATTTTTAAAGGCATTTTACAATGTGAGTATAGCAGTGCAAAATAACGAAAGTTCAATATTGGCACTGGAACGATTTATAACGTTAGACTCCAGCGATGCTCAAGTTTTTCTAAATTTGGGAATTATATTTGAAAAGGTAGGAGACTTCAACGAAGCTGAAAATTCATATTTAAAAGGATTAAAACAATTTCCAAATAATTTTAATTTGAATTATAATCTGGCAGCTTTATACTATAATAAGTTTGTGCCAATATTTCAGAAAAGAACCACCGAAGATGAAAACCTAAATGAGCAAGAAAAATCAAATTTGGAAAATTTAATTGTCTATTGGCTCAAATTAGCAAAACCTTATTTAGATATCTGTTTTGATCAACAACCAAAACATTCAAATGTTTTGAAAATGTTAGAAGTGTATAATTCTGTAATTGTTGAAAATGTGCCAGAGTAGTGCATATTTGCTGCAAACCAAATATATGTACTTGACTATCAAAATAATACTACTTAACATAATATAAATTATCGGACAAAAGAGGCAAAAACTTGTAATAAAGCAGTTTTTATAGGTAATATACAATTATAAGTACTTTTCATAAAGCTTAGACCATTTTTCATCTGTTTGCTTATCAATCCATAATTTATTTTTGAAACCTGACTTATGCAATCTGTTAACTAGTCGCCCCTTAAAAAGCCATTTTTCTTTGTATTAGTACAAAAATAAGATTAAAAATAGGCGTAAATATTTTTTGAAAAAACTGATAAAAAGATGATTTCCATATATTCATCATCCTTTTGA
>JAAYKF010000078.1 GCA_012522535.1 Bacteroidales bacterium
AACTTCAAAAGGATGATGAATATATGGAAATCATCTTTTTATCAGTTTTTTCAAAAAATATTTACGCCTATTTTTAATCTTATTTTTGTACTAATACAAAGAAAAATGGCTTTTTAAGGGGCGACTAATTAAATATGTAATTGTTTATATGTGGTAATAAAATAATCTAAACAGTTTTCGATGTAACTATTTTAAGTCGCCAAAAATGGAATTCAAATATTTGAATGGAACTGATATGTCAAAATAAAAGTAGTCAATGTCATATTCGTTTTCTTCAAGTTTGTGAACATCATAAAATGTAGATTCTTCGCCAAATACTAATGATTGTTCTTGACTTTGCAAATTGAAGAAGAAAAACAAATCATATTCGTTGCTCACACTAATAAGGTGCAAGGGAAACTCTTTGTCTAAGCCGTTTCCGCTATACATCCATGTTCGGACTATAAAATCCATAATAAGTGATTTCTTTTCCACCATGGCAGAATTCTTCATTAAATCATAAACTAAAGCTTGATAATAGTGTGTTTTTATACTAAATGGATCTATTTTGAGAGCTTCATCAAAAATTTTCAAAGCTTTTTTATAATCTTTATTAGTTGATTTTTCATCATCCATAATCTCGAATGCTCTATTCAAATTTTCATAGCTGGAATAGGGTGAGTATTTTTTATGGAAGCTATATCCATAGTATAGATGGTGAAAGTCATTGACATTCAATGTGGTATCATGTTTTGTAAATCTTTTCCATAATTTGGGGTAGTAGAAATCTGACTTTTTGTCTTTAATATTTTTCTCAATCAACTCATAGTTGGGTATATCAAAATCGTATTCAATATTTATTTCATATTCATTTATGTAATCTATTGCCAAGGTGCTTCCCATCTTGTATGCCTTGTGTAAGTAGTGTTGCCAATATAAATCATTATCCAATTCGCCATATTGAATACTCAAATAAAAATATACATCTTCTGCCTTGCTATCATCCAGTTTTAAGCCTTTTTTGTATGCCTTTATGGCTTCTTTGTATTCGTTTTTATTGGAATATATTGCTGCGAGCAAGTAATAATCGTAAGCTTGCAGTGAGTCGGCTATGGAAAATGCTTTTAAACAAAAATTAAGTGCATCATCAAATTTATCCTCATGGAAATATACGTGAGCAATATTGAAGTATGCATTAGTATAGCTCTCTTTTAATGAAATTGCTTTATTATAGTTCTCCAAGGCAATTTCATTTTCTGATATTGTAGAGTAGTAATAACCTCTTTGAAAAAAATAGACGGCGTGGGTGCTGTCGTATTCTTCAACAAGGGATAAACCCTTGGTGTTATACTCTAAAAACTTTTCAAAATCTTCAAGAAAATAGTATGACGACCCCAGTCCTAATATTGCTTCTACCTTGTTTGAATCGATTTTAAATGCATTTTGAAAATGTTCTAAAGCCTTTTGAAAATTATCGTTGGAAAGTTCTTCTTCGCCTAATTGGCAGTATTCTTCAACACTTTGTGAGAACAGATTGAAACTTATTAATACAAAAATAAGTAATAGTATTTGACTTGCCTTCATATTTGAATGTGTTTTGGTTGGTATTATTGCACAAATGTAATTTAAATAAGTTTGTAAAACAAATTTTAATTTCAATCATAAAAAAGAGAACGAGTCTTTGGACTCGTTCTCTCATACAGTGTTTGCGATATTTAATCAATAATAATTTTTAGTGATTTTATGCCATCATTGGATTTAATTTTAATAGTATAAATTCCTCTTGCAATGATTAAGTCGAGATAAATCTTCTCTCTGTTTTTATAGCTTTCTGCCAAAATAATTCTTCCCTGCAAATCATATATTTCATAACTAATATCTTCATAAACCTTGCCCAAATCAATGGCAAATTTACCATCATTGGGATTGGGATATATTGAGATATTGCTTAGTTCATTATCAAATATTCCCACTGTGGTTATTTCATAACAATCTGATATTGCACTACAACCATCTTTCTCGATTTTAACAGCATACTTGCCATTTTCTGTGGCAACAAAAGTCTGTGAAGTGGTATTGGCAATGGGAGAGAAGTTGTTGTTGCAATCCAACCATTGGTAAGTTGCCTCTGTTTCGGTGGCTGTTAAGCTAATTTCATTTTGAATTACTTCGATATTTGGAAGCGGAATAATTGTAAGATTTAAGGTAACAACTGAATCGCAACCCGCTTGATTTGTTAAAGTGAAAATTGGCTCGTTGGTACTTTCTGTATATGTTTCGCCATCAATCCATTCATAAAATTTGCAAGCAATAATCTCGTCAATTCCATACGAAAGTTCCAAAATTGCGAAATTTATTTTTGCTAAGCTATCACAGCCGTTTACTGATTGAAAAAGTTCTTCGTAATAGCCGCTTTCGTTAAGTTCCTGATTACCAAATATATATGGTAGCTCATTGGCACATACTTCAATTTCTTCAACTGACAGATTATCATAAATAGGATGAACAACAACCGTAATTGCTTCACTTGTGGTATTTCCGCTTTCTACATGTTTGAAAGTGCAAGTAATTTCATACTCTCCAACAGAGTTATATTGATGACTAATCTCATCTGTTGGCAGAGCATCAACAATATCCGAACCATCGCCAAAATCCCAAAAAACAGTGTCAACGTCTATAGTGTTTGCACTAAGTATAATAGTGTTGCCAAAACATAAATTCAAATTATTTGCAATAATTTCTCCTCTTGGATCATAGTTTTTGAAAAAATCGTGTTCCAATGGTGAACTCCATAAGTTTTTATTATCTCTGAATTGGGTATATATTGTATGATTTCCACCCTCCATATCACTGGGTAAAGATAAGCTTTCCGACCATAAAAAATCTTCGCTAAGCGACTCTAAATTAATGATTTGCATGCTTTCATTATCATCGTCAAACCAATAGCGATATGTGTTAATTTCCAAATTTAATATCAAACTACTGTTTTCAAATTTGTAAAAGTAGAGTGATGTTGGACTACTCCACAAACCATTGTTATCCTTAAATCTAAAATTGAACTTATGCAAGCCTTGATTAAGTTCAGAAAGTGATATTAGCTCATCAATTAGAACAATCTCATGCTGCTCTGTTTCAATTGAAATTACATTGTTATAATCATCGTTAATCCAATATTCAAAATGAGTAATATGATTATTATCAGCACTATTTTGTATTGGCAATTTGTAAAATGCTTGCGTTAAAATGCTACTCCATAAACCATTTCTATCTCTAAGTCTAAAATTGAATTTATGCAATCCCTGACTAAGGTCAGAAAGTGAAATTAGTTCATCAATAATAACAATTTCTTGTTGCTCTACTTCAATCAGAATTGCATTCTCATAATCATCATCTATCCAATATTCAAAATGTGTAATTTGATTATCATCGGCACTATTTATAATTGGTAATTTGTAAAATAGATGCGTTAAAACAGAGCTCCACAAGCCATTATTATCCTGAAATCTAATATTTAATCTATTTAATCCCTCTGAAGTATTATTAAAATCAAATAATTGCTCTAAATTTATTAAGCTTTGCTCCTCCAATGTATATGTTTGTACGTTTTCCAAATCTGAATTTAACCAATATTGAAATTTAACTATTTGCTTCTCTTCATTGTATTCAGAATTTGAATTCTTATAAAACACTTGTGAAAATAAAGGACTAAAATTACCAAGATTGTCAAAAGTTCTGAAATAAAATATATTTAAACCCCTTGTTAGTCCGTCTGTTGAAATGTTCTCATTAAAAATAAACTCTTCAGATGCTGTTATATTCGAAAGTGTTTTTTCTTGATAATTTTCATTAAACCAATATTCATATCCATTAATAGTTGTTTGAGCTACAATATTTTGTAACAAAAAAACACTTATTATTAATGTTATAAAATTTCTCATTTTTGATGGATTTTAATCTATATCTTTTTGAGCTTTAACTTGAATATAAACAGGTAGATTTCCGTAGCTATCGGTGCTCGAAGAACTATTATTTATTTGAATATGAGGGTTTAAAGGTACAGCACCTTCTTTATAGGGGAAGATTCCACCATAAATTCCAACTTGTGTGCCGTCAGTTCCCATGTATTGCGTTGGTTCAGATAAATGATAATCGTGAGAATAATTGAAATCAACACCTGTTTGATTAACAAAAAAATCAAGCATTTCAATATTATATTGATTGTTTAAAGTGGATGGATTATTGCCCAAATTTGGTGTTGCCATACTAAATAGGTTATTGTAAAACACATTTCCATCTCCAGTAGCAACATTGTTACTATAACCATCTGATCTGTGAATTATATTGTTTGAAATATTATTGTTGTTTGAAGCAGAAAAAACATAAGCAGAAGACGAATAGTAACTATATAGAATAATATTATTGCTAAAACTATTTCCGTAACTATAAATAAAACGACCGTTGGAAATAATACAGTTGTTTACAAGCACATTCTCTGCATATTGAAAATCACCTCCAGAAAAAACAGAGCCAATAATGGCAATATTTGAAGATGGATTAGACTGGTTTCCAACAAAATCAATGGTACTTGTGATGCGATTGCGTTTGCAAGTAAGCCCACTAATGGTGTGGTTAGTACTAACTCTAAGTCTTCCTGTAATTTGAAAACCTTCAATATAAAAATTGTTAGCACCGTTTTCTAAAACAACATCACCACTAATTATGGTTTTGCCTGTAACAAGTGTAGAGTCTTGGTAATGACCAGCTCCAAAAAGAGTAAGCTCCTTTTCTATTTTACTTGGTGGAAAGTATGTGCCTCCAGAAAAATATAGAGTGTCGCCATTTTGCGAAGATTCATAAGCTTGTGCAAAAGAAGTGTTGCCCTTGAAAATTTGCGTTTCGCCTTCGTGATGAAGTGCAATTATTTGTGCATTTATGCTATTTATGTATATAATACAAGCACATAAAAATGATAGTTTTTTCATATTGGATAGGTTTAAATTTATGTTTTATTTCTGAAGTCTTATAAAAAAATAAGTTAATTAGACTAAAATTCAAAGCAATTTTAGAATTTAACAAAAGATTAATTCACTATTTATGGTTTCGTATAATTTCTGTTGATTTTTTTAGGTCAATTAAATTTTGTACTTTTGGAAAAAATAAAATTATGTCAGAAACATTATTAGAGTGTAACCAATGTAATTCGCCTTATGGCTACCCAACAGGAAATGGTTTGTATGCTTGTCCTGAGTGTGGAAATGAGTGGAATCCCGAAGATACTATCAACGACAATAGTCTAAAAGTTGTAGATTCTAATGGTAACGAACTTCAAGACGGTGATACCGTTATGGTGATAAAAGATTTACCAGTTAAAGGAATGCCAAAACCTATAAAAGCTGGCACAAAGGTGAAGAATATCCGATTAACAGACGGAGATCACAATATAAATTGTAAAATTGATGGTTTTGGAGCCATGGCATTGAAATCTCAATTTGTGAAGAAGGCTTAATGGCTATACTTATTACAGTACAGCTTTTGCAAACTATCTAATTTGTTGTTATGCAGGTGTTTACTATCTGAAATAGTTTCGCAAATTTCTTCAACATTTTCGGTTGTAGTCAAATATTCAATTTTGTTGATGTAATAATCTGCAATATTTTTTTCAAGTCTTAGTGCTTGGTCAACAAAAAACAAAGCACTATCAAGTCTCTGCTCTCTGAAATAGGCTGTAGAAAGTGCATCATAAGCTTGATGGAATTTACTGTTAATATTCAAAGTAGTCTTGTAATCAGCTATGGCACTTGTGTTGTTTCCAGTTTTCAAATATGAATTAGCTCTGTTGTAATATGCAAAAATATGGTCATGAGCCATGGCTAAAACAGCATCAAAATCTGCAATAGCCTTTTCAAATTCACTCAATTTATACTCAATATATCCTCTCAGGTAGAGAGCATCAATATATGTTTCAATATCTTCAATTTTAGATATGACTTCTAAAGCAGCTCCAAAATCTCCATTTTGAACCAAAATTAAAGCCAAATTATATTTAGCCGAACTATTATTGGAGTCAAGTTCCACAGCTTTTTCAAAATCTGCTTTAGCTAAATCAATCTCTGCTTGCAAATAGTGCCAATGACCTCTATTGTTGTATGCAAGTGAAAAATTTGGCTCTTTGGCAATAACATTGTCAAAAAAATGTTTTTCATTTTCCCAAAGAGGTAGCCTAAAACTTGTAGATACAATAAAAAACAAGGTGAAGCCAATAAGTAGTACTTGACTATATTGTCTCTTAATTTTTGTTTTTTCAAAAATATAAACAATGAAAATCGTTATGAAAATTGAAGTTAAATAAAAATATCTATCAGCTGTTATTAAATGTCCATGAATGGGCAGTAAATGGAGCACAGCAAGTAATGAAATTATAATAATGGAACTGAAAAACAATATTTCTGACATTTTCAAAATATGTTTTTGCAATATCAATCTTAAACCAAAAACGAAAGCTAATATCACAAATGGCGATAAATAGTAGTAAAATGGAAGCAAACCGTTTGTTAGGGCAGGATAGGGCTGTATTAGCGAATGACCCACAGGAGTAAAATATTTTATTATATAAAATGAAAAACTATATGTAGCCATAAAAATTCTATGCAGAAAACTAAACCTATCAAAACTCAGCGATTCTTTCACAAGATAAAATACGGACACTTTGTTCCATTCCGAAATTAGGATAAATAGGGATATGAAAATTAGAAATAAAAGTCCTAAAATAAACACTTTTTTCTTTCTATTTTCTAATTTATGCTTTATATAATTTTGATATAAATAGCTGATAATCAGAGTGAAGATAGAAATATTTGTTATTACATAAAATTGCCCCAATTGAAATGATACAAAAGCTATTATAAGCAGAAAAATAAGTGCGAAATATTTATTTAACTTATTCTTTGTCAGGAGTTTATCAGTATAAAATATTATTATATAGAGTAAAATAGATAGAATTAAATATATGGGCCAAATATGTAACCATATTATGGAAATAATTAAGAGCTTTTCGATAATAGAAATAGTTGTGAATTTCCTTCTATAAAATAGCTCAAAAGCTATAATGACAAGGGGTATTGTTATGGCTTGGATTTTTGATAAACTCGATAAATAGGCAAAAAACAGAACCGCTAAAAAGTAAACAAGTTTCTCTCTTTTAATATGTTTTAATGCAAAAAATAGTGATAGTAGGTAAAAACTTGTGTACATTAAATCTTTTCTGCCTGTTATCCACACCACAGCTTCTACATTCATGGGGTGAATGGCAAAAAGAAGACTAACAATTAAAGCATTTATGGGACGTTTTACAATTAAGCGAGTAAGGATAAAAACTAAAATAATATTCAATAAATGCCATAAAATATTGTGCAAATGATAGTAGTACGGATTAAGCTTAAAGCTGTTATAATCAATCATATAAGTGAACCAAACAAGTCTTGGCTCTTTTATGTCTTCATGGGGATTAAATAGAGTTTTTACACTTTCACTATCGAAAGATTTAATATAATCATTGTTGAGCACATTTATATTGTCATCCCAATTTGAAATAAATCCGTAATTAGCTGAAGGGGAATATATTATATATGCTATTGCGACTATTAAAATCAAAAATAGGTATTGCAATTTTGACTTTTCATTTATATTTGAAAAAATATTAAGTAATTGCTTATTCATCTATCTCATATTTGCGTTATTCTGTATCTGTGTTGACATTTGATGATAATAAGCAGCTTTTTCGTGCAAAGCTTTTCTAGAAAAATATTGACCCAATAATACTGATAATTCAATATTGTTTTTATTTACCTCAAAGGCGTTTTCATAGTAATTCATCGCCGTTACACTATCTTTTTGCCACATATAATAATTGGCAATATTTATATAATACATCTCTTCTTGACCGAACTCATCTCTAATTTTTTCATTCCAATATCTTGCCTCTATGGTGTCGTTGAGTGCCAGTAGAGACTGCACATAACCACTAATTCCATCAAGATTTGTACTGTCAGTTTTCATTAGCCTATAATAGTTTTCCTTAGCTTCAAAAAATTGATTTGTATAAAGCAATATATTTCCAATATTTATGTATGAGTTTGTAAATGCAGAATCATAGCTCAGGGCTGTCTGAAAACATTCTATGGCATCATCAAATTTGTTAAAATATCTCATTTGCATTATTCCAACATTGTTCCAACCCTGAAGATGTGGCGGATAAATCTCCACAACTTTTTTATAATGATATAAACTTAGGTCTAAATTCTTTTTTATTTCGTTTGTGTTTCCTCTATTTGAAATTAAAATTTCGGCTTTTCTGTGCAACCACGATGCATATATATCATTGGCTTTCAGGGAATTATCTAATTTAGAAATATCTGTTGCAAAAAGAGTATCAGGGTCTTTCCATGCTCTATTTCTCGAAATAGTCATGATGGAAAATAGAAAAATAACAAGCGTTAAAATTATAAATACACTATTCTTTTTGAGTTTTTGAGGATATTTTTCCGAAATCTCGAAGATAATACCAACCAAAAATATGGCAAACCCCAATGATGCAACATAGCTAAGTCGCTCTGCAACAATGCCTGCAACAGCCCAGATGAAATTTAAGAATGGAAAAATTGAAATCAAGAAAAACATAAGTCCAAAGGAGTATATTTTTCTATCTTTGAAAATTTTGAAAGCCGAAGATAGAACGTAAATCATCAAAAAGAATCCCAACCACAGACCAATATTGGTAAATTGAGGAATGTCTAAAGTGGCATAGCCGTAGTAGAAACGCAGTGGATATGGCACAAGCAAAAGACGAACATAGTAAAATAAGCTAAATAATCCCATAAGGAAAGATGAATTGGGATCGGCACCCATAAAAAGTGGGTTTTCCCAGAAATAATTCCTTGATATTTCTTCCATTACAACAGTTTTCTCAATTCCTCTTTGAGCAAAAATTATTGCCATTGCCGAAATAACAATCAGAAGTAAAAAAGAGCTTAAACCAATAAATTTCTCTTTTTTTAAGTTTTTAAAATTATAATTTATGTTTTCTATATTAAAATTTGCAATGGGGATAAGAATCAAGATATAATATAATTGAATATAAATATTTGAAAATCTGAGAGTTATCATATATACAAACAACAGACCAATCAATAATAAATTGGGGATATCAAAAAGTTTTCGCTTTGTAGATTCCTCTTTAAGAGTGTTTTTTAAACGCCACACAACTAATAATATCACTGAAATTGTGTGTAATATTATCATAAGCCAATCCAAATTGAAATTGTGCCGAGTTTCATAGATAATCAACCTCAACCATGTTGCAATAAACCACAAACTTATTGAGAGGATAAAGTATAAGTTGTTGATTTTGAATAGATTATACAAGCTTGTAAATTTAAAATCTGAGACAAAAACTATGCACAATGGCGATAAAATAAAAAATATTATTCCAGTTTGTTTTGATAAGAGACTTAAAAACAGCGAAACCAGAGCTAAAGGAAGCCACCACCAATTTCTTTTCTCATAGAGTTTTAGGAAGGCAATTAGAGAAAAAATCCCAAACAAGAAACTCAAAAGCTCTTCTCTGTTTTTCAAACTGCTAACAACCTCTGTGTGAATGGGATGTGATGCAAAGAGTAAAATAATAAACCATAAAATATATGGCTTTTGTCCTCCAAATATCAACTTTAAAAAAATAAAAGCAACAAATAAATTAAGAGCATACAATATTATATTAATAATATGGCTGTTTTTTGGATTGTCTTTCCAAATATGATATTCCACAGCATAAGTGGCTTTTGCCAACGGACGATAGCCATAAACAAAACTCTCAATATTGGAATAGGGTGTAGTAAATATCTCTTTAAGACCGTGTAAACCCTTTTTTACAAATGGGTCTCCAGCACTAACAAAAGTATCATCAATGTTATATTTGTGATTTATGGTATTGAAATATAATAAAAACGAAATCAGGAAGAGTAGGAGCAGGGCTGTGCTATTCTTCAAATTTAATAGTTTATTTAAATGGCCTGTAGATGGCATAAATAATATTTTTTGGAAAATTACAAAAAATATTCAAAAAAAAGACTGTTTACAAAAATAATTAAACGGAACAAAAGTAAATAACAATAAACAAATGTAAACTAATAGGGGGATTACAAATGTTATTTAGCTGATTCTTAGCGTGTTTTACAAAAGTAAACAATCTTAAAGACTGTTTATCATTGTAAATAGAGGAAAACATAGTTACTATTGTTTATTGTTAATATAAATGTTTTAAAATCAGTAAGTTAGTATCTTTACTTGAAGTATTACATTAAAGAAATATGAAGTTTCAACAAATATATCCTATCTTTTGTTATATGCATCTTAGTTTATTGATATATAGTGTTTTATGTTTACTATTTAAAGTTAATATTGAATATAGATTGTGAAAATAGAAGTAATTACAAAAATAAACACAATAAGTTTTGTCATTTTAAAAAATAAATTTATCTTTGTGAATTGAAATGAATTTTCGCTATTTAAAAATGTAAACTATGATTTCACGTATAGAAAAAATAATGAACGACAAGGAAATGACTGTTACACAGTTTGCCGATTTTATTAATGTTCAAAGACCAAGTATGTCGCATATTATTTCTGGAAGAAATAATCCAAGTTTAGACTTCGTAACTAAAGTACTAGTCGCATTTCCCGAAATTAATTCAGATTGGCTTCTTTTTGGAAATGGTGAGGCTTATCGCTCCGACAATAGCGTAAATGGAAATTCTTCTGACGAAGTACCCATAAAAAGCAAGGAAAATGAGTTAGAAGACGACCTTTTTTCTTTCAATGAACCTAATGTTAGTATTCAAGATGTTGAAAATCAAGAAATTAGTGATGAAGTAATTGACTATCCAGCAGATGAAATCATCGACAAAACTGAAATTGAAATAGTTGATAAAATCGAAGAAGATAGAATTGAGCAACCTCAGCCACAAAGTCCTGCTAATATTGAAAGTAAAAAAGAACAAAATGATGAAAAAATTAAGCTCATTAAAGTACTATTCTTTTATAATAATAATACCTTTGTGGAATATTATCCGCAATAATAATTGATATGCAATTTGAAAGAATAATTTCTTTTCTCCAAGAGCTGAACAAGAACAATAATCGTGAGTGGTTTGCCGAAAATAGGGCAAAATATGATGATTTTAGGCTTCTAACAGTCGAATTGACCGAACATTTGCTTAGTTTTATCAAGTCGTTTGATGCCAATTTATCGCACATTGAACCTAAACAATGTATGTATAGAATCTATCGTGATATAAGATTTTCGAAAGATAAAACGCCTTATAAAACCCATGTTGGATTTTTCTTTTCGGCACGTGGCAGAAGTGGCGCTTTTCCGGGTTATTACTTGCACATTGAAGATGGCAAAAGTTTTGTGGGAGGCGGGATACATGTCCCGCCAGTTGATGATTTGAAGAATCTTCGACAAGAAATATATTATAATATGGAAGAGTTTCTTGATATATTTGAAAGTCAGCAATTTAGTAGTTTTTACAAGGAATTGTCTGATTATGGAAAACTCAAAACTGCCCCCCGTGATTATGATATTGATTATGAGCATATTGATGTTCTCAATAATAAAAGTTTTGTTGTTTCGAGTGCCATATCAAACGAACTTCTATTTTCCGAAAAGGGATTAGATTATGTCAAAAATGCCTTTTTCGCTCTGAAACCTTTAATAGATTTCCTTAGCAGAGTTTACGATTAA
>JAAYKF010000079.1 GCA_012522535.1 Bacteroidales bacterium
CAGGGCATAGAATCGAGTTAAAAGGAGACAGTTTAAGAAAAAAAGGATAACTTTGTCAAATTGATAGTTTAACAAGTGGGTGCATTTAACCGGAATCAATGGGTGCATATCACCGGAATATCCATTTGGAGAGTTTTTAAGAAAAGAACGAGAAAAAAAAGGGTTAAATCAAAGTGAATTTGGCTTAAAGGTTGGTCTTATTATGACTGATGTGAGTAAAATTGAGAATGGTAGAAAAAAATTCCCTTTTGACAATTTAAAAAAACTATCAAAGTTTATTGAACAAGATTTTGACGTTATTAAGACAAAGTTTGTTGCTGATATACTTGTTGATGAAGTTAAAAAATATAAATGTTCTGATATTGTGTATTCAGTTGCAGAAGAACAGTCAAAATATTTAAGAAATAAAAATGCTAAACAAACTACAATAAAATTTGAAAAACAATGAGGTATTACGGAGCAAAAACAAAACTACTACCATTCATTGAGGAAGTTGTTAAATCTACGGGAGTAAATGGACCTTCAAATTTTGTTGATTTGTTTGCGGGGACAACTTCTGTCGGACAACACTTTAAAAAACTCGGATATACTGTTTATTCTAATGATATGTTGGAGTTTTCCTATGCACTTTCAAAAACATACATTGAACTTAACCAAGAGCCTGAATTCAAGAAACTCAAATCGAAATTAAAACTGAAAAGTGGCTTGAATAGCTTGTTTGATTTTTTAAACAAGTTAGACACAAATACTCAAGGTTTTATTTACAACAACTATTCTCCAAATGGAGAAAGAATGTATTTCACGGATGAAAACGCTCTAAAAATCGATACTTTCAGAACTTTGTTTGAGGAATGGAAAGATGAAAAATTAATTAACGAGTTAGAGTATTATTATCTTATTACCTCTTTATTAAGAGGTGTGAATTTGGTTAGTAACGTAACAGGAACTTACGGAGCATATTTAAAAACTTGGGATAACCGAGCATTAAAACCACTTATTTTAGAAGAAGTACCTATTATTGAGAGTTCTACAAAGAACAAAGCATTTAAAAAGGATGCTAATGAACTAATAAAAAATATCAAGCCAGATATTTTATATTTAGACCCACCATATAATTCACGGCAATACGCATCAAATTATTTTCTGCTAGAATTGATTGCAGAAGGTTGGTTTGGAGAAAAAGAACCAGAAATTTATGGTAAAACCGGAATGAGAAATTATGAACACCAAAAATCTGATTATTGCTCAAAAAATAGTGCTTTAAACGCTTTAGAAGATTTAGTTCTAAACGGAAGTAAAGCAAAATATATTTTGTTAAGCTATAATAATGAGGGGATCATAAGTCAATCTGGCATAGAAAAAGCATTGGAAAGAGTTGGAGATGTGGAAACTATGTACGAAAACCACAAACGATATAGAAGCATAAATCAAACTGTTGAAGATCCACAACTTACATTAGAATTTGTTTATAAAGTAAAACCCAAAAAGACAGTCAACAAAACGAATAACTTATCAGGTAAAGAATGGTTACAAAATTCTTTTAGTATTTGGAGAGAATTAGGAAAAACTGAGGAAGAAAAAAAACTAAAACATCCTGCAATATTCACCGTTAAACTTGCATCAAAATTAATAGATACGTTTTGTAAGCCTAATGGTGGGAAAATTCTTGACCCGTTTGCTGGTTCAGGAACTACTCTTATTGCGGGATTATTAAAAGACAAAGAAGTTATAGGATTTGATTTAAGTGAAAAATTTAAAGACCTTTTTATTAAACGAGCAACACGTTCTTACAACTTTAATGAATACAATCTTGAAAACAGTTACATTATAAAAGATTCAAGATTTTTATCTCAACAAGTAGCAAAAAACAGTATTGACTTATGTATTACATCTCCACCTTACTGGGATGTTTTGAACAGAAGAAGAACTGCTGATTATAAAAATAATGTAAATTATTCTGACCAAAATGAAGATTTAGGGAATATCGAAGATTACAACGAGTTTTTGCAATCTCTAAAGGATGTAACGCAAGAAGTTTTTAAATCCTTAAAACCAAAAGGATATTTCATATTGAATGTTATGGATTTAAGAAAAAAAAGTAATTTTTATCCTTTGCATATGGATGCTTCAATCCTTGCTAAAGAAATTGGGTTTAGCTTGGAAGATATAATTATTTGGGATAGACAAAATGAGTATAACAATATGCGACCTCTTGGTTACCCATATAAATTTATTGTCAATAAAGTTCACGAATATCTATTAATTTTAAGAAAGCCTGAATAATGACACAACAAGAAATACAAGATGCAATTAACTATTTCAATACTATTCGAAATTCTGGAAGAATAGAAATTGAAGCAGAAATGCGAGACAAAGACAGGAATCGCTTTGTTTCAAGATATACAACTTTAACTGGTACTGCTGTACCTGCTATTTCAAGCACACTCCCTTATTATGTTTGGGCTCCCAATGCTGACCAAAATTCGAAATGGGGAATTGAATTGAGAATATATTTTGTTTCTGATGCAACAGCACCAACGTCATTATTGCAAAGAGCAAAAAATAATAGTAGACACGGATATACTCATTTTGACAAACGAATAAACTATAACAAACTCATTTGGGAACTCTTTGCTAATGGTTTCAGATTAGGAGCAAATTAATTATGGAGAAAAATAAAATATCAAATTTTTTAACTCCCGACATATCATATTTGTTAGGACTAATAACTGGGCGAGGCGAAATCCAATACAACCAAGATATTAAAAAAATTATTATTGACTTTGAATTTAAGACTCTAAAATCAACAGCAATTACAAAGACTTTTGACCAAAAACTTCATATCCAAACAAGTTTGGATAAAATTGTAGTTAGACTTCAAAATATGGGAATCAATGTCCTAAAAGATGTTTCTGACAATAGAATCTCGTTAGTTCTGAAATGGGATAAAGAGGACATTTCTTGGTTGTTTATTAAATACTTGATTAACGGAACTCGTTTCAGTTATCACGATTTTCAAGTGCCTGAACCAATTTTTGAATCTACGGTTGCAAATAAAAAAGAGTTTATTCGTGGAATATCAGACGTTACCGCATACGTTAGAGCTTCCAACTATTATGGGTTTTCAGCCGGCCAGCCCAAAAGATATAGGGTTTATATAGAGATAACACAAAAAAATTGGCATTTGCCACCTCAATTATGTCAGTTGTTGCAATCTGTGGATGTTCCTGTTCAAAATATAAACTATGGTCATCCAAATTTACGAGACCCAAACAATAAAAAAGGTGGTCGTTTTTGGGCAAAAGAACATCAAATGAAAATATTTGCGGATGATTTTCAAAAAATAGGTTTTTATATCTCTCATAAAGAAGAAGCATTAATCGAATTAGCAGAAAGCAATAATCTTAATTTTGAGGATGGTATTCCTCTTTGCGATGGAACTACAAGCAGAAAAAAAACAAAACCAATCCATCCCGATGAAAATGATTCCGAATTACCAATGGAAATTAAAGGAAAACACTTTGATGGTTATAAAGAAATTTGCAAATGTTTAAATTGTTATAAGCAGAACTAATGTATAGTAATGAAATAGAAATGTATCCAGACATTATTGTTTGGCTTAAAAACAGACTGCAAGGAGAGTTTGGCAAAAAAGCCAAAAAGATTACGGTACTTGACACTCACGACAGCGATTTGTCAAATTTCATAATGAAACTAAACTATCAAAAATTTTTTCCAGAATTTACCACATTTAAAATTCGTCAAGATATTACTGGTTTCATAGAGTATGAAAACAAAGTAGATTTGGTCTTTGTCGAGTGTAAAAATGCAAAACTTACATTGATTAATTTATCGCAACTAATTGGTTATTCTTGTATTGCTTTGCCTATATTCTCAATTTTGATTGCTCCACAAGGAATGGGAACAACTTTAAACAAACTATTGACTTCATTCAACAGGAAAGATGTTTTAGAGTTTAGACCAAAACGTAAAATTGAAGTATTAAAATGGGATAAAAACAAACAAGACATTGACTATATGAATAGTGTTAAATAAAAAGTTCAAGCACATTGCAATCCTCGTTCCTGCGTTTGCAAAGAGCTTTCACACTAACCGACAGAAACTAAATGAAAAAAACACCGAACGCACAACATCGTGTTTGCAAAAGAGCGGGTTAAGTGCAAAACTGAACTTTTGTACTTTCTTCACCGCAAAAATCATTTTTTATTTGCTCGAAATGTTTAAATTAGCAAATAGAAAATGGCTTATGCTACGGTAGTGCTAAACTGAACTTTTGTGCTTCCTTTGCCGCTCCTTCGCAAACACGCGGACCGTTAGTGGCAGTGCTCTCACAGACTAACTTCCAGAACAATAAGGATTAAGACTGTGTAAAGCCTTTGATGAAGTCATAAATCCTGTTC
>JAAYKF010000080.1 GCA_012522535.1 Bacteroidales bacterium
TAAACTTATCCGAGTTTTCAAAATACTCAATAGATTGTCTTTTGTGCGGAGCATGATTTAGCATGGCAATACCCATAAAATAGTTTACATTGGGGTCGTTGGGATACTCTTTTGCCATCTCTTTAAACTTTAATAAACCTTCAAAATGGTCTTTTTCCATAGCTTCCAACGATTTGCTCAACTTGTTTTTATATGCCAAATCTTGTTTTGCAACACCCATGGTTTTTCGCTTTTCTCTAATTTCGCTCTCATCTTCTTTGCTGTATAACAAACTGGGATTTTGACAAAACTCTATCTTCTTTTCGGCATCTTTCACATATCTTTTTTCGGCTTTGTACGACTTAGACTTCTCTATATACTCCTCATATAGCGACTTAGCTATATCATAATTCCCCAAATAGTGATTGGATAATGCATTGAAATATATTGCCTCTACTGGTGCCGATTTTTCGGATGGAATATTGACATACTTTTCTGAAAGGTTTTTAGATGATTTGGCAAAGTGGTCCAAAGCATGACTCTTGTCAAACATTAAATAGAACTTACACAAGCCGGCATAAAACTCCAGATTCATATTGTCGGGCTCGGTGTTGCGAAGTGCATTAATTATGTATAATGCATCTTTGTAATTCTCTTCAAATACTAATTTCATAGCATTTTTAAACTGAGTATCAAACTCTGGATTTTCATCTTTTGAGCTTGATAATGAATAGGCTCCTAAGGTGAATACACTCAATATAAAAAGCAAAAATATCTTTTTCATAATTCTTATAATTTAAAAGGCAAAAATAATAAATTTTTTAATACACATTTTATTCATTTAAGTATTTTGCTAACAAAAGTTAGATTTAACTTTTAAAGCTGAACAAACCTAACAGAGAAGAGTCGAAATTGTTTTCATATATACAATTTATAACAGTTCCAGATTGTGGTCCTGCGTTGAAAATCAAGTCTAAAACACTCAAATTTGGTACAAAACCAATCTTATCTTCAAACACTTGACTGTATTTTTCATATGTCTCAATTATTTGAAATGAATTATATGAATTTTTCTTTGACAATAATATTCTTAAGTCTGAGCTTTCCGGTTCTTGTTCAAACTTATTATTAAAATCCATACTAGTAGAGATATTAAGAAGCTTAAAAAAGGTCTTCAAAGCATGGAAATTATATTCAATCAACGATTCTGTTTGAAACATTATAATATCTTCAACAATATCATAATAATAGTCGTAGAAGGCTGAAGATTTATAAACCGATTTTAATGTTTTCAGATGATGTTTTTTGAAACTTGTATCTAAAATTTTAATCTCTTTTGTTTTGGTATTATTCCCATTGGGCTTGCTCACAGGCACTATCAGCGGCTGAACACCCTGCGATGTAGCCACATAGCATCTGTTTCTCAACGTCTGTTTGGGATATGTCTCCTCTTGCTCTATTAATATTTGATCTGCTGCTTTGCAACAAACCAAATATTCCATTGAAGGCATATATGCTGTGGGGAAAACTTTCATCAACTAAGATGCACCGTGGCAATGCTTATATTTTTTTCCACTACCGCACGGACATAATTCATTTCGTCCAACTTTTTTCTCCACCTTAACTGGTTGAGTGTTTCTTTCTCCAGCTGTTCTACTGCCAACCAAGTCTTCTCTACTGGTTTGAGTTCTATCCACATCAGAACGCGGCAGATGACCCTCTTGAACCTTTGTTTCATCCTCTATGGGCAATTTCCCTTTGGTTAAAAATGAAACAATATCTTTATTTATTTTATATATGATTGATTTGAAGAGTTCGAATGATTCTAATTTATAAACCAAAAGTGGGTCTTTTTGCTCATACGATGCCGTCTGCACAGCCTGTTTCAGCTCGTCCATTTCTCTCAGATGGTCTTTCCATTCTTCGTCGATAACAGCCAAGTTCACTCCTTTTTCGATGGCTACTGCCACCTCTTTACCCTCGCTTTCATAACATTTTTTCAGAGAGGCAATTATATTCAAAGTTTTCTTTCCGTCGGATACTGGCAAGGCTACATTTTCAAATCTATTACCCTCTCTTGTGTATATGGAGTCGATAATAGGCTTTGCTCTTTCAGTTGTAGTTTGAATTTTATTCATGTAATTTTGGAAAGCTAGCTCATTCAATCTTTCGGCTAACATTTCGGGATTTCCTTGTGAAAATTCTTGCTCATCAAATGGAACTTCGCAAGCAAAAACAGAAATTACTTCCATTTTAAAGCCTTCGAAATCGCGTCTTTCTTGATATTCATATACAAGTTGCGACGACAAATCATAGAACATATTTGCAATATCGATGGACAATTTATCTCCATAAAGAGCATTTTTACGTCTATTGTAAATTGTTTCACGTTGCTTATTCATAACATCGTCGTACTCAAGCAATCTCTTACGAATTCCAAAGTTGTTTTCTTCAACTTTTTTCTGAGCTCTTTCAATGGATTTAGTAATCATTGGGTGCTGAATAACTTCGCCCTCTTGCAAGCCCATTCTGTCCATTACCTTTGCAATTCTGTCGGAGCCAAATAGTCGCATCAAGTCATCTTCTAACGAAATATAAAACTGCGAAGAACCAGGGTCTCCCTGACGACCAGCACGTCCACGAAGCTGCCTGTCAACACGTCTGGAATCGTGGCGCTCGGTGCCTATAATAGCCAAACCACCATTCTCTTTAACCCCTTTGCCCAGCTTAATGTCAGTACCACGACCAGCCATATTGGTAGATATTGTAACTGTTCCAGCTTGACCTGCTTGTGCTACAATGTCTGCCTCTCTTTGGTGTAATTTAGCATTAAGAACATTATGAGGTACTTTTCTGAGTGTTAGCATTTTGCTCAATAGCTCTGACGTTTCAACAGAGGTTGTACCTACTAAAACCGGACGACCTTCGGAGTTTAGTTTTTTGATTTCATCAATAACAGCATTATATTTTTCACGCTTGGTTTTGTAAACCAAGTCTTCCATATCTTTTCTTTGAATGGGTCTATTTGTGGGAATAACAACCACATCCAACTTGTAGATGTCCCAAAACTCGCCAGCTTCGGTTTCGGCAGTACCAGTCATACCCGCTAACTTGTTGTACATTCTAAAATAGTTTTGAAGTGTTACAGTGGCGTATGTTTGAGTAGCAGCTTCAACCTTAACTCTCTCCTTGGCTTCAATGGCCTGATGTAGCCCATCTGAGTACCTTCTGCCCTCCATAATACGTCCTGTTTGCTCGTCAACAATCTTAATTTTGTTGTCCATTATGACATATTCCACATTTTTCTCAAAAAGTGTGTAAGCCTTCATCAACTGGTGTATGGTGTGCAATCTTTCCGACGCTACTGCAAAATTTCTATAAATCTCGGACTTAGCTTCAATTTTTTCTTTTTCAGAAAGATTTTGTTTTTCCAATTCGGCCATTTCCGAGCCCACATCAGGCATAATAAACATTTTGGCCTCTTCGGCACTATTTGAAACAAGGTCGATACCTTTGTCGGTAATATCAATTGTGTTTAATTTTTCTTCGATAACAAAATAAAGCTCATCATCGATTATGTGCATATGTTTGTTTTGCTCTGCCATGTAGAAACCTTCGGTTTTTAGCAACAACTGCTTCATACCGGTTTCACTTAAAAATTTAATCAGAGCTTTATTTTTTGGCAAACCACGGTGTGCACGCAATAACAATTTTGCACCTTCTTTATATTCTTCGCTATCTTCTGGATGACTCAAAAGAGTTTTTGCATCGGCCAATATTTTTGTCACCAAATTTCTTTGGGCATTGTATAAACGTTCAACAACTGGTTTATATCTATCAAACTCTTGCTGATCGCCTTTTGGTGTTGGTCCTGAAATAATAAGTGGCGTACGAGCATCGTCAATTAAAACAGAGTCAACCTCGTCCACAATGGCAAAATTGTGCGGGCGTTGTACTAACTCAGTTATATTTTTCGACATATTATCTCTCAAATAATCGAAACCAAACTCATTATTAGTACCAAAGGTAATATCAGCCAAATATGCATTTCTTCTCTCATCGGTGTGGGGTTGATGTTTATCAATACAATCTACCGATAATCCATGGAATTCATACAAAGGTCCCATCCACTCGGCGTCACGACGGGCCAAATAATCGTTCACTGTAACCACATGAACACCTTTTCCGGTAAGTGCATTCAAATATACTGGCAGTGTCGCCACAAGGGTTTTCCCCTCTCCCGTAGCCATTTCAGCAATTTTACCTTGGTGCAATACTATTCCACCAATAAGTTGCACATCATAATGACACATATCCCACTTCAGCAAGTTTCCACCAGCCGTCCACTCACTATTCCATCTGGCTTTGTCGCCTATAATATTTACTGAATCGCGCGTTGCAGCAATATCCTTATCAAAGTCTGTGGCGGTGACTTCCACAAATTCACCATTTTTAAATCTGTCTGCGGTTTCGCGAAGAACTGCAAAGGCTTCGGGAAGAATTTCATTTAAAACCTCCTGCGATTTCTTATAACTTGTCTTTTCTAAATTTTCAAGCTCTGTATATAAATTTCCTTTTTCACTTATATCTAACTCATATTCAGTATCTAAACGATGTTTGATATGTGCTATTTGCATCTCTTCTTCTTCTACTTTCAGCCTAATTTTTTCTTTAAACTCAAAGGTTTTATTTCGTAGCTCATCGTTGCTAAGTTTTTGATATGGCTCTCTCAGAGCTAAACATTTTTGCAGAATGGGATTAATTTCTTTTATATCTCTTTCCGACTTAGTTCTAAAAAATTTCTTGAAAATATTCAACATTTTTGCTTATAGTTTATTTTGGAACAAAATTAGTGATAAATTGGCAACAATTTGCTATTTATAGACACAAAAAAAGGGCAAAAGCCCTTTAATGTGTTAAATAATCTTAGTACTAATACTCATCTTCGTGGAAGAAAAAATCTTCTTTAGTTGGATAATCTTGCCAAATATCTTCAATACTATCATAAACCTCTCCCTCATCTTCTATTTCTTGCAAGTTCTCAACTACTTCGGCTGGCAATCCTGTACGAACAGCATAGTCGATAAGCTCCTCTTTTGTCGCTGGCCAAGGTGCATCTTCTAATCTTGAAGCTAATTCTAAAGTCCAATACATATTTAATATCTTTTAATTTTTTTTGGAATGCAAAAGTAATAAAACTTTTTCTATTTGTCAAGCCCTTATTTGCTAAAAATATGTAAAATCACACTTTCCAAATCTCATCTTTGCACTCAGACTCGCTACAGAGCCACCTTGAGAGTAGGAAAAAATAGTCGGAAAGCCTATTTAAATATTTCAACACCTCATCTGGAACTGCTTCCAAGGAGTTTAATCTCAACACCTCTCTCTCGGCACGCCTAGACACAGTTCTACATACATGAGCATAGGACGATTCTAAGTTTCCTCCAGGGAGAATGAAATTTGTTAAAGCTGGCAAATTGTCATCATATCTGTCTATGGCTTTCTCTAAAAACTCAATATCTGAATTTGAAATTTGAGGCATTTTTTTCTTTAATTCAGTTTTTTGGTCATACGCAACCAAAGATTCTAATCTAAAAATCACTTCAATAATTGTGCTGAGCTCCGCTTTAATATCCTCGTTTTTTAGCTGGTTTTTCAGAACTGCTATGAAAGCATTTAGCTCATCTAAAGTTCCATAAGCTTCAACTCTTTGATGATATTTTGGAACACGAGTTCTGCCTATCAGAGACGTTTCGCCCTTGTCACCAGTTTTTGAATATATTTTAAATTTATTTTCACTCATATTAAATTGATTTTTTCAACTTACAAAACTATGCTTTTATTCTCACAAATTTGTATAACGTCTGGAAGTTGCGTTTTGTTTCTTCAAAAACAATTTTGAACCTGCCATTTTAATGACCGAAATATCACAAGAATAGCTTTCTGTATTTAAAATTTTGCTTGCTAAAACTTGTAGATGTAAATAATATACCCATTTGCCACATCTCAATGGAGAGCGTAAAGCACTCATCTTCTATTATTTTCCGCCAAGCCTTATTCATATCCTTCGACCAGTGAATATCATCCAAAATTAGAATTGAATTTTCGCTCATCAAGCCTTTGACAAATTCAGTATATTTCACCACAGCATCATAGGTGTGATTGGCATCTATCACCACCATATCTACCTTTTCTGAAAAATAATCTTTTTGTTTTACAACATCGTCAATATTGGCATTTATGGCAACAATATTTTCGGCATTCATCTTTTTAAAAGCATTTTGGGCATAAAGGTAAATATTTTCCGAGCCCTCAATGGTGTATATTTTTGCAACAGAATCAGCTCTACTCATTGCCATTGTGCTCACGCCAAAAGAGCTACCAAATTCAATTATTTTTTCTACACCTAAGTAATTTATTATATTGTAGAAAAACCTTAGTTCTGCCTTACTCTTGAGCGAATTTTGAGCATGCTTTGAAATATTGGTTTTATATATCTTTTGCTTTTGACCACCACTACCAAGATCTTCAACTTCTATCAAAGACTTGTCTGACAAAACTTCTTTACGATAGTTTAAAACATCGTCAAGATGAGTTGGTTTTTTCTTATTTGAAATTACATCTTTAATAAAGTTGTACAAAAATGGCGAGTGAGCCGAGTGGACGGTTTTGGAAGCAAAAAACCATTTAACAAAAAGCCCTATTCTCTCTATTTTTCTTTTCAAAGAAAATTATTTTGCATCCACAAGTTTAAATCCAATACCATGAACGTTCATTAGAACAATATTTGGATCGTCTTTTAGATATTTTCTCAATTTGGTGATATAAACATCCATACTTCTGGCGTTAAAATAGCTATCGTCATTCCAAATTTTCTTCAAAGCCATTGATCTATCAAGGATGTCATTTTTCTTTTCACAAAGGAGTCTGAGCAGTTCTGCCTCTTTTGAGGTTAGTTTTTGCTCTCTATCCTCGAAGCTTAGAATTTGGCGTGTGTAGTCGTAAGTATATTTCCCTACTGTGAAAAAAGTTTGCTGTTGCTCACCTATCAATGCGGGGTCTGTGCGACGTAGCACTGCTTTTATTCTCACCAAAAGCTCATCCATGCTAAAAGGCTTGGTGATATAATCGTCGGCTCCAATATCAAAACCTTCCAAAACATCTTGCTGCATATTTTTGGCAGTTAAGAATAGAATTGGAATTTTATCATTTTGTGTTTTAATTTCTTTTGCCAGTGTAAATCCATCTTTAACAGGCATCATCACATCCAACAGACATAAGTCGTAATGGTTTATCATAAAACTTCTCATGGCCAATTCGCCATTTTGAAACAAATCCACTTCAAAGCCTTTAACTTCAAGATATGATGTTAGAACTTTCCCTAAATTGGAATCATCTTCTGCTAATAATACTCTAATTTTCTCCATATTACATCTCTATTTTAGGTAAAAATACAATAAAATTACTTCCCTTTCTCATTTCACTCTCTACATTAACGGTACCTTTATGCATAAATATTACTGTTTTAACATAGTTTAACCCTAAACCAAAGCCTCTAACATTGTGAATATTGCCTGTGGGAACTCTATAGAGCTTATCAAAAATTTTGCTCAAATTGGCTTTGCTGATTCCAATACCATTATCCTGAATCGAAATTTGAATTCCATTATTGAGGATTTTGGTACTGATGGTAATTTTTAAATCGTCGGGTGTATATTTGATGGCATTGTCAACAATATTGAAAAGGGCATTGGAAATATGAAATTTATCTGCAATTATTAGAGATACATTTTCATCATAGACTCTTTCTACACTTCCATTTTTAGATTTTATGGCAAGCTTTAGCCTTTCAACTATGTCATCGAGGATTTCGTGTACATCTAAAATCTCTTTTTTGAACTTGAGTTCGCCTTTGTCCAATATTGCTGTTTGTAGAATTTTTTCTGCCATTATACCCAAGCGTTGGTTTTCGACAGATATTATGTCGATATAGTTGTTGGCAAGTTCGGGCGTATTTTTTATATCATCATCATTCAATGCTTCGCACGCAAGAGCTATTGTGGATATGGGAGTTTTAAATTCATGGGTCATATTATTTACGAAATCGTTTTTCATATCTGACAATTTTCTCTGTTTTATGATGGTCATAATGGTATAAGAAAACACGAACATGATAGTGAGAATCAAAAACATAGATACTGTCAGCATAATCCACAATTGCTTCATAATGAATTTAGTTTCATCGGGGAAGAAAAGCAACAAAAAGTAAGGTTCAGAAAAAACATCACTGGGGAATAGTTTATATGCAACACTTTTTCCTAAAAGTTCATCATGATATTTTCCAGTTTTTTCATACACAATTTCTTGTGAGATGGGAGAAAAAACGCCAAACTCATACTTTGTATTTATTCCAAATTGTTTAAACTCGTCATTTAACAACGAATCCACTAAAGATTTTTCTGCTCTTTCAGAAATTGGCAAAACAGCTCTAGGTTTAAAAAGCTTTTGAGTAATATCGCCAAAAGAAAACATATCGTCAAAATCTATAAAAGGTTCGTAGGATATGTTTTCTGGTGGAATTACTTCAAAATCAGCACTATCTTGTCCATCTTCAATGTTACTATATTCATATGAAAATTCATATTGCAATGTAGAATCATTGCCCGCAACTTTATATTCAACTCCATTCTCTCCTTTGTTTCTTAGAATTGAATCCAACTGAGGTTTGGGGAATTTGACAGGATTAAAAGCATCAGAATTTCTTGCCAAATCGATTCTTTCCAACTTAAAAATTACGTTTATGATGGCATTATTTACATTGTCATTAAAATTGGATTCACGAACTTTTATGGCACTTTTAACCCATAGCACTTGAAAGCCAACCAATGCAACAAGCACCACTGCCATGGTAAAAACTATAACTCTGATTCGCGTTTTACTCATTTTTTCTTGTTTCTTTGACAGAAAGACACCAATTCAACACAAAAATCAACTAATTGTTGTGTATTACCTTAACATATTTATCAATTTTTGCATCTCAGTTTGAGCATCTTTCCCATTATATAAAATATTGTATATGGTATCAATTATGGGTGTTTTAGCATCGTACTCTTTATTAATTTCATAAACACATTTCACAGCATTATAGCCTTCGGCAACCATATTCATCTCATCGAAAACCTGTTCGATGGTTTTTCCTTGCCCCACTAGCGTACCAAATTTAGTATTTCTACTATACTGCGAATAAGATGTAACTAACAAATCGCCCAAATATGCCGAATGGTGAAAAATTCTCTCAATGGGGTGCAGTTGTCTAATAAAAACCCTCATTTCCATGGTGCAATTGGCAATATATGAAGCAAAGAGATTGTCTCCATAACCCAATCCTTTAAGGATTCCACCACCTACGGCATAAATATTTTTCAATACACCTGCATATTCAATTCCGTACAAATCGCGTGAAGAGACAATTTTCACAAAATGACATCTAAACATGTTTGCAATAAGTTCTCCTAGTTTTTTATTTCGTGCAGCAGCAGTCAAAAAGGTTAAGCCACCAAGGGCAATTTCCTCGGCATGCGAAGGTCCAGAAATAACCCCAATGGACCAAGAGGTCATTTTAAATTCAGTTTTAAAATAGTTTGCTACAATTTGATTGGTCTCGGGAATAATACCCTTTACCGCCGAAATTATCTTCTTGCCTTTGAGCATTTTGGGTGTAATTTCGGAAAATGATGAGTGAATATAACTTGATGGAATTACCAATAACAAAACATCAGAAATATTTATCACAGATTTTATATCGGTATATACATTAATTAAATCAGTATCAAATATCACATTTTGGAGGTATCGTGGATTGATTCCAGTATCTTTGAGTTCTTTTGCAACATTCTCTTCTCTGACCCACCAATTGACGGGTATTCCATTGGTTTGCAACACCTTAACAAGGGCTGTTGCCCAACTACCGCTTCCTAAAACTCCAACTCTTTCCTTTATCATTTTTCAAAAATTAATCTTTCACTTCAATGGCTGTGAAAAGCTTTATGGCATCCTTAA
The DNA here is from genome assembly GCA_012522535.1 of Bacteroidales bacterium. GTDB lineage: Bacteria > Bacteroidota > Bacteroidia > Bacteroidales > WCHB1-69 > JAAYKF01. The sequence continues at coordinate 10,039 of JAAYKF010000080.1, forward strand.
AAGATTTTTTCTGCTCCACAGATAGGTTTTTATAATTGGCTCCATGTGCTATACCTTCAGCCTCAAAAAACAGACAATTGCTATTTACTGGAGGCTCCCAAGCTGCATATCGCCACGGGTCGATGCTTCCGTGAATTTGAATAATATTTTCTGTAGCAGAATTTAACTTCTCCAAAATCTCAATATGAGTATTGGGGTCATACTTAATCTCCAAATTCATATCAGCCATTATCCTATTACCATAATCATTTTGCGAAAGCTTAAATTTCGAAAACTTTTTTGCCATCTCATTAAAGGAATAATAGCCAGTTTCGCTATATGCCTGATAATAGTATGTTGCTGAAGAGGTGCTTCGGTCATCGACAAATGTTGTAGGCGTAACAATCATAAACAGATGATTTACAAGCTGTTCCATTTTTGATTTTTTATTGGGGATACGATTAGGACTCATTCCCCACTGCCAAAACGAATAAGCATATTCAAAAACAGTATATTCAACCACAGCCTCTATGGGCATAATAAATTTCACTTTGTGTTTTTCTTTAAAGTTCTCAAGATATTTAATGGCTTCTGTTTTATCTTTTAAAATTCTTTTCTGAAAATCTTCAACAGCTTTACGTTCTTTTTTATGGGAATTATTTAACACAAATTCGATGGGACGTGGGTCTTCTTGAGCTATGGTGATAGGGGCAACATATGCCACTACTGCATCTACATCGTTGGGATACAAAGCTTTATGATAAATTGCAGTAGATCCACCTTTGCTTGTTCCTGTAGAAATCCATTTATTAGTATAGAGTTCTCTTAAAGTTTGCGCAATTTGGTGATGATCGGCAGCAGCTTGCTTAATATTCAAAAACTTCCATGCCAGCTCCTCGGGAATAGATTTTCCATAAAACCTATGCTCTACAACTATTAAATTGGCATCAAGCAAATCACACAATTCATGCTTATATCTTGAAGACTCAGCGTATGATGCATCATAGCCTTCGGTAACAAATATAACAGGCTTATCAAAAGATTTATGAAACAAAAAAACTCTTTGAAAAAACTCTCCCATAGCAGTTTCACCATCCGATGAAGATTGAAAATGATTTATGGGTTGAGGAATCATCATTTCGAACTTAAGACTAAATGATTTCCCAACTTCTTTTTCATCTATTGTGGCTCTTTTAAGGTGCTGAGAAAGTGCACTCTTGACACTTTGAGCATCAACAACAGAACTTAAACTATTGGCATGAACAGCACTTTGCGGAGCAATAAATAGTACTGAAACAACAAACAAGACAAATAAAATGCCTGCACGAAATGTATTTTCAAAAAGTCTCATAATACGGCGTTATATGAATATTGTAATGCAAAAATATTAGAAATAAATGAAAAAACTGAAATAAACTTAATTTTTATATGAACAAAATTAGTCAAAATTGAGCTATATATATTAATAATGTATAAAATTACGATATTAGGTTTATAATTTTATGTTTAGCACATTGAATTGAAGATAATACCGATTGGAAAAACATTTAGCTAATCAAATAAATCTTGAATTTTTCAATAAAAACTGAATATTTTATATAAGCACTTGTTTTATTCAAAAAAATAGTTGTATATTTGCAGTCTTATTTTAAAAATAGTATTCTAAAACATTATAAAGCATTGATTCATGAGCAAGACGGACATTATTAGACTAGTTGAGGAACAATTTGTACAAACGAAAGATTTCCCAGATTTTAGTGCCGGTGACACTATTACCGTTTTCAATAAAATAGTTGAAGGTTCAAAAGAGCGTATCCAACAATTTCAAGGAGTAGTTATTCAAAGATCAGGAACAGGTACAACTGAGACTTTCACTGTTAGAAAAATTTCTGGCGGTGTTGGTGTTGAGCGTATTTTCCCTATTTCTTCTCCTTTTATTGAAAAAATTGAAGTTAACAGACGTGGTGTTGTACGTAGAGCAAGAATTTTCTACTTGAGAAACCTAACTGGTAAAAAAGCTCGTATTAAAGAGAAAAGATTTTAATCTTAAAAATAATTTTCCTAAAGCCACACAATATAAGTGTGGCTTTTTTGTTTATTAGAAATAAAGTTGAGTAATATGAAAAGTGTAATATTTATTATTTTAAGCATAGCATCGCTTTTGGCAACAAACAATAGTGATGAATATAAATATAAAGAGCAAGAGATAAAGGCTTTTAATAGAATAAATGAATTGAGAGCCAATCCACATCTTATAAAAACTGAATTGGGAATAAACGACCATAGGTTGAAAAAACAAGCTCCACTAATTTGGGACGAAACATTGGCAAAAGCTGCGAGACAAAAAGCACAAGATATGGCCACAAACAACTACTTTAGCCATACAGATTTGCAAGGTCGGGGGATGAATATTGTAATTTATGAAGCTGGCTATCATCTTCCAAGTTATTACATTAATAATAAAGCTGCCAACTATTGCGAATCAATTTCGGGGGGTATATCTGATGGTGCTAAAATTATCGATTTTTTAATAATAGACAAGGGTGTAGAACCTCCCGGACATAGAAATCACCTAATGGGATTGGAGTCGTATGCCGAAGCCAAAATGTGCGGAATTGGAATTGCCTACAACCCCAATAGCACATATAAGTATTATGCGTCTATTATAGTTGTACCAAAATTTCAGAACTAAATTGGTATAAATTCCAATCAAATTTCAGAAAAAAAAAAAAAAATTAGATTCTGTTTTAAAGGGATATTTGTGCAATAAAAATTATCTTTGCAACAAATAAAATAAAACAGAATGAAAAGAACAAACCTATTACTCTCGATTTTAATTTTACTTTTTTTAAGCGGAAATATTTATTCGCAAAGCAAAAAAAATGTAAGCATTGAAGACATTTGGTTAAACTATCGTTTTTATCCCGACATGGCTCGTGGCACGACACCACTCAACGACGACCAACATTATGCGATGCTAGACAACGGCATGTTTATTGAAAAATATGAATATAAAAGTGGTAAAAATGTTGGTACAATATTGTGTAGCAGCGAAGCTATAAATCCAGAAACAGGAAAATCTATTGGCAAATTTGATAACTTTCAATTTAGCAACGATGAGTCGAAAATATTGATAGCCACAGATGAAAACGCCATCTATCGCCGCTCGGCACTTGCCACATATTGGGTTTACGACATTGCAAAAAAAGAGTGCCAAGCACTTTTTGATGACAAACAAGTTCAATTAGCATACTTTTCGCCAGATGATAAATATGTATCATTTGTTTTTGAAAACAATTTGTACATCAAAGAATTGGCAAGTAAAAACATTACTCAAATCACCCACGATGGACTGGATAGACATATTATAAATGGAACAACCGACTGGGTTTACGAAGAAGAATTGAGCATAACCAAGGCTTATGAGTGGTCGTCGGACTCGAAAAAAATTGCTTTTATGCGTTTTGACGAAAGCGAAGTTAAGGAATTTAACATGCTTATGTGGGACGAACTCTATCCCAGTGAACATCGCTTTAAATATCCCAAAGCTGGCGAAGACAACTCCAAAGTTGACGTTTTAGTTTACGACTTACAGAGCAAAAAAACAGAAACTTTGGAAACTGGTTCAGAAAACGACCAATATATTCCAAGAATATACTGGGTTCCTGAATCGCAAAACCTAATTATCATGATAATGAACAGAGTTCAAAATCATTATGAACTTGTGGAGTATAATATGCTAAATGGTAGTAAAAGAGCTGTTTATAGCGAGAGCAACGAAAGATGGTTAGATGTTCCAGAGATATTTTTCTCCAACAAAGGCGAATATATTGTTTTGGATTCGGAAAAAAGCAAATTCAAACATTTACACTTAATTGATTTGAAAAGTGGAGAAGAGAAACAACTCACTTCTGGAGACTGGGATATTGATGAAGTTGTTAGTTACGACGATACCAAGGGTGTGGTCTATTTCACCGCCTATATGGATAATGCCTTAGAAACAGTGTTGGCTAGCGTAAACTACAAAGGCAACATAAAAAGATTGTCAAGCAAAAAAGGAACAAACAGTGCTATTTTTAGCAAAAAACACTCCTACTACTTCCTAACACATTCAGACTCTAAAACACCACCTACTACTAAGTTAATGAACTCTAAAAACAAAGAGATCAGAACTATTATTGACAATAATAGACTTAAAAAGAGTATTGAAGAGTATGATATTTCCCACAAGGAATTTTTTAGCTTCAAAACTTCCGAAGATGTAGAGTTGAACGCATGGATGATAAAGCCACAAAATTTTGACAAAAACAAAAAACACCCAGTATTGATGTATGTTTATGGCGGTCCTGGCTCAAAACAGGTTGAAAACAGATGGGATTATTTCGATTTTTTCTGGTATCAGGTATTGGCTAGTAAGGGGTATATTGTTGTGTGCATTGATAATAGAGGTACTGGCGGTCGTGGCGAAGATTTCAAAAAGGTGGTATATAAAGAGTTGGGTAAATATGAGACCATAGACCAAATTGAAGGGGCAAAATATTTAGCTAGCCTGCCATATGTTGATGAAAGCAGAATTGGCATTTGGGGCTGGAGTTATGGCGGATACATGTCAACACTATGTATAACCAAAGGTGCAGACGAATTTAAGACAGCCATTGCTGTTGCACCAGTTACTACTTGGAGATATTACGACAATATTTACACCGAAAGATATATGCGTCGTCCGCAAGAAAATGCCCAAGGCTATGATGACAATTCACCTATAAACCACGTGAAAAAACTCAAGGGCAACTATTTAATTGTACACGGTTCGGCCGACGACAATGTTCACTATCAAAACGCTATGATGCTTATCAATTCACTTGTGAATGCCAACAAGCAATTTGAGATGTTTATTTATCCCAATAGAAATCACAGCATTGTGGGCGGATACACTCGCAACCATCTATTTGAGATGCTAACCGATTACATTGAGAGGAAATTGTAGCTATATTTTGCAATTATGAATTATTATATGTAATTTTGCACCCTCTAAAAATAAAATAATATTATTAATTAAAGAAAGAAAGAGGTATTTTTTATGATTATCGTTCCCGTAAAAGAAGGCGAAAACATTGACAGAGCTTTAAAGAGACTTAAAAGAAAATTTGAAAGAACAGGCGTAGTTAGAGAATTGCGCGACCGTCAAAAGTTTACAAAACCTTCAGTAAAAAAGAGGGAGCAGCGTTTGAAAGCTATCTATATTGAGAAGACTTATTCAAACAACGATTAATCTTTTTTAGAGTTTTACTTGCAAACCGTAAGTTGTTTTTGTATATTTACAAACCAATTTACGGTTTTTTTTATGCATATAAACGAATATTCAAACTATTTAAGCTCCGAAAGACGATACTCGCCACACACGGTAAAGTCATACCTGTCTGATTTATCTCAATTTACAGAATATATGCTAGAGCAATATGAGATAAATAGTTTTAGCGAAATAGAATCGGTGCATATAAGGTCGTGGATTTCTTATCTTATTTCTCAGAAACAAAGCAATACCAGTGTTAACAGAAAAATTTCCACTTTAAGGAGCTATTATAGATTTCTTTTGAAGCAGAGAAAACTTGAAAAGAATCCCATGGATTTAATTTCGTCGCCCAAGGCAAAAAAACGATTACCAGTTTATGTTGAAGAGAGCAAAATTGAAGATTTGTTGCACGAAGACAACTTTGATGACGGTTTTGAGGGAGTACGTGATAGGTTAATTATAGAACTGTTTTATAGGACTGGAATTCGACTATCGGAGTTGGAAAATCTAAAAGATGAAAACATTGATTTGGGTTTGATGCAGATAAAAGTGCTTGGAAAAAGGAATAAAGAGCGACTTATACCCATCAGTAATAACATTAAAAAATTAGTTATACAATATTATAATATAAGAGACGAAGTTTTTCCAGATTTAAAACAAAACAAATTTTCGTTCGTTACATATAAAGGAGATAAAATTTACTCAAAAATGATATACAGAATTGTTCGTAGGGAGATTGGCAGAGTTAGCACTGCAAACAAAAGGAGTCCACATGTTTTGCGACACAGTTTTGCCACTCATATGCTCAACAATGGTGCCGATATAAATGCCATTAAGGAACTTTTGGGTCATTCAAACTTATCTGCCACCGAAATTTACACACACAATACTATAAGTAAGTTAAAAAACATATATAAACAAGCCCATCCACGGGCATAAAAAGGAGGTCAATATGAATGTGAATAACAAAATTACATCTGTCCATTTCAAAACTGATATCAAGTTGGAGGAGTTTATAAATGAGAAACTCAGTAAGCTAAACAAGAAATACGACAACATTATTGGTTATGAAACTGTATTGAAATTGGAGAACACCGACAAGCCTGAGAATAAAACTGTAGATATTCGAGTAATTATTCGTGGCAATGATCTTTTTGCGTCAAAAACCGAAAAGAGCTTTGAAGAAGCCACAGATAAGGCTTTAGACGCTTTAAAAAAGCAATTAACCAAGCATAAAGATAAAATAAAGCAGAAATAATGAAAAAAAGTTGATTTTTTTTCAAAAAAAGTTTGCTATTAAAAATATTATTCCTAAATTTGCAGTCCCGTTCAGGAGGGACTGCGTTTTTTGAAAGAATATAACTTTAATTGCCGATGTAGCTCAGTTGGCCAGAGCAGCTGATTTGTAATCAGCCGGTCGGGGGTTCGAATCCCTCCATCGGCTCCAATTAAGGGGGAGGTACCAAAGCGGTCAAATGGGGCAGACTGTAAATCTGTTGGCGAAGCCTTCGGAGGTTCGAATCCTCCTCTCCCCACTTTTTTTATGCGGAAGTAGCTCATTTGGTAGAGCGACAGCCTTCCAAGCTGTAGGTAGCGGGTTCGAGACCCGTCTTCCGCTCTTTAAAAAAAGAGTGCCGTTGTAGCTCAGTGGTAGAGCGCTTCCTTGGTAAGGAAGAGGTCACGAGTTCAACTCTCGTCAATGGCTCTAAGTTTTTTATATAAAGCAATTAAAAACAAACAAAAAATAAAAATCACTTTTAATTGATAATTTGATATGGCAAAAGAAAAATTTGATCGTTCCAAACCACACGTTAATATTGGTACTATTGGACACATTGACCACGGTAAAACAACATTAACAACTGCTATTACAGCTGTATTAGCTGCTGCTGGTTTTACAGAAGCAAGATCATTCGATTCGATCGACAATGCTCCTGAAGAGAAAGAGCGTGGTATTACTATTAATACATCACACGTTGAGTACGAAACTGAAAATCGTCACTATGCACACGTTGACTGTCCTGGTCACGCTGACTACATTAAAAACATGGTTACTGGTGCTGCCCAAATGGACGGTGCTATTCTTGTTGTAGCTGCTACTGATGGACCCATGCCACAAACTCGTGAGCATATCCTATTGGCACACCAAGTAGGTGTTCCTCGTATGGTTGTTTTCATGAACAAAGTTGACATGGTTGACGATGAAGAGCTACTAGAACTAGTTGAGATGGAAATTCGTGAATTGTTAAGTTTTTACGGTTTTGACGGTGACAACACTCCTGTTATTCGCGGTTCAGCTCTAGGTGGACTTAATGGTGATCCAAAATGGTCGCAAACAGTATTAGACCTAATGGCTGCTGTTGACGATTATATTCCACTTCCACAACGTGACGTTGACAAGGATTTCTTAATGCCTGTTGAAGACGTATTCTCTATTACTGGACGTGGTACAGTTGCTACTGGTAAAATTGAAACTGGTACAATTAACACAAGTGACCCTGTAGACATTATTGGTATGGGTGCAGAAAAACTTAAATCAGTTGTTACTGGTGTTGAGATGTTCCGCAAGATACTAGACTACGGTGAAGCTGGTGATAACGTAGGTTTGTTACTACGTGGTATTGACAAAGACGAAATCCGTCGTGGTATGGTAATAGCCAAGCCTGGTTCAATCAGACCTCACAAACAATTTAAAGCTGAAGTTTATATTCTTAAGAAAGAAGAAGGTGGACGTCATACGCCCTTCCAAAACAGATACCGTCCTCAGTTCTACTTTAGAACAACTGACGTAACTGGTGAAGTTATGCTTCCAGAAGGTGTTGAAATGGTAATGCCTGGTGATAACTTAACTATTACTGTAAACTTGATAAATGAAGTAGCTATTAACCAAGGTCTTCGTTTCGCTATCCGCGAAGGTGGACGTACAGTTGGAGCTGGTCAAGTAACAGAGATTATGGAATAATAAACTCTAGAAATATAAAAGCAAGGGATTATTTTATTCCTTGCTTTTTCTACGGGTGTAGCTCAATTGGTAGAGTAGTGGTCTCCAAAACCATTGGTTGTGAGTTCGAGTCTTACCACCCGTGCTGTTTTAAAAGAATAAAATGAAAAAAATAATAAAGTACTTTAAAGAAAGTTATAACGAGCTTATACATAAAGTATCTTGGCCTACTTGGGGCGAGTTACAAAATAGTGCCATCGTTGTGTCCATTGCTTCCCTAATCATTGCAGTAGTAGTGCTTTTGATGGATCAGGTGCTAACATTAGTATTATCACAACTTTATAGTTTATAATACAAATTCGTTCAAGTAGTTATGATAAATCTTTGATATATTTTTTAAATGAGTGGAATTGAAAAAAAGTGGTATGTCGTAAGGACAATCACAGGTAAAGAGAACAAAGTAAAACAATACATTGAGAGTGAAATATCTCGTCTCGACCTAGCTAATACCATAACTAGTGTGCTAATCCCTACAGAAAAGGTATATCAGATTCGCAAAGGAAAGAAGGTTAGCAAAGAGCGTAATTTTTTTCCGGGTTATGTATTAATTGAGGCAGATATGACTGGTCAGGTTATACATACAATCCAGAATGTGCCAGATGTAATTGGTTTTTTGGGTTCGGGAAGAGGCAGTGCTAAGGTTCCAGAACCATTGCGAGAAAGCGAAGTAAATCGCATCCTTGGGAAAGTGGATGAACTTACTGAAATGACGGAGGAGATGACAACGCCCTTTATCATAGGTGAATCAGTAACAGTAATTGACGGACCTTTCAACAGTTTTAGTGGAATAATTGAGGAGATTAACGATGAGAAGAAAAAGCTCAAAGTTATGGTTAAGATTTTCGGTCGTAAAACTCCACTTGAACTAAGCTTTATGCAAGTTGAAAAAGAATCATAACAGGGTCAAATAATAATAACAAATAAATGTAAAACAAAATGGCAAAGGAAGTAGCAGGATTAATTAAACTACAGATTAAAGGTGGTGCTGCCAATCCATCCCCACCCGTAGGACCCGCATTGGGTGCTAAAGGGGTAAATATCATGGAGTTTTGCAAACAGTTTAATGCACGTACACAAGACCAAGCTGGAAAAGTGATACCTGTAATTATTACTGTTTACAAAGACAAATCATTTGATTTTATCTTAAAAACTCCACCAGTAGCTGTTCAGTTATTGGAGGTAGCGAAAATCCAAAAAGGCTCATCCGAACCCAACAGGGCAAAAGTAGCATCTGTTACTTGGACACAAGTGAAAGAGATTGCAGAAGCAAAAATGCCTGACTTAAACTGTTTCACAGTAGAATCAGCAATGTCTATGGTTGCAGGAACTGCCCGTAGCATGGGGATTACAATCAAAGGTAAAAAACCTGAGAACTAAAAATTAAAATTAAAAACAGAAAAATGGCTAAATTAACAAAAAAGCGTAAAGAAGCTTTACAAAAATTTGACAAGGATACTGTTTATTCCCTAGCTGAAGCTATTAGTGTTGTGAAGAATATATCAAATACTAAATTTGATTCTTCGTTTGACTTAGATATTCGTTTGGGCGTTGACCCTCGAAAAGCTAATCAAATGGTACGTGGTATTGTAACACTACCACATGGCACAGGAAAAACAGTTAAAGTATTAGCACTTTGTACTCCTGACAAAGAAGAGGAAGCTAAAAATGCAGGTGCTGATTACTATGGTTTAGATGAATATATTGAAAAAATAAAAGGTGGCTGGACTGATATTGATGTTATCATCACAATGCCAAGTGTAATGCCCAAAATTGGTGCTTTAGGTAGAGTACTCGGACCAAGAGGACTTATGCCAAACCCAAAAGCAGGTACAGTTACAATGGATATTGGTAAAGCAGTAGAAGATGTTAAAGCCGGTAAAATCGACTTTAAAGTTGACAGATATGGTATTGTTCATGCCTCAATTGGTAAAGTATCATTTGACGACAACAAACTTCTAGATAATGCACAAGAATTGATACAAACAATTATCAAACTTAAGCCAACTTCTGCAAGAGGAACATACATTAAAAGTATTTATGCTTCCAGCTCTATGAGTCCAAGTGTACAAATAGAACCTAAATCAGTTACTACAAATTAATAAAGGGTCAAAAAGATGAAAAAAGAATTTAAGAACGAAATTGTAGATGCAATTGCACAAGACCTGAAAGATTACAAACATATATATGTAACTGATGTTTTCGGACTTGATGTTGAAAAAACAAATGCTCTGCGCAGACAATGTTTCCGTAGAAACATTAAATTGAGAGTTGTTAAAAACACTCTTCTAAAACGTGCAATGGAGCAGTTGGACATCGATTATTCGGAATTATACCCAGCATTAAAAGGTAGTACTTCAATAATGCTAACCAACGATAATAATGCACCCGCAAAACTTATAAAAGAGTTTCGTGGAAGGAATAAAATACCTAACATAAAAGGTGCATTTATCGAAGAGTCAACATATATTGGAGAAGACTTAGTTGAAGAATTGGTGAAACTTAAATCACGCGAAGAGCTTATTGGCGAAATCGTTGGTTTACTACAATCACCAATCAAAAACGTTATATCTGGGCTACAGTCTTCAGGTGGACAAAAAATTGCAGGCATCGTAAAAACATTGTCTGAAAAAGAATAAATTAAATAAAACAAGTAAAAACACTTAAAACAAAATAAAAATGGCAGATATTAAAGCATTAGCGGAACAATTGGTTAATCTGACAGTTAAAGAAGTAAACGAGTTAGCAGAAATTCTTAAAGAAGAGTATGGTATCGAACCTGCAGCTGCTGCTGTAGCTATTGCAGCTGGTCCTGTAGCTGGCGCAACCGAAGAAGTTGAAGAAAAAACATCTTTTGATGTTATTCTGAAAGCTGCTGGAGCATCTAAACTTGCAGTAGTTAAATTAGTAAAAGACCTTATAAGCATTGGTCTTAAAGAATCAAAAGAGCTTGTTGATGCTGCACCAAAAGCTTTAAAAGAAGGTGTTAGTAAAGATGAAGCCGAAGCACTGAAAAAAGCTCTTGAAGAAGCAGGTGCTGAAGTTGAAATTCAATAAGAAATTTCATACAACAAACTGATACAGGTTTCCTCGAAATGAGGAACCTGTATTTCGTGGTTTATACACAAATCGTTCATCTAACTTACAAATTTAAAATTTAAAGCCTTGGCAAATACATTAAACAGCACAGAAAAAAGATATAGTTTTGCACAGTCAAAACATACTGAATTACCTGACTTTTTGGAAATTCAGCTTAAATCTTTTCAAGAATTTTTTCAGTTAGATACTACTACCGAAAATAGAGAAAAAGAAGGGCTATATAAGGTGTTTTCGGAAAACTTCCCAATAACTGATGCCCGAAACAACTTTGTGTTGGAATTTATTGACTACTTTGTTGACCCTCCCAGATACAGCATCACAGAATGTTTAGAAAGAGGATTGTCATACCAAGTACCACTTAAAGCAAAGTTGAAACTATATTGTACAGACGAAGAACACGAAGACTTCGAAACAATTGTTCAAGACGTTTATCTTGGAAATATTCCATATATGACACCCCAAGGGTCATTCATAATTAATGGAGCAGAAAGAGTGATAGTGTCGCAACTACACAGATCGCCTGGCGTTTTCTTCGGCTCCACCTACCACGCCAACGGTTCGCAGCTATTCTCAGCTAGAATTATTCCTTTCAAAGGATCGTGGATAGAATTTACGACAGACATCAGAAACGTGATGTATGCCTACATAGATAGGAAAAAGAAATTGCCTGTTACTACACTACTTAGAGCTATCGGATACGAAACCGATAAAGATATTCTTCACATATTTGATATGGCAAAAGAAATTAAAGTTACTAAAGCCAATATGAAAAAATATATAGGAGAAAAACTTGCTGCTAGAGTTGTTAGAACATGGCTTGAAGACTTTGTTGACGAAGAAACAGGTGAAGTTGTTTCAATTGAACGTACCGAAGTACTCGTTGAACGTGAATCGCTTATTGAAGAAGAACATATAGACCTTTTTATAGAAGCTGGTATTAAAACAGTATTAATACACAAAGAAGATAGCGGAAAAGCCGACTACTCTGTTATTTTTAATACCCTACAAAAAGACCCCACAAACTCAGAAAAACAAGCAATAGAATATATTTACTTCCAACTTAGAAATACTGCACCACCAGATGAAGAAACTGCTCGTGGAGTATTGGAAAATCTATTCTTCTCTGATAGAAGATACGACCTTGGAAATGTTGGAAGATACAAAATAAATAAAAAACTTAAATTAGATGTTCCCATCGATACTAAGATATTGACTAACGTTGATATTGTATCCATTATCAAACATCTAATTGAACTTATAAACTCCAAAACTGAAGTTGACGACATTGACCACTTGAGCAATCGTAGAGTGAGAACTGTTGGAGAACAACTATACACACAATTTGGTGTAGGATTGGCAAGAATGGCTCGCACAATTCGCGAAAGAATGAATGTGCGTGATAATGAAGTGTTTACACCCACAGACCTAATCAATGCCAAAACATTATCCTCAGTAATAAACTCATTCTTTGGAACAAACCAACTTTCGCAATTTATGGACCAAACAAATCCATTGTCGGAAGTTACACACAAAAGAAGAATTTCAGCATTAGGACCAGGCGGACTTTCTCGCGAAAGAGCTGGCTTCGAAGTGCGAGACGTTCACTATACTCACTATGGACGACTTTGTACCATCGAAACACCCGAAGGACCAAATATTGGACTTATTTCTTCGCTTTGCGTTTTTGCAAAAATCAATAATCTTGGATTTATTGAAACTCCATATTATAAGGTCGAAAAAGGAATTGTTGATAGAAGTAAGAAGGTTTATTTGAGTGCCGAAGAGGAAGAAAATAAAACCATCACCCAATCGAGTACACCCACCGACGATGCAGGTAAATTTACTGTAAGCAAAATTAAAGCACGTCAATTGGCCGACTACCCCATAGTTGAGCCAAAAGAAATTGACATGATTGACGTTGCTTCAAACCAAATTGCATCCATAGCTGCCTCGCTTATTCCTTTCCTTGAACACGACGACGCCAACCGTGCATTGATGGGCTCGAATATGATGAGACAAGCTGTGCCACTTATGAACCCCGAAAGCCCAATAGTTGGAACAGGAATAGAAGGAAAAGTTGCAGAAGATTCTAGAGTTTTAATCAACTCAGAAACCAACGGAACTGTGGTGTATGTTGACGCAAATACCATAAAAGTAAAATCGGAAAGAGACGAATTAGAAACACTAATTAGCTTTGACGAAGAGATAAAAACATATACTCTTACAAAATTCCATCGTACTAATCAAAACTCTTGCGTTAACCTTCGCCCCATAGTTAGAAAAGGTGATGTGGTTAAAAAAGGACAAATTCTTTGTGAAGGCTATGCCACCGAAAATGGCGAACTGGCACTGGGACGTAACCTTATGGTGGCATTTATGCCCTGGAAAGGCTACAACTTTGAGGACGCTATCGTAATTTCGGAAAGAATTGCTAAGGAAGATATATATACATCTATTCATATCCAAGAATTTACATTAGAAGTTAGAGATACAAAACGTGGAATTGAAGAACTAACTAACGATATACCCAATGTTAGTGCCGAAGCAACCAAAGATTTGGACGAAAATGGACTTATCAGAATTGGTGCCGAAGTTAATGAAGGCGATATCTTAATTGGTAAAATTACACCAAAAGGTGAATCATACCCAACACCTGAAGAAAAACTTCTAAGGGCTATTTTTGGCGATAAAGCTGGCGATGTGAAAGATGCATCACTAAAAGCACCCCCCTCGATGAAAGGTGTTGTTATCGACAAAAAATTATTCTCTCGCAATGTGAAAGAGACCCGTCCAAAGGCTAAAACACAAGAGATTGCTAAAGAGATAGAAGAGAAATTTGCTGTTGAATTTAATCAACTTAAAGACTTACTAATTAAAAAACTATATACACTATTAGAAGGTAAAACAGCATATAATGTTACATCAATTTTTAAAGATGTTGTAATTCCAAAAGGTAGTAAGTTTACTCAAAAACAACTTGCCACACTTGATTACAACAACATTAATCCACTTCACTGGACTAATGATGATGAAATTAATGCAAACATTAATACTCTACTAAATAATTATAGTATTAAGTACAAAGAGATTCAAGGCAGACTTCAACGCGATAAATTTGCTGAAGCCATTGGCGATGAACTTCCAGCAGGAATTGTGCAAATGGCAAAAGTTTATGTGGCTCAAAAGCGTAAACTTAAGATTGGTGACAAAATGGCTGGACGACACGGTAACAAAGGTATTGTTGCTAAGATAGTTCGCGAAGAAGATATGCCATTCCTTGAAGATGGTACACCAGTAGATATAGTTCTGAATCCTCTTGGAGTTCCTTCACGAATGAACCTCGGGCAGATATACGAAACAGTATTAGGCTGGGCCGGAAAAGAACTAGGAATGAAGTTTAACACCCCAATTTTTGATAGTGCAAACATCACTCAAATTAATGAACTGATGAAAAAAGCTGGACTACCAGAAAATGGAAAAGTTACACTTTATGACGGTGGAACTGGCGAAAAATTCGACCAAGATGTTACAGTTGGATACATATACATGATGAAACTTCACCACATGGTGGACGACAAAATGCACGCACGTTCAACTGGACCATACTCACTCATTACCCAACAGCCACTGGGAGGTAAAGCCCAATTTGGTGGACAACGTTTTGGAGAGATGGAAGTGTGGGCACTGGAAGCATTCGGTGCATCGAATATTCTACAAGAAATCCTAACAGTGAAATCAGACGACGTAATTGGACGTGCAAAAGCATACGAAGCCATAGTTAAAGGCGACACTATGCCAACACCAGGAATACCTGAATCGTTCAACGTGCTTGTGAATGAGCTTAAAGGATTATGCCTAAATATTACATTTGAATAAAAAAAGAGTGAGCATATAAAAGGCTTATATGCTCACTTATTTATTAATCTGTTTCCAATAAATACATACATATGGCTTTTAGAAAAGACCAATCAATCAAAAAATATTTTACACAAATAACAATTAGTTTGTCCTCCCCCGATTCTATATTAGAACAGTCGAAGGGCGAAGTGATTAAACCCGAAACTATAAACTATCGCTCATACAAACCAGAAAGCAATGGATTGTTCTGTGAAAGAATTTTCGGACCTATCAAAGACTGGGAATGTCATTGCGGTAAGTACAAAAGAATTAGATATAAGGGAATTGTGTGCGATAGATGTGGAGTTGAAGTTACAGAAAGAAAAGTGCGTCGCGAAAGAATGGGACACATACACCTCGTTGTACCAGTGGCACATATTTGGTTCTTCAAATCGCTTCCAAACAAAATTGCAGCACTGCTGGGAGTAAACTCAAAAGCAATAGACGCAATTGTATATTACGAAAAATATGTTGTAATACAAGCTGGGATAGCAGAAGATGTTCAACGACTTGACCTACTTACAGAAGAAGAATACTTCAAAATATTAGACTCGCTACCCAAAGAGAACCAAATGTTAGACGACTCCGACCCTAATAAATTTATAGCTAAGATGGGAGCAGCTGATGCACTACAAACTCTACTTAGCCAAATTGACTTGGACAAAGAATCGTTCGAGCTGAGACTGAAAGCTAAAAACGAAACTTCGCAACAAAGAAAACAAGATATCCTGAAAAGATTGAAAGTGTTTGAAGCGTTCAGAGAAGCCAACAAAAATATAGAAAATAGACCCGAATGGATGATAGTGAGCGTCGTGCCTGTTATACCACCAGATCTAAGACCATTGGTTCCACTTGATGGAGGTAGATTCGCAACTTCCGACCTTAACGACTTATATAGAAGAGTGATTATTAGAAATAATCGTCTGAAAAGACTTATCGAAATTAAAGCTCCTGACGTAATTATGCGTAACGAAAAACGTATGTTGCAAGAAGCCGTTGACTCACTTTTTGATAACTCAAGAAAAGCTAGCTCAGTGAAAACTGAATCTAACAGACCACTTAAATCACTATCTGATAGCTTGAAAGGGAAACAAGGACGCTTCCGTCAAAACCTTTTGGGTAAACGTGTTGACTACTCAGGACGTTCGGTAATTGTGGTTGGACCAGAACTTAAACTTAATGAATGTGGTATTCCTAAAGAAATGGCTTCCGAACTATTTAAACCATTCATTATCAGAAAATTACTAGAAAGAGGAATAGTTAAAACTGTAAAATCTGCAAAGAAAATTGTAGAACGTAAAGACCCGATAGTGTGGGATATCCTCGAAAATATACTTAAAGGACACCCTGTTTTGCTTAACCGTGCTCCTACCCTACACAGATTAGGTATTCAGGCATTCCAACCAAAACTAGTGGAAGGTAAAGCAATACAACTACACCCTCTCACCTGTACAGCTTTTAATGCCGACTTCGACGGTGACCAAATGGCAGTACACGTACCTCTTGGAAATGCAGCAATTCTGGAAGCACAGCTGCTAATGCTTGCCTCACACAATATACTTAACCCCGCCAATGGATCACCCATCACTGTGCCTTCACAAGACATGGTGCTTGGATTATATTATATAACCAAAGGACTTGAAAGCACAACCGAAAACCCACAAAAAGGCGAAAACAAAAAATTCTACTCACCCGAAGAGGTAATTATTGCATACAACGAAAAAGCAATAGGACTTCATACATACATACAATGTAGGATTTTCAACAAAAAAACTAGCTCATACGAAATGTTAAAAACAACTGTTGGTAGAGTTATATTCAACCAAATAGTGCCAGAAGAGTATGGGTTTATAAACGAACTACTAACTAAGAAAACTCTTAGAGACATTATTAATAGCGTACTAAGAGAAGCCGGAACGGCACGTACTGCACAATTCTTAGACGATATTAAAGATATGGGATACAATATGGCATTCAAAGGTGGACTATCGTTTAGCCTCGGACATATCATAATTCCAGAAGAAAAACTTACACTTATAGATGAAGCCAATGCTGAAGTTGACGAAGTTACAACAAACTACAACATGGGGTTCATTACCAACAACGAACGCTACAACCAAATTATCGACATCTGGACACACACAAACGCCAAACTTAGTAGAGTGGTACTAGACAAAATATCGAAAGATATGCGCGGATTCAACCCTGTGTACATGATGCTAGACTCTGGTGCACGTGGTTCTAGAGAACAAATTAGACAGCTCTCAGGTATGAGAGGTCTGATGGCAAAACCCATGAAAACTCGAGCCTCGGGTGGAGAAATTATTGAAAACCCAATTTTGGCTAACTTCAAAGAGGGACTATCGGTACTTGAATACTTTATTTCTACACACGGTGCCCGTAAAGGTCTTGCAGATACCGCTCTGAAAACTGCCGATGCTGGATACCTAACTCGTAGATTAGTGGACGTTGCTCAAGACGTGATTATCAACGAAGAAGATTGTGGAACACTACGTGGACTCACCATTGGAGCATTGATGAAAAACGAAGACGTTGTTGAAACACTATATGACAGAATCTTAGGACGCGTTACCCTACACGACGTTTACCACCCACAAACTGGTGAACTTATCATAAAAGCTGGTGAAGAACTTACAGAGGAAATTTCTCAAATAATAGACGACTCACCCATCGAGCAAATCGAAATACGCTCCGTTCTAACTTGCGAATCTAAAACCGGTGTTTGTGCCAAATGTTACGGACGTAACCTTGCAACAAACAAAATGGTTCAAAAAGGAGAAGCAGTTGGTGTGGTAGCAGCACAGTCAATTGGAGAACCCGGTACACAGCTTACACTGCGTACATTCCACGTGGGAGGTGTTGCAAGTAACATCGGAGAACAAGCATCTATCGATGCCAAATACGATGGTATAGTGCAAATTGATGAACTAAGATCTGTTAAAGCTAAAGAGAAAGATAGCAACACATCATACGAAGTTGTTATTGGGCGATCGGCAGAAATGAGAATTATAGATGCAAAAACAAGAATTCCTTTGGCATCAGCTCATATACCATACGGAGCTCACCTATATATTAAAAATGGTGACGCCGTGAAAAAAGGAACTAAAATTGCCGATTGGGATCCATTTAATGCAGTGATAATTTCTGAAGTTAGCGGTAAACTTGGTTTCAACGACATAGTTGAAGGCGTTACATACAGACTGGAAACCGACGAACAAACAGGATATCACGATAAAGTTATCATCGAAAGCAGACAAAAAAGTAGAAACCCATCTATCAAGATACTTAGCAAAGACGGTGAAGAAATCAGAACATACGACATACCCGTTAACGCACACATCTTATTAGACGAAGGTGATAAAATCGAAAAAGGAGAAATCCTTGCTAAAATACCAAGAGCATTCGGAAAATCTGGCGACATTACAGGTGGACTACCAAGAGTTACAGAATTGTTCGAAGCCAGAAACCCATCAGACCCTGCCGTTGTTGCAGAAATTGACGGAATAGTATCATTTACCAAAAAACTAAAAAGAGGTAATCGTGAAATAAAAATTACCTCCAAAATTGGTGAACAAAAAACATACTTAGTTTCTACTTCTAAACAAATTTTAGCACAAGAAAACGACTTCGTTAAAGCTGGTACACTACTTTCAGAAGGAGCTATATCGCCTGCAGACATTTTGGCTATTAAAGGACCTATGAAAGTGCAAGAATATATAGTGAACGAAATTCAAGAAGTGTATAGACTGCAAGGAGTGAAGATTAATGATAAACACTTTGAAGTAATTGTTAGACAAATGATGAAAAAAGTGGAAATCGAAGACCCGGGCGATACAAAATTCTTAGAAGGAGAACTTATCAATAGAATCGAATTCCAAGAAGTAAACGACAAAATGTTTGATAAGAAATTTATTGACGATGCCGGAGACTCCGAAAACTACAAAGCTGGACAAATTATTAGTGCTCGTAAACTAAGAGATGAAAACTCATTCCTAAAACGTAACGACAAAAAAACAATAGAAGCAAGCGACGCAAAACCTGCCACAGCAAGACAAATATTGCAAGGTATCACTAGAGCTTCTCTACAAACCGATAGTTTCATCTCTGCAGCTTCGTTCCAGGAAACAACTAAAGTTCTTACTGATGCTGCTGTTAACGCAAAAATTGACGAACTAAAAGGTCTAAAAGAAAATGTTATTGTTGGACACCTAATTCCTGCTGGAACAGGACTTAGAGAATACCAAGAACTTATTGTTGGTTCTAAAGAAGAACATATGACACTACAAGCTTCAAAAAAAGAAAATTACTAAAAATAATCGAAATGAATAAAGATAAAGAGAACAAAAACAATATTAATATCAGTCTGAGCGAAGAAGTTGCAGAAGGGATATACTCAAACTTAGCTATAATTACACACTCAAATGCAGAATTTATAGTTGACTTTGTAAACCTAATGCCAGGACTACCAAAAGGAAACGTAAAATCGCGCATTATACTAACACCACTGCACGCCAAAAGACTGCTAAAAGCTTTATCAGAAAATATCCAAAAATTCGAAGCATCACACGGAACAATTAAAGAAAGCGAAGGCTTTGAGGGATTTCCCATAAATATTGGAACACCAAAAGCCGAAGCTTAGAGAAATAAAAAAGAGCTATTTCTTAATAAGAAGTAGCTCTTTTTTTAATCAATATAAAAAGCCGTATGACCGAAAACCTTGTAGCTATAGTTATTATAAATTATAACTCATCAAAATATACCATTGAGTGCCTTAAATCAATAAAAGATGTTGTTGATCCAAATTTCAATTATAGCATAATAATTATTGACAACAACTCTAAAACTGATGATTACAAAGAACTTAAAACTTTCGTAAAAGCACAACAAGATATAAAACTTGTAAGAAGCAAAGTTAATTTAGGTTTTTCTGGGGCAAACATGCTTGCTGTACAACATACTAACTCTGAATATGTTTTTTTCTTGAACAATGACACTATCCTTCTTAATGACTGTATTTCTATTTTGTACAACTTTATGAAATCAAACAAAGATGTAGGAGTATGTACGGGACAAATGTTTAATACAGACTTATCTTTTCACCATAGCTTTAATTATTTTCAACACTATCAATACGACTTTTAGGTTCGGGATTAATGAGGTCTTTTAAACCAGAAAAATATCCAAACAAAAAAAAGGAATATGCTGAGCCTCTTAGGGTTGACTATGTAACTGGTGCAGCTATGTTTATAGATTATTCGAAATTTGCTGAAATAGGAGGATTTGATACTA
Organism: Bacteroidales bacterium; assembly: GCA_012522535.1. Lineage (GTDB taxonomy): Bacteria > Bacteroidota > Bacteroidia > Bacteroidales > WCHB1-69 > JAAYKF01. The sequence continues at coordinate 30,615 of JAAYKF010000080.1, forward strand.
ACTACTTTTTATATTGCGAAGAAGAAGATATTGCAATGCTAATGAAACAAAACAACTACGACATATATCTTGTTCCAGAAGCAAAATTCGTGCATCACATGGGAAAAAGCACAACACGAAACCTAGATATTGAAAAAGAAAATTATATTTCCAGGCTATATTTTCATAAAAAACATTCAAACACCCTTGCTTATAGCTTACACAAGTTTTTATATTTTCTAAAGAATATCAAAAAGTTCTATAAAGATATTAACTTTATTAAACTTTCTTTTTTTATCATTTTTGGTGCCAAAATGAAATATTCTATGAAACATAAGCAAAAACTGAGTATTGATTGAAAAAGAAAAAAAGGAGCTATTAAAGCTCCTTTTTTTATCTGTTAAAGAACTATCTATTCAGACCTTCTCGAATTCCTTTACGAACTGCTTCTTTTCCTTCTTCTTCAATTACGTCTTTAATAGTTTCTTGTTTTTTTGGAGTAGCTTTTGGAGCCGAGCTAGTTTTTGCAGCTTCTTCAGCAGCTAGTCTCTCAGCTTCTTCTTGCTCTGCTAAAAGAGCAGCTTCAGCCTCTTCAGCTTCTATACGAGCAGCCTCTTCAGCAGCCTCGATAGAGTCTTGTTTTGCTTTTTCTGCAGCTTCTTGTTCTGCTTTACTTGGTCCACATGCAACAACTGCAAACATTGCTACACCCATTAATCCGAATAATACTTTTTTCATCTTAAGTTGTTTTAATTGTTTTTATTTAAAGTTTATTTCCTTTGCAAAAATAAGAATAAGATTTGTATTTACAACAAAATATCTATTAAAAAGTTTAAAATAAAATATAATTCATGTACATTACTAGATAAATGAAGCTGTTAGACATGATAAAGAAGCTTTTAAACTCACTTTTTTGCTAAACAATTATTACTTTTTATTGACTTAAATAATTATTTATACCCTAAAATAATTAGAAATTTTCAAATTTTAATTTGGAATAAGTACTACCTAAAGCGAAAAAATATAATAAAAAGCAAACAAAACATAAAAAAATGTGTTAGAGTGTCTGGTATATGGATAATATATTATATATTTGCAAAATCAAAACTAAGAAACAATTTAAAAATTAAATTAATTAAACTATGAAAAAGAACATTTTTAGCATTGCAGCAATATTACTTGCAACAGTAGTAATATTCTCATCATGTGGTAAAGAAGACCTTAATGATCCTGTTGTTACTCTTATAGGCGACGCAGTTATGGAAATTGATTTAGGTGATACTTGGGACGATCCAGGTGCAACTGCTACTGACGAAGAAGATGGAAAAATAACATCTAAAATAGTTGTTGTTGGTGAAGTTAATACTGACAAAGTTGATGCTTATAAAATCGTTTACAAAGTAACTGACAAAGCTGGAAACGAAGGTAGTGCAACTAGAACAGTTAATGTTAAAGCTGGAAAATTAGTTCACAACTATGTTGCTGAAATATTTGACGGTGAAACTAACGATTCTTATGGTGATTACGACATTACACCAGTAGCTTCTGTTGAATATAACAAAATCGTTTTCAAAGGATTTGCTGGACTTGGCGAAACTGTAAAATTTGACGCTAGAGTTGAAGGATACAACATCACTCTTGAAGACAAAGAAATTGCTGGACAAGCTAATGGACAAAACGTTTGGGTTAGATTCCAAAACATCAATGGTGCATACGAAAAAGCAGGTAACAACTACGTTATCACTGGCTTTGAATATGAAGAAGTATGGAGTGCAGACGCTAACTTTACTGATACAGAAACATACACAACTAAAGAAGTATGGACTCTACAATAGTCTTTAAATAAAACTAAAAAAAAGCTGTCATTTTTTTGACAGCTTTTTTTTTATGGAAAAATAAACTACATTTGTGAAAAAATTAATCCATATGACCAAAACACAAATCAAACTATCTATTATCGGCATTATAGCCGTTCTTGCACTTTCGTGCAACAGAGACAACACAGCCCCTGAAATTAGCCTAATAGGCGAAAGCTCGCACTATCTTAGCCTTGGAGAAAAATATGTAGAACAAGGTGCCACCGCCTACGACGAAAATGATGGCGACCTTAGCTCCAAAATTGAAATCTCAGGAAGCGTAAACGAAAATCTTATAGACGAATACCCCATATATTATACCGTGAAAGATAAGGCTAAAAACACTGCATCTATATCCAGAAAGGTATATGTTACAGCAAAAAAACTTGAATCGCACTACAACGTTAGTAGAGACGACGAAACATTTGTAACTGAAGTTATAGCCACATCAAGCTACAACAGATTGGCATATAAAAACTTTGGAAACTTTGGCAA